>JAGOYM010000004.1:1996-31515 GCA_018059165.1 Leptotrichiaceae bacterium | reverse complement strand
GCTTCTACTCCTTTTTCTTTCAACATACCTTTTAATTTTATACTTTCTTCATCTTCTCCATCAAACTTCAATGCATAAATGATTCCTTGTAATAAATTATCATTTGGTAAGTTGTATTCAATTGTTCCTAAAAGTGGTTTTATAAGTCTCTCATTTTTCCCCAATTTTCTTATTGGTTGTCTACCAACTCTAGAAACATCATCTTTTAAATATTTATTTTCAAATCTTTTTAAAATCTTTTCTATATATTTATAGTGTTCTTCCCTTACAAATGAATATCTATTTATAAGTACTTCTCCACTTTCCTTCATGGCTCCCACTACTATTGCTCTTACTTCTGGATCCATAATACTCTCATCAACAGTCGCAATCCCTTTACTCTTACCAATATAGGCTGTAATTGCATGTCCTGTATTTAATGTGAATAATTTTCTTTCAAGATAAGCCATTAGATTATCTACTTTTATCATACCTTTTATTTCTAAATTTCCTTTTATTTGATTCTTATCAACGATCCATTCGTAAAATTCTTCAACCATAACATATGTTGGATCTGTTATCCCACTATCTGTTGGTGGTACTATTCTATCAACTGCTGAATCAACAAATGCTACATAAGAATCGACATATTTTGCTTCCTCTTCCGACAACTCCGCTAATACTTTTTCCTTAAGAAAACTTGAACCTTTTATCATATTCTCACATGCTATAACATTTAAGAAATTAGTATTATTCAATTCTTTTCTATTTTTTATTATTTTTGCTACTGTTTTTGCTATAATAGGTAGTACATTAGGTCCAACTGCCATAGTTATAATTCCTGTTTCATTTCCTACTTTCAATATTGCGTCTGTGTCTGTTGAAAATATTCCATTAACATTCTTCACAACTTCTTTTGTTGCAGTTTCTCCAACTACTTCTACTATATATTCACCATTTGCTTCTAAGCTTTTTATTACTGCTTCATTTATATCTACAAAATTTACTCTGTAACCTGCTTCCGACAACAGCTTACCTATAAATCCACGACCTATATTTCCTGCTCCAAAATGCAATGCTTCCATGTGTAACCTCCCTATTTTAAATATCCGTAAACTGTTTCTACATTATTTGAAGAAATAAGATCTGCAATTTTTTGCTCGTCGTCTATTATTATTGCTAATTTTGAAATTACATCTATATGTTCATTATTTTGTGCTGCTATTCCTATCAATAATTTAGCTATATTTCCATCTCCGTAGTCAATCCCATTTGGATATAATAGCACAACTATTCCTGCTTTTATAACTTCATGTTTAACTTCTTCAACACCATGAGGAATTGCAACTTCATTGTCAAGGTATGTAGTATGTACATTTTCTCTTGCTAACATACCATTTGTATAGTTAGAATTAACATATCCCAAACTTTGTAATAATCCTCCAGCTCTTCTTATTGCTTCTTCTTTACTCTCTGATGGTAAATTAACTAGTATATTTTCTTTTTTTAGTATTTCCCCTGTTGATGCCACATGTTGCTCACTAGTTTTAAGAGGGGTTGTATCTAATGAGCTATCTACTTTTTTAAATTTTCAACAACTCCATCATAGAATTTTCCATCCATAAAGTTTTCTAGTGATAGATGTTTTTTATCTGGTTGTGCTTTAATTGCTCTTTCTGTTAAATCTTTATGTGTTATAACTAAATCTGCATCTGATGGTATTTCATTAATTGCTTTATTAATAACTTCAATTCCTAATCCTGCATCTTGAACTTTTTTTCTTAATAAACTTGCACCCATTGCACTTGAACCCATTCCTGCATCACATGCTACAACTATTTTTTTTATTGCTAATCCTGCTAATCCTGCTAAACTTGCTGTTCCTGCTACTCCAGTTGCTGCTCCTGTTGGTGTATTTTTAAGATCTTTCATTTTTTTGCTTGCTTCTTCAAATCCTTCACCATCATCTTCAGCTGTTTTATCTGCTTTAAGTATAATTGATCCTACTAAGAATGATACTACTGTTGCTAATAGAACACTTAATATTACTTTCCAGTGATCTCCTGGTGCTGTCATTGTCAATACTGCTATTATTGAACCTGGTGATGCTGGTGCTGTTAACCCTGCATTTGTTAAGTTTAATGTCGCAACCCCTGCCATTCCTCCTGCTATTGCAGCTAGAATCATTTTTGGTTTCATTAATATGTATGGAAAATATATTTCATGTATTCCACCAATGAAATGTATTATGATTGCTCCTGGTGCTGTTGTTTTTGATTGTCCTTTTCCAAATAATGTGAATGCTAATAATACTCCTAATCCTGGTCCTGGATTTGCTTCAATTAAGAATAACATTGATTTTCCTGCTTTAGCAACTTGTTCTACTCCAATTGGTGAAAATACTCCATGGTTAATTGCGTTATTTAAGAATAATATTTTTGCTGGTTCAACAAATATACTTGATAAGAACATTAGTTTATTTTTTACTAAGAATCCAACTGCTCCACCTAATACATTACTAAATGCTTCTACTAATGGACCAAATGCATAGAATGAAAGCATTGCTAGTATAAGTCCTAAAAATCCTGCAACATAATTGTTAACAAGCATTTCAAATCCTGATTTTACTCTTGGTTGAATTACTTCATCAATTTTTTTCAAGCAGTATCCACCTAGTGGTCCTACTATCATAGCTCCTAAGAACATTGGTATTCCTGCTGATGCTATTGCACCCATTGTTGCTACTGCTCCAACTACTCCACCACGTGGTCCGTATACTAATTTACCACCTGTGTATGCTATTAATAATGGTAACATGTATGTTATCATTGGACCTACCATAGTATTTGTAATCTTAACTATGTCAAAACCGTAAACAATAAACTTTTCTGCACCTTCTGGTACTTTTTGTCCTGCCATTAACATTAACCATCCTGTTGGGATAAATAATGCTGTAATTAATCCCCATGCGATAAATGCCCCTATGTTCGGCATTACCATTCCACTTAGAAATCTTCCAAATGCTTGAACTTTAACTCTTGTACTCATAATTCCTTACCTCCACATATATTTTATATTTTTTAAACCATAATTACTGTGCTTTATGTTACATCAATTTATTAATAATATCGTATGCTTCACTACTAGATTTGACTCCATCTAGCTTATCAAATAATTTCTTATCTTCCATCAATTCTGTCAATTTTAGTAGTGCATTTAAATGTTCATTTCCATCTTTACTAGAAAACATAACTATAAATTTTATTTTTTTGTCATTTAAGTATTCAACTTCTTTATTTAGAACCCCTAACAGAAGTCCTGTTTTATGGATATCTTCATTCGTTTTTCCATGTGCTAATAAGATATTATCATTTATTAACATATATGAACCATACGTTGATAATACTTCTATCATTGAATCTATATAATCTTTTTCAACATATCCTTTTGTCATCATTTCTTTTCCAAAAAATTTAATACAGTCCAACCAATTATCAAACTTAACATCTACATAAATATTTTCTTTCTGCAATAAATCCATAAGTTCATTTTTTGATCTTAATTCTGTAAATTTTTCAGGGTATTTCTTTAAAATTTCACTTTTTAGTAACTCTTCATCTTCTACTATTGTAAACTTTTTAATAAGGTCTACTAATTCTTCAATATCAATAGATTTTCTTTCTTTTCTTAAACCACGTTCTTCTAACTTCTTAATATCTTCCTCTAATAATATTGGATTTACTTTTATTGTATCAATTCCTTTTGTCTTTATTGGAACTGTTGTAATAATAAGATCTATATTATTAAAATCATCCATCTCGTAGAACTTATGTAGTGGCATTGCATCTATTACGTTCACATCAAAATTTTTCTTAACATTCTCTTTTAGTAACTTGGAACTTCCATAACCAAATCCACAAACTATCAAAATATTTTTAAGTTGTTTTATTTCCCTTCTATCCATTGCTTCTTTAAAATGAATAGTTAAGAATGCTATTTCATCCTTATTAACGTCAACTTCTAGATAGCTCTTGTATTTTCCTATTTCCGATTCCACTACTTTGAATAGTTGAGGATAACTTTCATACACTTCTTCAAAAATTGAATTCTCAAGTTTAATACCTTGTTTAATCCTATATATCGCTGGTTTAAGATGATTAAGCAATCCTTCCAACAATATTTTGTCTCCTAATATGTCTATATCAATCAACGAGTTAACACCAATTATCAATTTATTAACTAATATTTCTAATTGAAACCAATTTTCATAATATGAATAACTAAAGTTATACGAGTGACTTCCTAACACATATTCTGTAAACAAATATTTCTCTTCTTGATTTATTTTTATTTTGTATTTCTCTTCTAACTCTGGAAGTATTTCTATTATTGTTTGATATTCTTTACTTTTCTTAACCATTTGCTCATTTCT
The DNA here is from genome assembly GCA_018059165.1 of Leptotrichiaceae bacterium. GTDB lineage: Bacteria > Fusobacteriota > Fusobacteriia > Fusobacteriales > Leptotrichiaceae > JAGOYM01. The sequence goes on along the minus strand of JAGOYM010000004.1, from coordinate 27,104 downwards.
GAAATTATCAAGGACAAATTTTTGTTTTACCCTTCTCACTAGTATCATCAAGTATATCGTTAATATTTTATGTGCTTCATCAGATATTGTTTTTTCTATCTTTATCTGGATCTCATTAAGATAAGATCTTATATCCTTAACGTCTATTCCTTCAAAATACTTAGTAATAACTTCTTTTATTAGAACATCAACATAATATTTTTCTTCCACAAATAAATAATCAATCAAGAAATTAAGCATCATTTGTCTTACTTTTTTCTCTTCTCCAACTATGAAACTTTTTGTTTTTGTGTATCCTTTGAATTCAAGTCCATTAGAGTTTACTTTCTCTTTGATTCGTTGTATATCATTTGCAATTGTTGCTGTACTTACGTTTAACTCTTCTTCAAATACTTTTTGTCTTGAGTCACCATTGAACAAATAATTAGCTAGAATGAAATCTTCTCTTTCATCTTTTGAAAAATTGTAATTCTCCTTACTAAGTTTCGTCAACAGTTTCTCCTTAGAGGTAATTACAAGTTTTAATTTTTTTCCTGTCTGAATTATTTCTCCAATATTAAATTTCTTTAGATAGAAATTAAGATTTTCTACCTCATACCTAACAGCTCTATCACTTAAGTTCATTTTTTGTGAAATCTGCTTTAGGTCATTCTCTTTTTTTAAAATAAATAATAATTCTATGCTTTTTCGCGCGAGCATCTATATCACCTCTTACAACTAAGTTTTACTACATTTTCAAAAAAAAACAACCTCTAAATCCTTTCACATTTCTGTGCATCATTTTAGACTTTCATTTTTTCTCTTATATTTATTGACTTTTTTACTGTTTTGGTGTATTATGGATTTGCGAATCATTCGCAAAAATAATCAAAATAAAATTAGGAGTTGAATCTTTTATGAAACTTTTGACTAAGAAAAGAAAAGAAATTTTTGACATATTACAGGCATCCGATAAACCCATATGTGCTAAAATTCTAAAAGAATCTGTAACATTTGATTTATCGACGATATATAGAGGCCTTGATTATTTAGAAACTAATAATCTTATTTCTTCATTTTACTTTGGAAATGAGAAATACTATTTCAAAGAAAAGAATGGCAATTTCTTTTTATGCGAAACATGTAATGTTATTGAAGTTGTACCTAGCGAAATAATCAAAGATAATGAACGAAATCTTTCAAAAAAAACAGGTTTCTCAATGATTTCACATCTTTTTTTATTTAAAGGTAAATGCCCAACATGTCTTGATGAAAGGAAGTAAAAAATGAAAATAAAAAATATATTATCAGCATTATTAATTATTCTAACATTTCTTTTTTGTATTTCATGCAGTAAAACTAGCAATGAAAAAAATTCTAAAAAGGAACAAATTATTGTGAGTACACCTCCTTTAAAATGGACGGTTGAGAAAATTGCAGGGAATGATTTCGAAGTATCTTCTATCGTTAATCAAAATATGAATCACGAATTATTTGAGCCCAAACCTAGAGATTTGGTGACTCTTGAAACTTCAAAAATATTTTTCATATATGGGACACTTCCATTTGAAAAACAAATTATGAGCAGTCTTTCTGATACTAGTAAAGTTGTCAACGTTATTGATGGAATAGATAGTAATCTATTACTAAAATCCACTCATGGGGAAGATACAACCGAAGCAATAGACCCACATGTCTGGTTTTCTTTAGACATAATGCCTATGATTGCAGAAAACATTAAGAATAAGCTTATCGCAAAATACCCTAATAAAAAAGATCAATTTGAAGCAAATTATACAAAGTTTATTAACGAAATAAGTGCATTTAAAACTAAAATAGATAAAGACTTGAATTCTAAAAGTAATAAATCATTCATAATCTATCATCCTGCATTAAATTATTTTTTGAAAGATAGAGATTTATTTCAAATAGAAGTTGAACAAGATGGTAAAGAACCATCAGCAAAATATATACAAACAATTATTGATGTGGCGCGTTCTAAAAATATAAAAACTATATTAGTACAACCCCAATTTCCAAAACAAAGTGCTGAAGCTATTTCTAATGAAATAAAAGGATCTAAAGTTATACCATTTAACGTTTTGGAAGAAAATATATTTGAGAATTTACAAAAATTTGTTAATGACCTTAATTAATATAAATAAGAAAGGAAGTATTTATGGACACACTTATATCCATTAAAAATATTGATTTTAACTACCATAATAGTGTCATACTGGAGAATATAAGCCTCGATATAAAAAAAGGGCAGAATCTGGCAATTTTAGGCCGTAATGGTGGTGGTAAATCTACACTAGTAAAGCTAATTCTAGGATTTCTAAAACCGTCTTCTGGTTCTATAGAATACATCATAGATAAAAACAAACTAGGCTACTTACCTCAAATACGTGAATTTGATACAACTTTTCCAATCAACCTATTTGATTTAGTTATCTCAGGACTTACGAATAATAAGAACTTTTTTAGTAAATTTTCTAGTTTGGATAAAGAAAAAACAGTTAATTTGATGAATGAATTTGAAATTTTAGAATTGAAAGATAAACATATTAACGAAGTTTCTGGAGGTCAATTACAAAGAGCATTGATTGCAAGAGCAATAATATCTGAACCAGAGCTAATATTTCTAGATGAACCCGAATCATTCCTCGATAAAGAATTCGAAGAAAAACTATACACAAAAATTAAATCATTGAAAAACTCTACACTTGTAGTAATATCTCATGAAATTGATAAAATATGTGAATATATCGATGCAATATGTGTCATTGAAAAGGATATTGTATTCTATGAAAATAAAATGGACTATCCACATACTCATACACATGGATATGAATACACACATGGAAAGGATTAAATATGAATTTTTTTACTACGCTATCACAATATTCATTTATGCAAAATGCATTAATTGTAGGACTTCTATCAAGTATATCTTGTGGAATTATTGGAACATACATTGTTAATAAGAAAATGGTTTTCATATCATCTAGTATTAGCCATGCATCTTTTGGTGGTATAGGAATTGGAATATATATTATTTCTATATTCAATTTACCTATAAAAGATCCTTTATTTTTTGGTATTATATTCGCTATCATTTCTGGAATATTAATTCTCGTTTTAAAAGACCATTTTGGTATTGATGATGACCTTGGAATTGGTGTAATTATGTCTATGGGAATGGCAATTGGTATTATTTTTTCATATATCACACCAGGATACCAAAATGACCTTTCAACGTATTTATTTGGTAACATCTTATTGTCTAACAGGGAAAACATGATTTCTTTATTTGTATTAAATATCATTACTATTATTTTCTTCAAATTATTTTACAGAGGCATTATATATACTAGTTTTGATGAGAATTATTACTCAGTTTTGGGTGTCCCATCAAAATTTATAAATTATTTCATGATGATACTTGTTGCTTCAACTCTTGTTATCAATATAAAGATAATAGGGATAATGCTAATCATATCAATACTTACAATCCCTCAAGCAATTGCAGGTATAATAGTTAAGAAATATTCTCATATAATATGGTTTTCTATTTTATTTTCATTTATAGGAATTTTCTCAGGATTATATTTTTCTTATATATGGAATATCCCTTCAGGACCCACAATAATAATGGCTTTAATCACTATTTTCGGTATAGTAAAACTATTATATTATTTACATATTGACAAAAATAAAATTTAATGATATAAAGTTATTAGCACTCTAAGTTAGTGAGTGCTAATACAAAATAAATTTTATGAAAGAGGTGTTTATAATGAATAACAACTTTACAGAAAAAAGTATTGAAGCAATCTCTGAAGCCAATGGATTTGCTACTCAGTATAGAAATTCTGAAATAAAAATCGAGCATCTAATACTTGCATTAATACTTCAAAATGATGGACTTATACCAAATATATTAAATAAAATGGGTGTTAACGTGCAACAACTGACACAAATAATAACTGAAAGAATCAACTCATTTTCAAAAGTTTCATCTACAGATCAACTTCGACCTAGCAATGATGTCAATAAAGTATTAATGAAGTCGGAAGAACATATGAAAAAGCATGGTGATTCGTATATTAGTACAGAACATTTATTCTTATCTATTTTCGATGTTTCTGATTTACTAGAAAAAAATGGTGTTTCAAAATCTAAATTTGTAGATGCATTAAAAGAAATTAGAGGGGATAGAAAAGTTAATTCTTCTACACCTGAGTCATCGTATGAAGTATTAGAAAAATATGGGCGTGACTTAGTTGAGTTAGCTAGAAAAGGTAAGATTGATCCAGTTATAGGTAGAGATTCAGAGATAAGACGTGCAATACAAATATTATCAAGACGTACAAAAAATAATCCTGTCCTTATTGGGGAACCTGGTGTTGGTAAAACAGCAATCGCAGAAGGTCTTGCACAACGTATATTGCAGGGAGATGTTCCAGAAAACTTAAAAGATAAAACTATCTTCTCTCTTGATATGGGTGCACTTATCGCAGGCGCTAAATATAGAGGAGAATTTGAAGAAAGATTAAAAGCAGTCTTAACTGAACTTGAAAATAGTGAAGGCCGTATTATTCTTTTTATTGATGAGATTCACACAATTGTTGGTGCTGGTAAAACAGAGGGCTCAATGGATGCAGGAAACTTATTGAAACCAATGTTAGCTAGAGGCGAAATAAAAGTTATTGGTGCTACGACTATTGATGAATACAGAAAAAATATTGAAAAAGATGCTGCGTTAGAAAGACGTTTTCAACCAATAATGGTTGATGAACCAACAGTTGAAGATACTGTTTCTATTCTTCGTGGATTGAAAGAAAAATTTGAAATATTCCATGGTATTAGAATAACTGATAATGCGATAATTGCTGCAGCAACTCTTAGTGATAGATACATTAGTGATAGATTCTTACCTGACAAAGCAATCGATCTTATTGATGAAGCATCGGCAAAGATAAAAACAGAGAGAAATTCTATGCCAACAGAACTTGATGAAGTTACTAGAAGACTATTACAACTAGAGATTGAGTTTGAAGCATTGAAAAAAGAAAAAGATAAAGCTACACTTGAGAAATTAGAAGATCTAAAAAAAGAAATTTCTGAATTGACAGAAAGAAAAAACACTTTAACAACTCAATGGCAATACGAAAAACAAGAAGCTAATAAATTACAAAGTATTAATGAAGAAATAGAACAAGTTAAGTTGTTAATTGCCGATGCTGAGAGAGTTTATGATTTGAATAAACTTGCTGAACTAAAATATGGTAGACTTGCTACACTTGAAAAACAAAAGCAAGAAGAGGAAGATAAACTTGCAAATAATCAAAATGATGGATCACATAAAAATAAATTATTGAAACAAGAGCTAACAAGTGAAGAAATTGCAGAAGTTGTAGGGAAATGGACTGGAATCCCAGTATCAAAAATATTTGAAACAGAAAGAGATAAAATACTCCAACTTGAGTCACATCTTAAAGAAAGAGTATTAGGTCAAGATGATGCTATAAAATCTATAAGTGACACAATAATCAGATCACGTGCTGGGCTTAAAGATCCTAATAAACCTATCGGTTCTTTCATTTTCTTAGGGCCTACTGGTGTTGGTAAAACGTATTTAACGAAAACTTTAGCTTATAATCTTTTTGATGATGCAGATAATATTGTTCGTATAGATATGAGTGAATACATGGACAAATTTAGTACATCACGACTTATCGGTGCTCCTCCTGGTTATGTAGGTTATGAAGAAGGTGGGCAACTTACTGAAGCAATTAGAAGAAAGCCATATTCAGTTATTCTTTTTGATGAAATAGAGAAAGCTCATCCTGATGTATTTAATTTATTACTTCAATTACTTGATGATGGGCGTTTGACTGATAGTAAAGGTAAGATTGTTGACTTTAAAAATACAATTATAATAATGACTTCTAATATTGGAAGTGAATATATTTTAAATGATCCAGAAATTGGAGAAAATACAAAAGAAATTGTTCTAAATGAATTGAAACACAGATTTAAACCTGAATTTCTTAATAGAATAGATGAAACTATTATATTCAAATCGCTTTCAAAAGAAAATGTAAAAGGTATAATAAAATTAATCCTTGAAGATATTAATAAAAAACTTAAAGATCAACATATTAAAGTTGAGTATACCACTGAAGCACTTGATTTCATAGCAGATAGCGCATATGATCCTAGCTATGGGGCAAGACCTATAAAACGGTTTGTTCAAAAAGATATTGAAACTAATCTTTCTAAAATGATTTTAAGCAATGAAATTTCAGACAATGATACAGTTTTGATAAGTTCTGATGGACAGAAATTATTATATCAAATCAAATAATAAAAAAGCTTGATTTTAGGTGTTTACCTCTAATCAAGCTTCTTCTTTTATTATCCATTTTTCCTAGCTTTACCTGTCAATTCTTTTATATCTAGTCGTAAAATATTTACTTGATGTAATGCCGTATCTATGTACTTTTCTCCCGATTCCATATGTGCCGGTGAATACTTAACAACTAATTCTATAAGTGATTTTTTCTTCTCATTTTGGTCATTTACTTCATATATTTCTCCCAATGCTATTGCACTCTCATATTTTGTTGAAAATTTTGAAGGTAATACTTCTGTTTTACCAACTACACAGAATGAAACCTTATTATTTTTTCTTATAAAATCAAGTTTAGAACCTTCTAGAGCGCAGTGAAAATAAACTGAATCATCTATTATCACATAACTAAAAGGAATTCCATAGGCACTATTATCTGTTGTTACCATAGATAATATTCCGTATTCTCCATCTTTTAATATTTGATATGCTTCTTTATATTCTATTTTTCTGTCTTGTCTTCTCATTTCTCTCATATTAAATCCACACCTTCTATTAAAATTCTAAAATGTAAATCTCGCTACTCTATCTAATGTTCTTTTCTTTCCAATTATTGATATTACGGTATACAAATCCGCACCTCTTGCTTTTCCCGTTACAACAGCTCTTAACGGCATTATTACAGCTCCAGGCCCTTCTCCTAATTCTTCTTGTAACTCTGTAAGAATTGTTTTTGCTTCTTCTTCTGATATATCTTCATTTTGTTTTGACATCTTCTCAACAAACAATCCTATTGATTTTTTACCAATCTCTGCTTCTAATGAAGACTTTAATTTTTCTATTGATTTTCTTTCTTTTTTATTCATAGTTTCATCAATAATTGGTAATTCAAACTCATCTTCAAAATAAATTGATGATAACTCTGGTAACTCTTTTAATGTTTGAGCTCCTTCTCTTGTTATCTCAACTATTCTTTTCAACTTGTTATACTCTACCTCACTCAAATTCTCATCTTTGTAATAACCTTTTGCAATATAATAAGGTAATGCTAGTTTTGTTAATTCATCAATATCTTTTAATCTCATATGATGATTATTTACCCATCCTAATTTCACTAAATCAAATACTGGTCCACCTAAAGATATTCTGTCAAATGAAAAATTCTCTATCATTTCATCTAATGTGAATATTTCTTTATCTCCACCTAAACTCCATCCCATTAATGCTAAGAAATTTAGTAATCCTTCTCTCAAATATCCTTCTTCTCTATAGTAGTTTAATGATACTGGATTTTTTCTTTTTGAGATTTTAGTTTTGTCAGCATTTCTAAGTAGTGGCATGTGATACCATTTAGGTTCTTCCCAAGCAAATGCTTTATATAATTGAATATGCTTAGGTGTAGATGCAATCCATTCTTCTGCTCTAATTACATGTGTTATACCCATTAAATAATCATCTACTATATTTGCTAAATGATATGTTGGAAATCCGTCAGATTTCAGTAAAACTTGATCATCAATTTTACTATTTTCAAATATGATATTTCCTCTTAATTCGTCTTTTACAATTGTCTCACCTTCATAAGGCATTCTAAGTCTTATTACATAAGCTTCTCCTGCTTCTAACTTGCTCTTTACTTCTTCAGCTGTTAAGTTTCTACAGTGCCCGTCGTATCCTGGAGCTTGTTTCATTGCAACTTGTCTATCTCTTAACTTTTGCAATCTTTCTGAAGTACAAAAACAATAGTATGCTTCCCCTTTTTCAACTAACTTCTCTGCATACTCTTTATATATATGGAATCTTTCAGATTGTCTATAAGGACCTTTATCCCCACCTACATCTGGACCTTCATCGTAATTTAGTCCTAGCCATTTCATTGAATCAAATATTTGTTGTTCTGAATCCCCTGAAAATCTTGTTCTGTCGGTATCTTCAATTCTTAATAAAAAATCTCCTTGATTATGTTTCGCAAACGCATAATTGAAAAGTCCAATATACGCTGTTCCAACATGTGGATCCCCTGTTGGTGATGGTGCTATTCTAACTCTAACTCTTTTATTTGACATTTTATTTCCTTTCGATTTTTATTATTTATGTTAAATTCTTTTGAAATTTAAGGTACTCATTTATAAATAGATTTATATCTCCATCCATCACTTTATCAACATTTCCTTCTTCTGCTTTAGTTCTATGATCTTTAACAAGTTTGTATGGTTGAAATACATATGATCTTATTTGACTTCCCCACTCTATTTTAGATTCAGAACCTTTAATACTCTGTATTTCTGCTGCTCGTTTTTCCAATTCTATTTCGATCAATTTTGATTTAAGTATCTTCATTGCTGTTTCTCTATTCTTTATTTGTGAACGTTCCTTTTGACATGTAACTACAGTGTTTGTAGGTATATGTGTTATCCTAACTGCAGAATCAGTTGTATTAACGTGCTGCCCACCAGCTCCACTAGATCTGTATGTGTCGACTTTTAAGTCTTCGGAGCTCATATTAATGCTTACATCATTCTCTATTTCAGGTACAACGTTTACAGCTGCAAATGACGTATGTCTTCTCGCATTTGAATCAAATGGTGATATTCTGACAAGTCTGTGAACACCTTTTTCACCTTTTAATAGTCCATATGAATAGTCACCTTTTATGTTTAATGTAATACTCTTTATTCCTGCCTCGTCACCTTGAAGGGAATCTAATATTTCTACTTTAAATCCACTCTTATTTGCCCATCTATCATACATTCTATAGAGCATCTCTACCCAGTCACAAGCTTCTGTTCCTCCTGCACCCGCATTTATTGTTAATATTGAGTCATTTGCATCATATTCTTCGTCAAGAAGTAATTTTATTTTAAAATCTTCAATTTCCTTATTTAGCAATTTCATTTTTTCTTCTAATTCTACTTCAAAACTACTATCTCCCAATTCAACGAACTCTAACAACATATTAGTCTCTTCTAATTCAGTTTCAAGATTATTGTACTCATTATAAGTTTTTTTTGCTATATTCATTTCTTTCAAAACAACTTGGCTTTCATCTGGGTTATTCCAAAAATCAGGGTCTTGAGTCTTGTCCTCTAATACTTTAATTTCATCTTTTATAGTATCTAAATCAAAGATGCCCCTTTATTTCATTTATATCTTTAACATATGATTCAATACTTTTCTTTATTTCAAATAAATCCATTTACTTTTCTCCTTGTATCGTGCTTTTTATTTCTTTTTAGGTCCTTCTACAACTTTTTGTGTTTCTTCATCATACCAAACAACATTCTCAACTTCCTCTTTACTCGCATATTTCAATATATTATCAAATGTTGTTTCTACTATGTTATCTAGTGCTTCATTTGTTAAAAATGCTTGGTGTGATGTCAGTAAAACATTATTAAATGCTAGTAATCTAGCAAGTACATCATCTTGCATTACATTTGCTGATTTATCTTCAAAGAAATAATCGCTCTCATCTTCATAAACATCTAAGCCAGCTGCGCCAACTCTTCCATCTTTCAGTGCTTCTATTAAAATACTTGTATCAATTAATTTTCCTCTACCTGTATTTAATATTATTACACCTCTTTTCATTTTTTCCATGCTTTCATACCCTATTATATGCTCCGTTTCAGGTGTTAATGGACAATGAAGTGATATTATATCAGAATTTGCATACAATTCATCTAGTGTAACATACTTGAATTCTTCATCAATTGCTGCTTGTTCATTAGGGAATTTATCATATGCTATGACATTTACTCCTAGTCCTCTTAATATTTTTATGAAAATTCTGGCAATTTTCCCTGTTCCGACTATTCCTGCTGTTTTACCATTCAAGTCAAATCCTGTTAACCCGCTTAAACTAAAGTTTCCTTCTCTTGTTCTATTATATGCTTTATGTGTTTTTCTATTAAGTGTCATTAGTAATGCTAGTGTATGTTCCGCTACTGCGTAAGGTGAATATGCTGGAACTCTATATACTGAAATTCTATTTTTTTGTGCTGATTTCAAATCAACATTGTTATATCCCGCTGATCTTAATGCAATTACTCTAACTCCATTACGAGCTAATATATCTATAACTTTTTCATTTACATCATCATTAACAAAGACAGAAACTGCATCCATGTACTTAGTTAGCATTACGTTGTTCAATGACAGTTTTTCTTCAAAGAACACTAGGTCTGCTCCATACTTCTCGTTCCATTTTTCAAAAAATTGTCTATCGTATGCCTTTGCATCAAAAACTGCGATTTTCATAATAACCTCCTAGAATATTTTATTCATTTGTCTATATATCATTATAACGTTTTTGGATTATAAAATCAAGGAACAATTAAGTCATAAAACTAATAAAAAAGCACTAATCAGTCTTAACTTAATCAGTGCTTTTCATATTTTAAATTTTTATTTTATTATTTTACTGCTTCATAATTTTTTGCAACTGCATTCCAGTCTATTACATTGAAAAATGCTTCTATGTAGTCTGGTCTTCTGTTTTGGTAGTTTAAGTAGTATGCATGCTCCCAAACATCTATTCCTAAGATAGGTGTTCCTCCACATCCAACTCCACTCATTACAGGTACATCTTGATTTGGTGTTGAACATACTGATAATTTACCATCTTTAACACATAACCAAGCCCAACCTGAACCGAATCTTGTTGCTCCTGCTTTAGCTATTTCTGTTTTGAAATTATCAAAACTTCCAAATGCTTCATTTATTTTTTCTGCTAACTCTCCTGTTGGTGCTCCTCCAGCATTTGGTGCCATTGTTGAGAAATATAGATTATGGTTAAATAATCCACCTCCATTATTTCTAACTCCTGCTCTAATTGCTTCTGGTAAAGAATCTAGATTAGCAAGAACTTCTTCTATACTTTTATCTAAAAACTCAGGTGCATTTTTTGATAATAGGTCATTTAAATTATTAGTGTATGCTGCATGATGCTTTGTATAATGGATTTCCATAGTTTTAGCATCTATATGCGGCTCCAGTGCGTTGTAAGCGTATTTCAATTCTACTTGTTTAAACATTTTAATCACTCCTCGAATAGTTTATATTATTTGTTACAATCTCTTATTTATACTAAGTACATTTTAGCATAGTTATCATTATTTAGCAATATAAATAAAATATAAAAGCTATTTCTTAATAGATTTCTCTACCTCAAAATAGCTCGTTTTTTTTATAATACTTCTTTTACTATGTATCCAACACCTCTTACAGTTCTTATAATTTTTTTATCATGCCCTTTATCTACTTTAGCACGTAAGAAATTTATATAAACATCTACTATATTACTTTCTGTAATAAAGTCGATATCCCATATTTTTTCTGATATCATTGTACGTGTTAACACTCTATTTTTATTTCTTAAGAAATACTCTAATAATAAGAATTCTTTGTTTGTAAGTTCAATTTCTTTTCCTGCTCTTGTTACTTCTCTGTTCATTGGGTTTAATGTTAAGTCATATATTGATAACTCTTCTGAGTTATTTTCATTTGACTTTTTAGTTAATGTTCTAACAATTGCTTTTACTTTAGCAGAAATTTCTTCTAATCTATAATCATTATAGATATAGTCGTCTACTCCTTTTAATAAAGCATCAATTTTAGAGAATTTATCTCCTTTTTCAATTGATAATAAAACATAACTGTCTCCCTTAATTTTAAGGATTTGATCAATTACTTTTGGAAAACTGCTAAATGAATTAACATCTAGAAGTACTATGTCCAAAAAGTCTGATTTCAATTCCTCCATTAATTTTTCTTGTGTGTCAACTAGTAATACATTGAAACTTAGTTCTTTCATTAGTTGTCCAACAACAAGTCTTGATTTGTCATTTTCGTTAAATACTAAGATTTTCATACTTTTTTCCTCCATCTGTTTTTTTGTTTGTTCTTGCAAGTATAATTTGAACTTCTTACTTTAAGGTTTAAAATTCCGTTTCAAACTTTTATTTTTCTACTTTTTCAATAACCCTAGAAATTATAGCATCTAGTTTTCTTGAAGCGATAGAATCTGTAGAGATATAAGGTTTCCCTGTATCTCCGGCTTCAACAATACTTGCTTCCATTGGGATAGAACCTAAAAAATCAGCTTCCATTTCTTTAGCCATTTTTTCTGCTCCACCTTTTTTGAAAATGTTTATTTCTTTCCCACATTCAGGGCACACAAATCCACTCATGTTTTCCACTACTCCTATTAATTCTTGATTTACTAGAGTTGCGAATTTAACAGATTTTCTTGAATCTAATAATGCTACATCCTGTGGTGTTGTTACTACAATTGCTTTGCTTCCTATACCTAAGTTTTGTGCAATAGTAAGTGTTTCATCACCCGTTCCTGGTGGTAAATCAACTATTAAAAAGTCTATTTCACCCCATTCTACACCTTCTAAAATCTCCATTATTGCTCCCATTTTCTGTGGACCTCTCCAAATTATTGGTTCACTACTTGGTAAAAAGAAACTTAACGATGTTACTTGTAAATTTTCTGTTACTCTATACGGTTTAGAAAGATCATTCAACTTAGTTCCTTCTAGACCTAACATTAAAGGTACATTCGGTCCATGTAAATCTGCATCTAATATTCCTACTTTATACCCTCTTAATGATAACCCATATGCCAAATTTACTGAAAGAGTTGATTTTCCTACTCCACCTTTACCACTCATAACAGCGATTTTGTGCTTTATTTTTGACATTTTTTCATCGATTTTTTGTTTTCTTTCTTGTACATTCACGTTTCCATGCATCTTAAATCCTCCTAACACATTCGTCCATCTTTAATTAAACCATATCTATAAAAAAAATACAAGAGTTTTTTATATTTTTTGTGCTCTATTTCTTAACTTAAATCATTTTTTTTTGATTAGTGGATTTTTTTCCTCTTTTTATGATATAATTTTCTTACTTAAATCTTATCTTTGATTTGTTTTTTATATTTATCAAATGTAAGATAATAATTTTTAGGAGGTTACTATGTCTGAATATTTAAGCGATAAACCAAAGACATTAATTATAAAAGATTCTGATGGAAACATTAAGAATTCTCAAGAGTTCGATCATAACACTAACGGAGATCCTACTTACTACAAGAAACTTGAAAACAATAAAGTGATTGTTGAATTAGTTTATGAGTATGTGTATGATGACTTAGGAAGACGATTGTCAACTAAGATTACTGACAAAGTTACTAATAAAGTTACAATTATGGAGTATAGTTACTAATTATTCTACATTAAAAAAGGGCAATTGCCCTTTTTTGTTTACCCCCTATTTTATGAACTCTTCTATGAACTCATCCTCACTTAATATCCGTATTCCTAATTTTTCTGCTTTTTCTAATTTACTACCGGCTTTATCACCAGTTATTAAATATTCTAAATTCTTACTAACTCCAGATAGATACTCTCCACCATTATTAATTATTATTTCCTTTATTTCTTCTCGTTTGTATTTCTCTAATTTTCCCGTTGCTAGAAATTTCTTGTTCTTAATAGGGTTATCTGGTATTTCAACACTATCAACCATGAATTTTTCTAGATTCAAGCCTTCTTCTTTTAACTTAATGATTTCTGACCAATTACTCTCATCTTGTAAATAATTGACAACTGCTAATGCTACTTTTTGTCCAATTCCTTTGACTTGTGTAAGATCATCAACTGTCTTTTCTCTAATTGCGTCAATACTTCCAAACTCTTTTACTAATAAATTTGCTGTATATTTCCCTACAAATGGGATTCCTAGCGAATATAATACTTTTGAAAAGTCTCTATCTTTACTTTTTTCGATGCTTTCTATCAAGTTTTGGATACTCTTTTCGCCCATTTTTTCAAGGGTCATAAGTTCATCTTTGTAATCATGTAACTTATATATATCAACTATTGAGTTTATTTTCCCTAATTCAATAAACTTTTGTATTATTTTTTCTCCAAGTCCTGATATGTTCATACCATCTCTTGATACAAAGTATTCTATTTCCCTTTGTAATTTTTCTGGGCATCTTGTGTTTGGACACTTTAGAGCTACCATTCCCTCTTCTTTAATAAGAGGTGTCCCACAAACTGGGCATTCGTGTGGTATTTGTATGATTTCTTCACTTCCTGTTCTATCTTCGGTAACGACATTTACAACTTGTGGGATAATTTCAGCTGCTTTTTCTACAATTACATTATCCCCTTTTCTTATATCTTTTCTTATTATTTCATCAAAATTATGTAAACTTGCTCGTTTAACTACAGAACCTGATAATTCAACTGCTTCCAGCTCTGCAACAGGTGTTACTACCCCTGTTCTTCCAACTTGAAATGTCACATCAAGTAATCTAGTCTTTGCTTGTTGCGCTGCAAATTTATAGGCTATTGCCCATCTAGGACTCTTTGTTGTATAACCTAATAAATCATAATAACTAAAATTATTTACTTTAATAACTAGCCCATCAGTCTCATAGTCTAATTCTTCTCTTGCCTTTTCCCATTTCTGTATTGATTTCTCTAGATTAGAAAAATCTGTATGCTTTTCAAATATTTTTGTTGTTTTAAATCCTAGTTTTTCAATAAATTCTATACTTTCAACATGTGTCTTTAAACCATATTTTGCAGCTTCTACTAAATAATATAAATAACACTCAAGTTTTCTTTCCTTCACAACTTCACTATCAAGTTGTCTTATAGTTCCAGATGCAGCATTTCTAGGATTTGCAAATACTTCTTCACCATTTTCTTCTCGCTCTTTATTTAATTCATTAAAGCTAGATATGGGTAGTACAATCTCGCCACGCACTTCCAACGTCAATGGTTCACTCAGTTTTTTTGGTATAGATTTTATTTGCATAATATTTTCAGTAACATCTTCCCCTATTTGTCCATCACCACGTGTTACACCTTTTACCAGTATCCCGTTTTCATATAAGCAACTAATACTCAGTCCATCTAGTTTCAACTCCAAAACATATTCAATTTTTTCAGCCGTATTTTCTAATATTTTTTTTATTCTATTATCAAAGTCTTCTATTTCACCTATATTATATGTGTTAGATAGACTTAGCATAGGTACATTATGCGCTACTTTCTGAAATTTTTGAGATGCTACACCACCTACTTTTTGTGTTACCGCCTCATCAATCTTTAATTCTGGGTATTGTATTTCTAATAATTCCATTTTTTTCATTAAAATATCATATTCATAATCCGATATTAAAGGTTTGTCGTTCTCATAGTATGCTTTGTTATGTTTTAAAATTTCATTCTTTAATATTTGATATTCTTCTATTGCATCCTCTTTGCTCATAATCAAACCTCTCTATTTTCTTTTATACTTAATATTACTATATTTTGGATTTTTTTTCCACATCAAAAAATTAACTTCATTGACTTTTTAAATTTTTGTTATATAATATATATACATACAAAAGATAAATATTTTGTATAAAGTTTCGTATAAAATATGAAAGGAGTTTTCTTATTAAATATGAAGAAATATTTTTTGCTTTTCACTTCTGTATTTATGATTGTTTCACTAAATATTGAAGCGAAAAAAAAGGATCCATATGTTATAACAGAGACTTCTAAAACTCAAACTGACAATTCATTTATAAACTTTGATGATGGATATGTTCATGATGAAGAATTAATAGAAAACAAAATCAGTGAATTAAGAGCAGATCAACAAAAAGCTTTATTATCTGGAACATTTGATCAACTTGACAATATAATTTTAGAAGATGCATTATTAAAAGCATATGGAAAATGGGAAGGTACTCGTTACAGTTTCGGTGGCGACTCAGAAAATGGAATTGATTGTTCTGCATTAACAAGAAGAATCTATCGTTCTGTATTTTCGTTTGAGTTGCCAAGAATTTCTACAGACCAAATTAAAGAAGGTACTATTGTTAATAGAAACGATTTGAAACCTGGTGATATATTATATTTTAGACCTGAAAACAGAGTTAACCATACAGCAGTGTATATTGGAAACTCATTGTTCATAAATGCCTCTTCTTCAAAAGGAGTCATTCTTTCAAGTCTAGATAGTACTTATTGGGGGAAATACTTTATTTATGGCGTTCGTGTAGAGAAAGCACGAATTACTAACTAAAAAAGACTGGATTTTGAATTCCAGTCTTTTTATATTTTATTTCTATTATTTATAAACAGAAACTTTTTGATTAATTTCGTCTTTTGTTAAGAAACCTATCATTTGATCTACAACTTCACCATTTTTGAAGACTACCATTGTTGGCACACTTCTTACTCCAAATTCTGCTGCTAGATCTCTTGCTTGATCCACATCTACTTTTACTACTTTATAATCTACTTCTTGAGATAAGTCATCTAAAACTGGTCCTAACATTTGACAAGGTCCACACCATGTTGCGAAAAAGTCTACTAATGTTACACCTTCTTTTACTAGAGTTTCATTTTTAAAATCCTCACCTGCATAATAAGCTACTTTACTCATATCTCTTTCCTCCTATAATTAATTTAATATCTTTAATCTTTGAAGTAATTATACCACAAAACATTTGTATGTGCAACTGTTTTTATTTGATATTATTTAAATACTTCTCCTGCTTCTTTATACCATAATGTAAGATCTAATTCATCCATATTAATGCCTGCAAATAAAGAGTATTCTCTCATTTTCTCTTCTATTTCATAGTATTTTTTTATTGTTAATGTTTTAGGTACTTCATCGATTACACTTAATCCTAGCAAATTTCTTAGAATATGTCTATCTAAAATAGCAATTTCTTTACCAAAACCTAAATTTCTTAATACATGATTTGCTTCTTTCATACCCATACCTTTTATATTTTTAAGTATCCATTCACGTTTTTCTAGAACATCTCCTTGTTCGCTTAGGATAGCTCTTGGTTGCAATTTACCATCTCGCGTCATTAAATCTCTCAACTCAATTAAATATTTTGCTTTATTATTTTTAAATCTTACTACATTTAGATAATCTACTAATTCATCTGCTGTTCCTGTATATAAAAGATTATTTTCAACTAATTTTGTGATTGCACTCCAAGCATTTTTTGCTTTTGATTGTGGTGTTAAAATACAAAATGCAATTTCTGAGAAAACCTCTTTTTCAGATTTCTCCCAAGATTTTTTATAACCTTTTATCGCTTTATCTATATCTTTTCTAACTTTTTTATGAATTTCTAAAATCTCATTATGTAACTCTAGATTAATTCTTTTCTCTAACTTTTTCATTATGACTCCTTTTTTATAACTCTAATATTTTCTTCTATAATTTAGCGCTTCAACTAGATGAGTTAACTCAATGTTTTCACTTGTATCTAGATCAGCTATTGTTCTCGATATTTTAAGTATTTTATCATATACTCTTACTGAAAGCTGTAATTCTTCTATTGCTTGTTCAAATATCAACTTCGTTTTTTCATCTATTTGACAGTACTTTTCAATTTGATTGCCATTCATTTTTGCATTTAGAATGCTATCATTTCCAAATCTCTGTCTTTGTATTTCTCGTGATTTCTCTACTCTTTCTTTTATTGATTCTGAACTCTCACCTTTTTTTATATCGAATATTTCATTTTTCTCAAGTCTTCTCATCTCTACATAGAGATCTATTCTATCTAATAAAGGTCCTGAAAATTTCTTTTGATAACTTTTTATATCTTTTAGACTATCTTTACAAAGAATATTATCAACGAAATATCCACCAGGTGTTGGATTACTTGCTGCTATTAATATTGTATTTATTGGATATGTTACAATTATATTTGCTCTTGAAACTGTTATCTTTCCATCTTCAAGTGGTTGCCTTAACACTTCTAACGTCCTAACTGTAAATTCTGCAAGCTCATCAAGAAATATAACTCCATTTAACGCAAGAGTTAGCTCTCCAGCGCGTTGCGCTCCTCCGATTAGTGCTACTTGGCTTATTGTGTGATGAGGCGTTCTAAATGGCCTTTCTGTGATTATAGGGTTCTCTCTAGTTAACATTCCTGAAACACTATATATCTTTGTTGTTTCAATTATTTCTTTTTCAGTCATCTTTGGTAAAATTGTGCTAAATCTCTTTGCCAGCATTGACTTACCTGAGCCAGGGTCTCCTACCATTAGTAAATTATGTCCTCCAGCTGCTGATATTTCTAGCGCCCTTTTTGCCAATATCTGACCTTTGACATCCATGAAATCTATGTTCTCTTTATCCTCTTTTTCTAAATTCGGTGCTTTTTCCAGCTTAATATTTTCCCTACTATCTAGTAATGTATCAAGCTCTATTAGCTCATTTAAGTTTCTAACAGGTATAATTTCCACATCTGATATTAGAGATGCTTCATAATAATTTTCGTATGGAATTATTATCCCTTTCAATTTTTTTTCTTTTGCTAAAATAGTTGCATTAATTATTCCACTACATGACTTTATATCACCATTCAATGATATTTCACCCATCACTATATAATTTTTCAATATATCTAATTTTCTTATTTTTCCAATATTTGCTAGTATGCCAACTGCTATAGATAAATCAAAATGACTCCCTTTTTTCTTTATATCTGCTGGTGACAGATTAACAAGTACACGTTTTATTGGAAATTCTACACCAATATTTTTAAAACAGCTTCTAACTCTTTCTTTACTCTCTAATATTGCCAAATCTCCCATTCCTACAATATTGAAGATTGGTAGCCCATTAGAAACATCAACTTCTACTTCCACAACATATGAATCTAACCCAATGTATCCACAACTTAATACACTTATTGCCATATTTTCCCCCTCATAACATTTCAATCTAATGATTATTTTAAAATTTACATAAGATTAAAATTAATTAATATAGTTTAAATATAACATTTTGTGATTCATTTTGCAAGCCGTTTATTTTCAGTTACTAATACGTCTTATTGTTAGTAATGTTAAATCATCTTCTAGCCGATTTACATTTGTAAAATCTTTCAAATCTTGACGTATTTTTTGTAAAATTTCTGGATCTTCAAGGTTATTCCATACTACACCTTTAAGTCTATCAATACCATAATATTCTTCAGATTTACTTTCTGCTTCTGTTATCCCATCTGTAAACAAAATAAGTCTATCTTTAATATTGAAGTCTATTTCTTTTTCTTCAAAATTGACAGCCTCAGGGAATATTTTTTTCGAAAATAACCCTAACACTTGACCTTCTGTTTTCAGTTCTAAAATTTCATTTTGATTAGAAGAGTAAAACAATGCATTTTCTTGTGATGCTTTACAATACTTCATTTTATTTGTTTCTGTATCAATAATTAAATAAAATAAGCTTACAAACTTTCCTTTTGGAAATACTTTTATTATTTCTTCATTTAGAAGTTCCATCAAGTCATTAGTTTTGATATTTTGATATGCGTAATTCATTATATAGACTTTCAACATTGAAGATAACAGTGAAGCCGGAATACCATGTCCTGATATATCTGCAAACACTACTGCAAATTTATTTTCATCCAATGACAAAATATCACAAAAGTCCCCTCCAATATCTTGTGATGGCTCAAATAAATACTCTATTTCATAATCTTTAAATGTATTTTTCTTTGGTGGCATTATATTTTGCTGAATATCTGACGCTAATTTTAACTCATTTTCTAAATTAGCATATAATTTTGAAAGTTCAGCTTCTCTCTTTATAACTTTATCGATAAGTTTCTGATTCTCATCTTTTAAGTTATTTTCTACAATAATTCTTTTTATTGAATTTAGAAATTCTTCTCTTTTAAAAGGTTTTTTTATTACTTCTTCTACCCCGTATTTCATAGTTTCTAGACCTTTTTCTACGGTGTTCTCATTAACCATTAATATTATCGCTATATTTTCTGTACTATTTTTTATTTGTTTTATTACATCTATTTTCTCAGAAATATTTTTATTGAAATCCACTATTATAACTTTACAATTTATCTCTCTATTTCCCAATAACTCAAATGCATTTTCATCTTCACCCACTACTTTGAAACCTTCTCTTATCAATATGTCTTCAATTAAGTCCAATGAATAGTTATTATCGTCATAAACATTTATCTGATATTTTAAATATGTCTTTAGATTCTCATATTCCTTTTTTGTTTTAAATACATTAAAATATTTCTTATACCCTTGAGTCATTAGAAACTTCAATGTTTCTTCATTTGAAATTATAAAATATAATTCTACACCTGAATCATTACTTATTCTCTGTAATTTGAGCATAAAATTTAAAAAATGGGGATTCATATTCAAATCCCCAAAATCTATTATTATTTTTTTAGCTTTATGTTCAAGTTGTATATAAAAATCTTCTAATGTTTTTTCAATAGATTCGAAAAAAACTATCTCTTCCATATATTCCCTCTCTTTTTAGTCTTCCTTTTTTAAGAAGTCAGCTAAAATACCATTTATGAAATCTTTTGATTTAGCGTCACCGTAAATTTTTGATAATTCAAGGACTTCATTTATAGCTATTTCATGCCCTACTTTTTCAATTATAATTTCATAAAACGCTATTTTAAGAAGTACTTTCTCTACTGTTCCTAATCTTTCATATGTCCAACCATCAAGCTGATTTTTTATTTTTTCTACTAAAAAACTTTCATTTTCTATTATTTTTGTGACATAAGATTTTAAAAATTCTTTATGTTCTTCTTTTCTTATTTTCTCTTCTTGTATTATCTCTTCTAATCTAGTATCAACATCATTTTTAACAAGTTCATACTCAAAAAGAAATTTGAATATTTCTTCTCTAATTTCTCTTCTTGTCATATTGTAAACCCCTTCTTATGTCATCCGTTTGCTATATTGTTTCTTCTTTTACTAATGTTTCTGGAATATTTGTATTTGTAATATTCTTTTCTACAATATCATTGTTTAATATTTTTTTCAATCTTATTTTAGTACTCTTCACTTGTATTCCCGTTGTTGTGAATACATGCTCTGAAAGTTTTTCTTGAATCTCAAGTATTTTTTCGCTTAAGTTTTCAGTACCATGCGCATCAACAACAGCTTCAATTACAACTGATTTTGATTTTTGAAATGACTTAACTTTTGCATTTTTTATCAATTCTTGATTCATTAAAAACTCTTTAGATACTTCATTTATTGTCTTAACTGTCACTTCTATTTCGTTATTTTTTGATTTAATTCTTTTGTTTTGCGAGTACTTAGTAACTCTGTGAACAAATGATAATAAAAATAGTACTAAATAAAGTGTTGCAATTAATAAAACTATTATTTGTGCTTTTAGACTACTAAAATCCAAATAATTATCGATTTGATTCAAATAATCTGTTTTCATTATTATATCCGATAAGCTTAGAAAAAATGCTCCTATTACACCTAAAATTATAGATATTCTTGTTAATAAACTTAATATTGCTGTCATTTTAAACTCCTTCTTGTTTACTTAAAATAGTTGTTTTATTTAACTTCTTTAGCTTCAGCTATTTTTGGTAATTCTGCTTCTTTCTTCGCATCTTCTTTAACAACTTTTTGTATATAAACATTAACTTCTTGGACTTTTAATCCTGTCATATCAGTTATAGCTTTAACAACTTTATTTTGTATTTCTCCTGCTAATGCTGGTAATTGATGACCTAATTTTGCAACAATATATAAATCAATTGTACATTCTGTTTCTCCAACTTCAACTTCTATCCCTTTTGATGATCCAGAAGCTGTAACATTTTGAAAAAATTTACTAATATCACTTTTCCCTTGTCCTCCTGCTAAACTGTAAACTCCATCAATATCACTTAATACTGATGTTGCAATAGTTGCAACTACATCTGATGATATGCTTATATTTCCTAATTCGTTCATTTTGATACCTCCATTTTTTATTTTTAATTAATATTTTACATTACTATTGTACACCTTAAAAACTATTTTTTCAATACATCATTAAAATGAGTTTCTATAAAGTTCGTGTATATTGTTCCTTTTTTAAATTCTTCATTGTCTAATACTCTTAAATGAAACGGTATTGTTGTATCTACCCCTTCAATTACAAAATCTTTCAGTGCTCTCTTCATTCTAGCAATTGCTTCTTCTCTAGTATTAGCTTTAACTATAAGTTTTGCTATCATTGAATCATAGTATGGTGGAATATCATATCCTTGATATGCATGTGAATCTACTCTTACTCCTATTCCTCCTGATGCAATATATTTCTCTAATGTTCCTACTGATGGTAAGAATCCATTTTCTGAATCTTCAGCATTTATTCTACATTCAATTGCATGTCCTTGTATATTTATATCTTTTTGCGTGAAACTTAACTTTTCTCCTGCTGCAACTCTTATTTGTTCTCTTATTAAATCAACACCTGTTATTTCTTCAGAAATAGTATGTTCTACTTGAATTCTTGTGTTCATTTCCATAAAGTAAAAATTACTTCTTTTATCAACTAGAAATTCTAACGTTCCAACACTGTCGTAACCTATTCCTTTTGCTAATTTAGCTGCAAATTTTCCCATTTTTTCTCTTGTTTTTGAATCTATTCCAGCAGATGGTGCTTCTTCAACTAATTTTTGATGTCTTCTTTGAATAGAACAATCTCTCTCTCCTAAATGAACAACATTTCCAAATTTATCACCAATCACTTGTATTTCTACGTGACGTGGTTCTTCAACATATTTTTCTATGTACACATCAGGATTTCCAAAAGCTGCTTTAGCTTCATTTTGTGCTGCTGTATAGTTTTCTATTAGTTCTTTCTCATCGTGTGCTATTCTCATTCCTTTTCCACCACCACCGGCAGTAGCTTTTATCATTACAGGATATGTTATTTCAATAGCAACTTTCTTTGCTTCTTCTACATTTGGAACTATTCCATCTGATCCTTTTGTTATTGGTACATTGTTTTTGATTGCTGTTTCTCTTGCTGTTGCTTTATCACCCATCATATTTATGATTTCAGGTCTTGGTCCTATAAATTCTATTTTATTTTGTGCACATATTTTTGCAAAAGATGCATTTTCAGCCAAAAATCCATAACCAGGATGAATTGCTTCTGCTCCTGTTATTTGTGCTGCTGAAATTATATTTGCTATTCTTAAATATGAATCTGTACTACTTGCAGGCCCTATACATACTGCTTCATCTGCTAGTTTAACATGTAATGACTCTCTATCTGCTTCTGAATATACTGCTACTGTTGATACTCCTAATTCTCTTGCAGCTCTTATTATTCTTACAGCAATTTCTCCTCTATTTGCTATTAGTATCTTTTTAAACATTAATCCTCCTAAATTAAAATCTACAATTTTATTTTATCTATTCTGAATCTGCAATTTCAATCACAAATAATGGTTTTGCATAATCTACATTTGCTTGGTCTGATACTAAAATGTCAGCTAATTTACCTGAAACTGGAGCTTTTATATCTGTAACAACACCCATTGTTGTTATTTGTGCTAATTTTGCTCCTTTTTTTATATGCATTCCTTTTTCTAAATAAAGTAATTTTATTTTTCCTACATTTGAAGATTTAATTATTTCTGCTTGTGCTAATAATTCTACAGGTTCACTTTCTATGCTTGTTTTAGATATTTGTTCAACATTAATTTGTACATTTTCTGTTGAATTTATTAAATGTAATTTTTCGCCGTTTACATTAATTTTCAGATCCTCTAAATTTTCATCTTTTATTATTTTTATTAATTCCTTTATCTCCTTAAGCTCCATCTTGCCTCCTTGAAATCTTTAATCTAATTTTACCATACATGTGTGATTTTTGCAAACTACTAAGGTATTACTTTATCCTAATTTTTTTTGTTCCAACTAGTTTAACTAGCTTACCTATAAATGATTTTGATAAGTTTACTTTATACTTATCACTTAGCTTAATAATTTCACGCTTTTCATCGTTTACAATTGCCATATAAACTGCATTCTCACCTTTATTATCTCTAATTAGTGATTTAAGATCACTTGTAAAATCTTTTGTCTCTTCATCAATTAGAATATATAAATTAAGGTATTTATTCTCTTCCAAATCCAATATATTACTTATATTACTCGTAATAATTGTTTTCTTATTTTTTTCATTATTAATATGACCTTCAACTATAACAACATTATCATCATATATTTGATACCCATATTTTACAAAATCTCTAGGAAAACATACACATTCTATTAACCCTGTAAAATCTTCTAATTTAAATTTTGCCATTGGTTCCATACTTGCTTTTGTTGTTATTTTGTTTATATCACTAATTATTCCAATAAGTCTTATTTTATTGACTTGATTTCTTTTTTCTATTTGTTCTAATTCATTTAACGATGTATGGTCTATCATATCAATAAGACTCTTGTATGCATTCAATGGATGATCTGATATGTAAACGCCAAGGTGTTCTTTCTCTTTATTCAATAATACTATTTTCTTGAATTCATCCATTTTTTCTAAATAGAAATCTTCTGCTTTATGCACTTTTCCACCAAATAGTATGAGCTGTAAATCCTCTTCTGAATTGAATTTTTTTTCGCTCCAATCCATTATTTTATCTATTGAATGATGTTTTTCTCTTCTATTTCCATCTAATAAATCAAGTGCACCAGAAAAAATAAGTGCTTCCAATTGCTTTTTATTCAATCCCTCTTGTTTAACTCTGTGCACAAAATCGTCATAAGATTTATATTTACCATCTGTCTCATCATTTCTTATTTTTATTATACCATTTACCGTATTTATTCCTATTCCCTTTATTGCAACTAATCCAAATCTTATTCCATCTTCTTCTACTGTAAACTCGTAATTAGATTT
>JAGOYM010000004.1:0-1896 GCA_018059165.1 Leptotrichiaceae bacterium | reverse complement strand
TCTTAATGTTTTCGATAGTTTTCCTAAGTATTGTTAAGTTTTTTAGTCCCAGAAAATCCATTTTTAAAATACCTAAATCTTCCAACTCTTTCATTTGATATTGAGTTGATAATATTTTTGTTTTTCCATCTGAATATGTGGGTATCTCTTCGTTTAATACCTCTTTAGATATTACAATTCCTGCAGCATGTACTGATGCATGCCTCACTCTACCCTCTAACTTCAATGAATAATCGATTAGTTGTTTGATTTCATGATCTGTTTTATAGAGTTCTTGGAGCCTATCAACTGAAGATAAAGCAGCCTCTAATTCCATCATAAATGGTATTAACTTCGCAACCATGTCAACTTTCTTTATATTAACATTAAGAACTCTTCCTACATCTCTTATTGCAGCTCTTGCTTTCAATGTTCCGAATGTTATTATGTGTGCGACCCTTTCAACTCCATATTTTTCAAGGACATATTCAATTACTTGTTCTCTTTGTTCTTGGTCAAAGTCGATATCTATATCTGGCATTGAAATTCTCTCAGGATTTAGAAATCTTTCAAATATTAAATTGTATTTTAGTGGATCAATTTCTGTTATATTTAGCGCATATGAAACAATACTCCCTGCTGCCGAACCTCTTCCAGGTCCAACATATATACCATTTTCTTTTGCGTATCTAATAAAATCCCAAACAATTATAAAGTAACCATTGTATCCCATACTATTAATCACTTGTAACTCATATTCTGCTCTATCAATTACATTTTTCGGTAACTCTTTAGAATATTTAGTTTTCAATCCTTCATACACTAAATCACGTATATATTTTTCTTCTGTTACACCATCGGGCAACTTATATTCTGGAAATTTAAATTCATCGAAGTTAAATTTAACATTGCAATTTTGAGCAATTATATGTGTGTTTTCAATACCTTTAGAAATAATTTCAGGATCAAATTCAGTGAAACATTCCATAATCTGTGTTTGTGATTTCAAGTATAAGTCATCGTATAGTATCTCAACTTCATTAGAATCTATTTTATTTCCATCTTTGATAGACGCCATGATTTTTTGTAATATTGCATCTCCATTATTTGGATAGTAAATATCATTTACTATAACAAATTGTAAATCTGTTTCTCTAAGAATCTCAAAAAAAGACTTCTTAACATTGTAAAGGCCTATACTTGAAGGTATTTCTATATAGAAATTTTCTTTGAAATCTTTTGATAATTTTATTAGCATTTTCTTTACTTCTGGATATTTATAATTTTTCAAACCTTCAACAGCTTCACTATGTATTCCGCCAGATAATATATATAAACCCTCAGAATTTTGTAATAATTCTTCATATTTTATTTTATTTCTTCTTCTATTAAATCTACTATACGAAAGAGATGATATTTTGCATAAACTTTTGTATCCTTTTTCATTTTTTGCAATCAATGTTAAAGAATATTCACCTTCTGTAACAATCCCATCTAAAAAAATCTCTAGCCCTATAATTGGTTTAATACCATTTTTCAAACACTTCTTATAAAATTCTACAACACCAAACATTGATGTATCTGTAATCGCGAGCGAGCTCATATTTAAACTTTTTGCTCTAGCTACGTATTCATCAATCTTCCCAACACCCTCTAAAAGAGAATACTCTGTATGCAATTTTAAATGAACAAATTTTGTTTCCAT
Organism: Leptotrichiaceae bacterium; assembly: GCA_018059165.1. GTDB lineage: Bacteria > Fusobacteriota > Fusobacteriia > Fusobacteriales > Leptotrichiaceae > JAGOYM01. Next base: position 212 of record JAGOYM010000004.1, on the reverse strand, counting down.
CATATTCTCCCTTCGATTTGTCTGTTTTTATTTTCTTTAAATGATTATTTTTTCTAACATATGTACTATTCCGTCTTCATCATTTGACAATGTTATTCTGTCTTTTGGAAAATCTTTTTTCAATTCTTCTGGTGCATTTTCCATAAGCATCCCATATTTTACTACTTCTAACATCTCATAATCATTCCACTGATCACCAAATGCCATAGTCT
>JAGOYM010000003.1 GCA_018059165.1 Leptotrichiaceae bacterium | reverse complement strand
CAATTCATGATGAAGTAGTGATAATTGGTGAGCAAGGGAAAAATAATATATCACTTCTAAAAATGGCTAATTGGGCAGGGACAATACAGGATGATGTTATAACAAAATTAGATAAAAATATAAGGAGAATATAGAATTTTTCTTTTAAAAATGCTATAATATCATACTATTTGAAGAGTTTTAAATAACAAACAAATAAATATAAAACAAAATCTGAAAAGGAGTTTTTTATGATTTATCCATTAAGGTTCGAAAAAGTATTTATAAAGAAAATATGGGGTGGAAGAGCATTAGAGACAGAGTTAGGAATGACATTACCAGAAAATGAGATTATAGGTGAATCATGGGAAGTGAGTGCACATTCAAATGGAATGAGTATCGTTGAAAATGGAAAACTAAAAGGAAAGACATTACAGGAAGTATATGATACATATAAGTCAGAACTTGTAGGAGAAAAAGTGTATGAAGAATATGGACATTTATTCCCATTATTAATAAAATATTTGGATATCAATGACAGATTGTCGATTCAAGTGCATCCAGAAGATGAGCAAGCAATGAAAAAGCATAATGAACTGGGTAAAAGTGAGTCTTGGTATGTTATAGAAGCGAGTGATGATGCGAAGCTTATTTTAGGGATGGCTGAAGGAATTACAAAAGATCAATTTGTTACAAAAGCAAAAGCAAATGATTTTTCAGATATGTTTAAAGTCAAAAGTGTAAAAGCAGGAGACTTAATAGACATAAATCCTGGAACAGTACACGCATCATTAGAAGGAAGTATTTTAATTGCAGAAATACAAGAAAATTCGGATATTACATATAGAATATATGATTTTGATAGAGAAGAAAATGGAATAAAAAGAGAGTTACATATAGATGAAGCAGCAGAAACAATAGATTTTTCAAAAGATGTTGATGTTGTGAGCACGATATTCAATGAAGGTGAAACAAGAAGAAAAATAGTAGAAAAAAAATACTATACAATAGAAAAAATAAAAATAACATCAGAATTAGAAGATATAAATAACGGAAGCATGATTATCTATTCTATATTAGATGGAGCAGGAAAACTTGAATGGGGAACAGATTACAAAGAGTGTTTAGAAATTCATAAAGGTGAATCATTATTAGTCCCAGTGAATGTAAAAGTTAAATTGAATGGTAATATAGAAATTTTAAGAACAACAATATAGAATGGAGTAATAAAATATGGCTAATGTAAATATATTGAAAGAAGCAAAAAATGTTTTTGATATTGAAATTAATGAATTAGAAAAGTTGAAAAATAAAATTGATGAAAGATTTACAGAATTAGCTAAAATGATAATAGAAACAACAAATAATAAAAATAAAATAGTAATTGCTGGAATTGGAAAATCAGGAATAATTGGTAAGAAAATGGCAGCAACATTATCATCAACTGGAACTACAACAATATTCATGAATGCTGCAGAAGCAATACATGGAGATTTAGGAATAATAGATGAGGGAGATATCGTAATTATTATCTCTAATAGTGGAAGTTCTGATGAAATAATTAATATAATAGAACCTATAAAAAGAATTGGAGCAAAAGTAGTCGCATTTACGGGCAATGAGAAATCAAAGTTAGGCGTTAGTGCAGATTTAATAATAAATATTGGTGTTGAAAAAGAAGCATGTCCGATGGGGATAGCACCAATGAGTTCTACAACTGCAACACTTGTTATGAGTGATGCTTTAGCAGTTGTATTAATGAAATTAAGAGACTTCAAGCCTGAGAACTTTGCACTTTATCATCCAGGAGGTAGTTTAGGTAAAAGGTTACTACTTAAAGTAAAAGATTTGATGCATGCTGGAGATGAAATGCCAATAGTCACAAAAGATGAACACATAGAAGATATATTAATGATATTAAGTAATAAAAATATGGGTGCAGTTTGTGTAGTTGAGAATTATAAGCTATTAGGAATAATAACAGAAGGTGATATACGAAGAGCACTATCTAACAAGCAAGAGTTTTTCAACTATAAAGCAAAAGATATAATGACAGAAAACCCAATAACTATAACACAGGATATATTAGCAGTCGAAGCACTTGAAGTTATGGAAAACAGAAAAAGTCAGATTAGTGTGTTACCGGTTACGGAGAAACAAAATAAAAAGTTACTTGGAATAATAAGAATACATGATTTGGTAGGTCTTAGATAAAAATTGAAGAGGGTAAAAGGTATATTTAATTATGGATAATAAGAATTTACTAAAAGGAACAATGGTCTATACGTTTGCAAATATATTAACAAAAATGGGATCATTAATATTTTTACCAATTATGACAAGAATTCTAACACAAGAACAATTTGGAATAATTGGTACATTAAGTCCTATAACAACACTTTTTACTGTTCTATTAGGTCTTGGGTTATATAATGCGCAAATGAAAAAATATGTTGAGCTAAAAGAAAACGAGAATGAACTTGGGAGCTATATGTTTACTGTAACAGCTATTGTTATTACTATAAATGCGTTGTTGTTTCTATTTTTACTAACACCAATAGCAGAAAAATGGTTTTCATATATAATAGATTTGAAAACAATAAGTTATAGGCCCTTAATACTAATTTCTATATTCACAGCATTTATCAATGCACTGAATACGTTAGCAATAACATTATTTAGAATGAAGAAAATGTATGTCAAAGTTGCTATTGGTACGTTAATAAGCTTTTTTACAAATTACATTTTAGCAGTTTATTTTATTAAAACATTGAAATTAGGAGTCTTTGGTAATCAAATGGCAAATTTAATAGCAGTGGGAGTATTGCTTATTTATTGCTTCAAAGACTATTTTCTAAAATTCAAATTCAAAGTAAAAAAAGAATATATAGGATATTCTATGAAAAATGGATTACCATTAATCTTCATAGAGTTAACTGATCAAATAGTAAACTTTAGTGACAGAATTGTTTTAGCGAGATTTGTAGATTTAGCAACGGTAGGGTATTATACATTAGCATATACTGCTGGACGAGTATTAACAGTAGTTACAGGTTCATTCGTTAATAGTTGGACTCCGGAATTCTATGAAGCAATGAAAAAAGATCCTCACAATAGGAAAGTAACGAAAAGTATAGAAGACTTCCTAGCTATAATAACAATAGTTTGTGTATTAGCACAATTATTTGCACCTGAAGCAATTATGTTAATATTTCCAAAAAATTATTATAATGCAATACCTTACGTACCAATAATATTAGCAGCTGTTGTAATACAGGCTTTGTATTGTCTAGATTATTTCTTTCATTTTCATGAAAACAGTATCTACATACTTTGGTTTACAGTTTTTGCAATGTTATTTAATTTAGGGTTCAATTTATTACTTATCCCTGGAAATGTTCAACACGGTGCTCTTATAGCATCTTGGACAACGCTTATTGCATTCTTATTAAGAGCAGCAATAGAAATGGTTGTAATAAAGAAAAAATACAAAGTAGAATTTGATTATAAGAAGCTCTTAATATATCTATTTATAATAATAAATCCATTTATCTTGTACTTAGCAACAGAAGATTTATCAATAACAAAATTTCTATTGAAGTTATTATATTTGGGAATCATAATGAAGATAATGATAAACAAAGTTGTTGCAGATAAGATACTTTCGATACTTTTTAGAATAAAAGGAAAAATTATAAAAAAATAAAATCAATAGGGGGAGAGTATGAAATTTACAATTTTCACTCCAACATATAATAGAGAAGGTTTGCTAATAAGCCTTTACGAGTCACTAAAGAAGCAGACATTCAAAGACTTTGAGTGGTTAATAGTTGATGATGGGTCAGTTGATAATACTAATGAAACTGTTCAACAATTTATAAAAGAAAATATTTTGAATATATCATATTACTACAAAGAAAATGGTGGTAAACAAAGAGCATACAACTACGCTCTTGATAATGCAAAAGGTGAATTATTCATATGTTTAGATTCAGATGACGAATATGTTTCCAATGCACTTGAGATAATACTAGAATATTGGAAAAAAGTTGAAAAAAATGCTAAAATAGTAGGAATGGGATATCTATCTACATATCCTGATGGATCAACTATAGGAAGCGAATTTCCTAATGATGAAATGGTTGAAACACAATTTAATATTTATAACAAATATAAGGTTACTGGAGATAAAGGACTTATGTTTCGAACTGAAGTAATCAAAAACTATAAGTTTCCAGTATTTGATGGAGAAAAATTTACAACAGAAGCATTAGTATATAATAGAATTGCTGAAAAATACGAAATGCTATATATTAATGAGAAAATAGAAATAAAACAGTACCATGAAGATGGGTTAACTGCAAAATATAATGATTTGTTGCTAAGAAACCCTAAAGGAAATGCACTTTATCATAATGAAAGAAATAAGCACAAAATGATTTTCAAAGAAAAAATATTTAATAATGCAGTTTATTATAAATTTTGTAGAGTAGCAAATTATAGCTTTTCTAAGATGTTTAAAGAGAGTTATTCAAAATTATTTTTCATTTTATCTCTACCAATAGGAATATATATGGATTTGAAAAGGAAGTAGTAAATCAGGAGGAAATTATATGGAAAGAGTTAAAATGTCCACAGATTTAGAGTTTTCAAGAATTGTCCACGGATTGTGGAGGCTTAACGAATGGGATATCTCGAAAGAGCAATTGCTACAATTAATTGAGCAATGTTTGGAAATGGGAATAACAACATTTGATCATGCTGATATATATGGCAACTTCACATGCGAAGAGATATTTGGTGAAGCGCTAAAACTAAATCCTAAAATAAGAGAAAAAATGGAAATTGTTACAAAAACAGGTATTGTATTCAAATCTAATAACAGGCCAGAACACGACGGACATTACTATAACACGACATTTGATCACATAGTGAAATCTGCTGAGAGATCACTTCAAAATTTCGGGACAGATTATATTGATGTTCTTTTAATACATAGACCAGATCCTTTCATGGATCCAGAAGATGTGGCAAGAGCATTTAACCAACTTAAATCAGAAGGCAAAGTCAATTATTTTGGAGTATCAAATTTTACACAGAATGACTTCACTCTACTTCAATCGTATTTAGATTTTGATTTGGTAACAAATCAAATAGAGGCATCTGTTTTAAAATACGACAATTTTGAAAATGGAACAATTAAATTTTTACAAGAGAAAAGAATAAACCCTATGATATGGTCACCTCTTGCAGGTGGTGAAATATTCACATCACAATCAGAAAGTGCTATAAGGGTTAGAAATGTATTGACTGAAATAGCTAGAAAGCATAATACAGAGAATATTTCTGAGATTGCATATGCATGGTTACTCGCGCATCCAGCAAAATTAATACCGATAGTTGGTAGCGGGAAGATTAATAGAATATCAGAAGCAGTAAATGCACTTAATATAAAACTGACAAGAGCAGATTGGTTTGCAATATTAGATGCACTAGTAGGTCATGAAGTTGCATAATCTAACATAACAGAAGAATATGAAATAATGAGAGGGGAAGAAAACTTATGAAAAAAGATAAAGTATTACTTTTAGTATCGCATTTATTTATAATTTTATTGGTATTCTTTTCAATATCATATTTTAAATTCTCAACAGATAAGCAGGAAATGAAATTCCTAGAATTGATGCTTATGGCAATATATATTTATACATTCGTAACATCAAAGATATTTCTAAATTGGCTTAGCTCATACATGATATTTATTTATACATTATTTTTATTCAATTTCACTAGAGTTTTCTTAGATTTAGTTGAATACAAAGAATTCGGGTGGGCAACAAAATTTAAGAATTATTTCTTCTATTACGAAACAAGAAATGAAATAATAATAATATTTATATTGATATTATTATTTACACACTTAGGATTTTTTATAGGAATATTAAATGAAGGAGATCTGAATCCAAAAGTTTCTTTGGAAAGCAATAAGACATACACCGATATAGGAATGATAATGTTCTTTGTAGCATTGTTACCACTATCGTACAAAATGTTTATTCAAATGAAAATCATACTAAGAGCAGGATACGAAGCGTATTATACAGGGATATTAAAAGGTATAGATTATCCATTTTTTACAAAAGGATCAGGAATGATATTGACTATAGGGTTTCTTATATTTCTTATATCAGTTCCACCAAAGAAAAAATTTGTATTTATTTCAAGCTTATACTTAATGATAAAATTATTAGATTCATTCAAAGGTGCTAGAGCAATATTCTTGACACAGCTACTATTTGTTCTATGGTATTATGCGAAAGTTTATGGGGTTAGAATAAAAACACAAACAATGGCGAAGTTAGTGGGATTTACAATATTATTCTCACAAATATTAGTTTCTGTTAGGAGTAAAAAAGTATTCTCTCTAGATTTGATAAATGGGATATATAATTTTCTGTTTTCACAAGGAGTAAGTTATTTAGTATTAGGATACACAGTTGCAATGAAAGGGCAAATTGTTGGGCAGAGTTCATATCCGTATATCTTACAAGGTATATTTGGATTTAAACCGCAGTCTATGGAAACATTGGCAACAACAAATTCACTGGCGGATAAATTAACATATTTATTAGATCCGAAAGCTTATTTATTAGGTGAAGGGATAGGATCTAACTACATCGCTGAATTATATGACTTAGGAATTATTTGGCTAATAATAATTTCTATAATATTGGGAATTACTATAATAAAGTATGAAAAATATGTTGTTAAATATAGATTTCTACTTATGACAAGTTATTACTTTATTCCAAATTTATTTTATATTCCAAGAGGTTCATTTTTTGGAGATAATCTAATAAAGAATATGTTATTACTAGCAACAATATATATTGGAATAACGGCTTTTAGCTATATTTTTATGAGGATAAAGGAAGATTATGATGATAGAGAAAAAAATACATTACGTTTGGGTGGGTAATGCACCAAAACCAAAAATTTTCTATAAGTGCTATGAATCATGGAAGAAATATCTTTCAGATTATGAGATTATAGAAATAAATGAGAAAAACTTTGATATTACATTACATTTAGAAAAAAATAGATTTTTTAAAGAAGCATATGATCGTAAATTATGGGCATATGTTTCAGATTATATAAGGGCTCACTATTTGTATGAAAACGGGGGAATCTATGTAGATACTGATATGGAAATTGTTAAAGATATAACACCATTACTTAATCATAGCTTTTTTACGGGATATGAAGATGATACACATGTTAGTGTTGGGATATTTGGGACAGAGCCTAAAAGCCCATTTTTAAAAGATGTAATGGAGTTCTATGAAGAAGATATATGGGAATTACCAATATGGACAATTCCTAAAATATTCACATATATTTTAGAAAAAAAATATGGATTAACTGAAAAAAGAGAAAATACATTGAAAGGAGATATAGTAATATATCCTAGAGAATATTTCTACCCATATCATTTTACTGAAAAATATTCAGATGAATGCATAAAGGCAAATACATATGGAATACATTGGTGGAATGATAGTTGGTCAAGCCTTAAGGCAAAGTTATTTTTAGAAAGTAAACACCTGAAGGGTATCAAAAAACTTATAAAAAAAATAAGAATAGTTTTGAGATATTACATAAAAAAATATTAATGACTATAAATAATGACCAGAAATGAAGGGGAGATAAATGTTCTCAAATAAAATAAAGATATTACTATTGATGATTATAACTATGTCGATTACAACAAATATAAACGCGGAAGATTTCAAAATAATGACGTATAATATTTATGGAGGAAGATTAGCTGATGGTGCAAAATTAGGAGCAAATATAAAGGCTGAAAACCCTGATTTTATAGCGTTACAAGAAGTAGATAAAAATACAAATAGAAGTAAATTTAAAGATATTGCATACGACATGTCACAAGCATTAGGATACAATTATTTTTATTTTCAAAAAGCCAGAAACTTTGATGGTGGAGAATTTGGAATTGCATTCATATCTAAATATCCTATTACAAAAATATATACATATGAATTGCCATCAATAGGGTCTGAAAAAAGACAAGTATTAGCTGCAGAAATTGATGAGAAAGTATTTAATTCAAAGATATTACTTATAAATACACACCTTGACTTTAAAGAAGAAATTAAACCAAAAGAAATAGAATCATTATTGAGCATTACAGCAATGTTTGATGCAGATATAAAATTCATGATGGGAGATTTCAATTTACTACCAACTAGTGAGTATTATAATGATATAAGTAAAGATTGGGAAGATAGCTATATGTTAGGATCAAATATAAACGATTTAGACAATGAAAAAAGAAAAGTAAAAAATCCTAGAATTGACTATATTTGGGGTGACTCAAGCAAAAAATGGAAAGTTAAAGAAAGTTATTTCATAAAAGAAACGAATGGGAATAAATGGACAGACCTGAGTGATCATTTACCATATGTTACAGTTTTTTCGATAGAAGTACCTAAAATTGAAATTCCTAAAGTAGAAACACAAAAAGTAGAGGTACCTAAGGAAGATATAAAAGAAGAAAATATAGAAAATTAAGGAGATCCACTATGAAAATTTCACTAATAATGCCGACAATAAACACTTATGATGAATTAGATTTATTTCTAAAAAGCTTATCAATTCAAACATATAAAAACTTTGAATTAATTGTGATAGATCAAAATAATGAGTTGAATATTGTTGATTTGATTGAGAAATACCAAAATGATTTTGATATCAAATATAATAAAAGTTATGAATTAGGATTAAGTTTGAATAGAAATAAGGGCTTATTTATGATGGATGGAGATATTGTAGGATTTCCTGATGATGATTGTGAATATGAAAAAGATACACTTCAAAAAGTAATAAATTACTTTGAAGGCAATAAAGAAAAAAAGATATACTCATGTAGAACACTTGAAAGAGGAAAAGACTACGGGACAGGGAATATGCTTGAAAAGGATACAGAATTAACATATTCGAATATTGAAGATACTGTGAAATCAATAACATTTTTTGTTAATTTTTCAAGAGAAGATATTTCTTTATTCGATGAAAATATGGGCGTTGGAGCCTACTATGGAAGTGGAGAAGAATCTGATTATGTACTAACACTTATGCATAAAGGATTTAAGGGAGATTACTTCGCTAATGATATAATTTATCATCCTGCAAAAAAAGGAAACTACGATGATATAAACAGAGCCTATAGATACGCACTAGGCTACGGTGCATTAGTAAAAAAAGAAGTTAAATATAGAAAAAACTTCACATATATATTTAAATTTATAAAAAAATTATGCAGGAATATAGGTGGTCTTATAGTGACGAAAAATAGAGAATACCATTATACTGTATTAAGTGGAAGAATAAAAGGATACTTTGAATACAAAATGAATTAATAAGGGGTAAAAAATGAAATTTCTTATAAATATGATATTAGCATACATCATATATCCATTCAGGAAACACAGCTTTAAGGGCAGAAATATTTGGATTGTTGGTGGTAATGCAGGAGATCTATATGTTGATAATGGAAGAGCGATATATGAATATTTAAGAACGAAAGAACAAATAGATGGGGTAGAAGTATTTTGGGTAGCAAATGCGAATAGTTTAGTATTTGATAGAATACCAGGAAATGTCTTAGTTAAAGGTAGTATAGATGCATATTTATATTTTATGAATGCAAAAGTAGTATTATTTTCTCATTCAATATCAGCAGATATAGTCCCTAATTTATTTGTAGTCCCATTTATTAATCATTTTCACAAAAAAGTATACAAAGTATTTCTAAACCATGGAACAGTTGGATTTAAAAAAAGACTTCCGATGAAGCCAAAGTTAGAGAAAATAATAGAAAAATTGATCCAGTCATACGATTTAAATATTTGTGACTCAGAATTTGAGAAAGCAATAAAAAGAGACGATTGGAAAATAGATGATGAGAAAATAAAAGTAACTGGATATCCTCGATATGATAAATTATATGATATAGATGACAATAGCAAATCAATATTATTTATGCCAACTTGGCGTAATTGGATAAGACCAGAAAACACAAAAATTGAAGATACAGAATATTTTGAGAATATTATTGGACTTATAACAAACGATAGACTTACTTCATATTTAGAAGAACAAGGAATGCAACTTAGCATATATATACATCAACTAATGCAAGCGTATTTAGATAATTTTAAAAAAGCTGAACTTAGTAAAAATGTAATAATACTACCTATTGACGCAGATATAACAGAAGAACTTATGAAGGCTGAGTTGTTGATAACTGATTATTCAAGCGTTGCGTATGATTTTTATTATATGAACAAACCAATATTATTTTTTCAGTTTGATAAAGAAGAATATCAACAAAAAGTAGGATCTTATGTAGACTTAGATAATGGACTGTTTGGACAACCAGTATATACAATGGATGATTGTGTTAATGAGATTATTGAAATAAGTAAAAGAAACTTTCGATATGATAAAAAGTATGAAGAAGTAAATGAGAAACTACGAAAAAAATATCTTAAATATGAAGATAAAGAGAACTGCGAAAGAATTTATGAAATCATAAAGGATGGTTTATGTGGAAAATAGAATACACAATGAATTAGTCTCAATTATAATGCCGGTATATAACGTTGAGAAATATATAAGACAATCTATTGAGTCAGTAATAAATCAAACATATAAAGACTGGGAATTACTTATAATGGATGACTGTTCAAAAGATAGTAGTTATCAAATCATGGAAGAATATGCAGCAAAAGACGAAAGAATAAAGATACATAGGGCAGAAAAGAACAAAGGTGTAGTTAAAGTTAGAAATTCACTAACTCAAATGGCAAATGGAAGATATATTGCATTTCTTGATTCAGACGATCTATGGATGAATGAAAAACTTGAAAAACAATTATTGTTTATGAAAAAACATGATGCAAAAATATCATGTACAGAATATACAAGAGTAAATGAAACAAATGACAGAATTAATGATATAATAGTTATAGAAAGAATAAAGTATTCTGATTTACTGAAAAATAACTATTTGGGATGCTTGACTGTTATATATGATGTATCTGCTATTGGTAAGAGAGAGTTCAAAGAGAGAGATAAGAACGAAGATTATGTCTTGTGGCTTGATATAATAAAAGATGTTAAGATTATATATGGGTTGAAAGAGAAACTAGCGATGTACAGAGTTCTAAGTAATTCTAGATCAAGTAATAAAATTGATGCAGCAAAAGTAAGATGGGAAATATATAGAAAATATGAAAAGTTATCTTTATTAAAATCGATGTACTATTTTACATTTTATGCGGTTAAAGCAGTTACAAAAAATTTAAAAAAGTAAAGAAAGTAGTCAAAAGTGCGAAAAGAAAAATATGATAATATAAATTTATTGAAGTTTATAGCTACAATTTGTGTAATATTAATACATGTTGTATCTGGTGATTTGTATAAATATGGTACTGTTTCGAATAGTGATTGGAATATTGCTAATGCAATCAATTCTATTAGTAGAATATGTGTTCCAGTATTTCTTATGGTAAGTGGTGCATTGCTATTAAGTAAAGATGAGAGTATTGAAGACTTCTTCAAGAAAAGATTTCTTAGAATAATCCCAAAGTTTTTATTATTTAGTATATTTTATTACTTAATAGACGTATATTATTTACATCATCAAGTACACAATTTTATTGTAAGTTTATTACAAGGTGAAGTGTTCTATCATTTGTGGTATGTATATATGATTTTAGGAATCTATTTGTTAGCTCCATTTTTGAGAAAAATCATTCACAATATTGAAGATAAATATGTATGGTACTTTTTAATTGTGTGGTTTTTCTTTATGTCATTAATTCCGTTTATAGAATTTGTTACAAAACTGAATTTAAAAATTTATAACCCATTAGGGCAGTACATAGGGTACTTTATATTAGGGTATTATTTGTTGAATACAAGAAAAATAAAACAAATACCACTTATTGTGTTCAATTTAATATTCGCATTATTAACAGTTGTACTATCATATTACTACACAAAAAAAAGTGGAAAATTAGTAGATTATTTTTACAATTATCATTCAATAACAGTTTTCTTTCAATCAATTACAATATATTTAATAGTCATTGGAACCAATTTGACAAATATTTTGGAGAAGGCAACAAAATTAGATAAAATAATAAAAGAAGGATCGAGATTATCATTTGATATTTACTTAATTCATCCAATAATTTTATTATTATTAGAACAAAATATAAAACTTAGAATGAATTACTCATTTTATATAATAATATCATTTACAATCACGGTAATCACATCATATATTATTGCAAAATTGATAGAATTTCTATTAAACAAGAGGAGAAAAAAACTATGGTTATAAGCGGTGTAAGACGAAACTTCACATATTTATATTTTATACTTAACATTGTACTATATTTTGTACTATTAACATTTATTGTAAATACTAATATTGGATTTAAAAATTTGGTTGTATTAGTAATAGCATTGACAATATATTATGTTTCTAACGTATTTAATATGCGTGGAACAAAATATAAGACATATGACATTATGCTAGCGATATCAACAAATATTTTTATGATGATATTTTCAGTATTTTCAGGAGTATTTAGAATAAATGAAGCACTTATAATGTTTGGAACGATTGCTTTATTTCAAATTGTATTCAAATACATTGTCTTAGTAGGCTTGGTAGAGAAATTAAAAATAATATTTATCGGACAAAATGAGTATACTAATACCTTAAAAGAGAATTTGAAGGAAAGTGATGAATATAACCTTATGGCGGTATTTAATGAGCATTCTCAAGATTTAACAGAAATTATTAATATTGAATACAATCTTATGAAACCAGATATAATAGTTGATTTTACAGATTCGTTGTTAAAAGATCACAAATTGGTTGAACAGTTATTAAAGTATAAATTACAAGGATTGCAGTACTATCACTACATTGATTTTTATGAAGTATTTGAAAGAAAATTACCAGTTGCACATCTTGATCAAAAATGGTTTTTGGAAAATTCAGGATTTGAAATTTATCACAATAATTTCAATTTAAAACTAAAAAGATTATTTGATATAGCATTTTCACTTATTATAGGAATCATAGTGTTGCCAATTATAGCAATATCAGCAGTTATTGTAAAATTAGAATCAAAAGGACCTATATTCTTCATACAAGAGAGAATAGGGGAAGGTAATTTACCATTTAAAATAATAAAGTTTAGATCAATGACGACTGATGCAGAAAAAGATGGTCCACAATGGGCAACTAAGAATGATAACAGAGTGACAAAATGGGGAAAAATAATGAGAGCAACAAGAATAGATGAGTTACCTCAACTGTGGAATGTTATAAGAGGAGAAATGAGCTTTGTTGGACCGAGACCTGAAAGAGAATTCTTCATTCAACAACTAGAGCAAGAAATGCCATATTACAATTTAAGACACACAGTAAAACCAGGACTTACAGGATGGGCACAAGTAATGTACCCGTATGGAGCAAGTGTAGAAGATGCGTACAATAAATTACAGTATGATTTATATTATATAAAACATAACAACACTATTTTTGATATAATGGTTATATTAAAGACAATAAACATTGTTGTATTTGGAAAAGGTAGATAAAGACAAGGAGGTTAATATGTCTAAGAAAATATTAATAACGGGTGGAGCAGGATTCATAGGTTCACATATAGCTGATAAATTTGCTAATGCGCCGGAAGAATATGAAATAATTATAGTTGATAATCTGGTTGGTGGAAGTATTAATAACTTTGATCAAATAAAAAGTAAAATAAAATTTTATAACGTTGATGTTAGAGATAGAAATAATCTTGAAAAAATATTTGTTGATAATGATCAAATTGCATATGTATTTCACCATGCAGCACAAGTAAGTGTTTCTGTATCAGTTGAGAATCCATTATATGATGCAGAAGAGAATATTATTGGAATTGTAAATGTTCTAGATATGTGTGTAAAATACAATGTAGAGAAGATATTATTCTCTAGTACAGCAGCAACTTATGGTGTTCCAAAGTCTTCAGTTTCTAAAGAAACAGATGAAACAACACCAATAGCACCGTACGGATTAACAAAATTGACTGGTGAGAAATACATTCAAATGTATTCAACACTGTATGATCTTAATTACATAATATTCAGATATGCTAATGTTTATGGGCCTAGACAAAGTGCACATGGAGAAGCTGGAGTTGTTTCAATATTTAGTGATAGAATGAAATTGAATCAAGAATTATTTATTGATGGTGATGGAGAGCAAACAAGAGATTTTATTTATGTAAAAGACGTTGCAAATGCGAATTATATCTGTGCAACAGAAAATGTACAAAATAAATTATTTAATGTATCAACAAATGAAAAAACATCAGTAAATGAACTATTTAATAGTATGAAAAAACACTTCAATTATCCAAAAAATGTTAACTATAGAGATGCGAGAATTGGTGATATAAGAGATTCGAGACTTGATAATACAGAATTAAAAACAAACACATCATGGTCACCAAAATACAATTTAGATAGTGGATTAAAAGAATACGCAGAATAATAAAAGTTTGAAATAAAAGAAAATGGAGATGAGATGTACTTAAAAGCTTTAGAACTCAATGGTTTTAAATCATTTGCAGACAAGACATATATAGAATTTAATAAAGGGATAACATCAATAGTAGGACCTAATGGAAGTGGAAAGAGTAATATATTAGACGCTATTTTATGGGTGTTAGGAGAGCAAAGTTATAAAAGCATAAGAGCAAAAGAAAGCTCAGATGTTATTTTTTCTGGTGGGAAAAATAAGAAAGCAAAATCAATGGCAGAAGTTAGTTTACATATTGAAAATAGCGATAGATATTTGGATATTGATTTCACAGAAGTAAAAATAACTAGAAGAATATACAAAAGTGGAGAAAATGAATATTTAATAAACAATAGAAAAGTTAGATTGAAAGATGTAAATAGTTTGTTTATGGATACTGGGATCGGGAAACAAGCATATTCAATAATTGGACAAGGAAGAGTGGAAAGAATAATAAGTTCTAACCCTAAAGAGTTAAAAGAAATAATTGAAGAAGCAGCTGGTGTAAAAAGAGCAAAATATGAAAAAGAAGATTCAGAAAAAAAATTAAAAGAAGTAAAAAATGAAGTTGATAAGATTGAGTATGTAGAAAAAGAGTTACATAATAGAGTAGATTATTTAAGAGATGAGAGTAAAAAAGCAAGATTGTATAGAACTTTAACAACAAGAATTGATACACAAAGGTACATGGTACTAGAATATACAATAAATGAAAAAAAAGACCAAAAAGAAAATTATGATAAAAAAATAAATGAATTGGATAAAAGTATAGAAATAATACAAGAAGAATTTTCTGAAAGACAGTCAAATTTATCGAATGTAAATGATAAACGTGAAAAAATCTACGCAAAAGTAGAAGAAGAAAAAGAAAGTAATATGCTATTATTTAAGTCACTAGAAGATTTAAGATTAGAGTTAGCTAATATAAAAAATAAATCATCAAATCTTGATACAGAATATAATGAAAAACAAAAAAGAAAACTAATATTAGAAGAAGATATAACAGGAAAATCAGCAATATTAGAAGAGTCAAAGAGAGAACTAGAAAATATAAAAAATGAATTATTATTTAAAGAAAAAGCAAAAAAAGAAGTTGAAAAAGAAGTTGTTGAGTTAGAAGAAAAAAGAAGTAATACAATAGAAAATATAAGAAATAAAGAGAATCAAAATAGAAATTTTGAAGTTGATAAGATTAAGTTGAATGCTGAAAATGATGATTTAGAAAAACGAATTAACTTAGCAAATGTTAGAATTAACACAATTTCATTAGAAAAAGTTGAATTAGAAAAAGATTTTGTTAGAGTTCAGGACGAGCTCGCGAAAGCTGAGAAAGTAAATGAAACTAATCTAGAAGAAAAAGATAAATTAAATGACAAAATTAGTGAAACTGAAATAAAATTAAAAGAGTTAGAAATAGAAAAAAATAAAGAAACTAACAATTTAAATGAAGAAAAATATAAAGAAGAAAATTTACTTTCGAAAGAAAGAGCAAATAAAAATATTATAGAAAACAATGAAACATTTGCACGAAGTATAAAGTATATTTTAGATAAAAAAGAAAATGGTGTAATCGGGGCCTTCATTAATCTCATTGATATACCTGAAGGATATGAAGATGCTATTCAAGTATTATCAGGAGGTTCGTTTCAAGATATTGTGACAAAGACAACAGGTGTTGCAAAGAAATGTATTGATGAGTTGAAAGCAAAGCAAATAGGAAGAGCATCATTCTTACCAATAGAGAGCGTTAAGGTAGGAAAGATTAATAATGACTTACCAAAAGAAAAAGGGGTTATTGGATATGCTAGAAATATAGTGAAATATGATACCAGTATATCTAGAATTGTAGAGTTTATATATGGAAATGCAATAATCGTAGAAAATTTAGAAGTGGGAACAGCATTACTTAAAAAAGGATATAATGACAGAATTGTAACACTTCAAGGAGATATAATAACATCTCGTGGAAGAATGACAGGTGGTCATTTACAGAAACGAAAAGATGAAATGATTGAAAGAAAGAAAGAGCTTAGCAGCATTAAATTAAAGCTGGAAACAATATTTAAGAATAAAGAAATAGTATCTTTAAAAATAAAAGAAATAGAAGATGGAATATCTAAATTAAAGTCAACAATAGAAAAAGATAAAGTAGAATTTGATAAAATAGACAACAACTATAAAGACTATAATAAGCACTTCGAAGAAAAACGAATAGAGTTTAATAAGTATAGTAGAGAATTAAATACTCTTATTTATGAGGAAAAAGATAATACAGAATTTATTGAGAAACAGGAAAACAAAATAAAAGAAAACAAAAAGATACTGAATAACGTAGACTACTCAATAAATGAGAATAACAAACTTCTAGAGTTATTGAATAAAGAATTAACAGTCATTGAAAGCTCAAGTGACTTAGCTAACAAATTAAGTGAATTAAATATAGAATATGCAATTTTGAAAGAGAAGTATGATAATTATGATCAACGGTATACTGAAATAAACGATGATTACACTAAACTTGTTGATGAGAAACAAGAAATTGATGATTTTGAGAGAGATAAAGACAAAGAAAAGTTAAATTTAGATAGCCAATATCAGGTGAAATCAAGAGAAATAGAAGAGAAAAGTACTAAGAATGATAATTTAATGATTCAAATTAGAGAGAATGAAAAGAAAATAAAAGAATTTGAGACTCTGGAAAGATCATTGATATCAGATGTTAAAGATATTGAAACAAAAATAATACTTCAAAAAAATGAACACGAAAAATTAATAGAAGCAGTATCAAAAGTAGAAAAAGATATAGAATATCTAGAAATCGAATTAGAAGATGTAAACGTTGAGGAAGTCTTACAAGATGAGGATTACAAAGCACTCACGGAAGAAAATGAATTTCAAGCAATAAGACGAAAATTATCTATGAATGAAAAAACAAGAATGGATATTGGAAGTGTAAATTTAGCATCGATAGAAGAATTTGATAAAGAAGAAAAAAGATACAATGAATTAGTAGATCAGAAAAGAGATCTATTAGAAAGTAGAGAATCACTATTAGAACTCATAAGAAATATAGAAAAAGATATAGTATTTAAATTTACAAATGCATTTGAAGAAATAAATAAAAACTTTGAATACATGTGCAAAGAGATACTGAATGGGGCTCGGGGAGAAATTAAGATAAATGATTATGAAAATTTACTTGAAACTGGACTAGAACTTAGTGTAAAATATAAGAATAAACCAGAACAAACTTTAATGTTACTATCAGGTGGAGAAAAATCGATGTTAGCAGTATCGTTTATAATGGCAATATTTATGTTTAAGCCAAGTCCGTTTACGTTCTTTGATGAGATCGAAGCGGCACTTGATGAAACTAATACTAAAAAAATAGTAGGCTTACTAAATGGATTTATAAGTAAGTCACAGTTTATACTAATAACACACAATAAAGAAACTATGAAAGGTTCTCATAGATTATACGGGGTTACAATGAATAAAGAGATTGGAGAATCGAGAATCGTATCTGTTGATGTGTAATGGTTATTTAAAAGAAGAGAGGTTAATATGAAAAAATTAGTATTATTGATTATGGCAATATTATTTTCAACATTGTCAATATCAGAAGTAGATTACAAGGAATTATTAAAAGATTATCCATACAAAAATAGTGCGGTTCAAGCAACGGTACTAGGAACTCCTAAAAAAGATTTTTATGTATTTAAAGATCCAAAAGGACCTAAAATAGGAGTTGTTAAGACAACAAAAAAAATCCCGGATGTCCTCAGACAATGGGAAAACTATGAATATGGAATTTGGAAACAGAAGGAAAAGGCTCCATTGATGGTAATCATATCAGGGACAGGATCACTATATAACGGTTCATATGCATTATATATGGCAAATGTATTCTATGATAGAGGTTACAATGTATTAACATTCAGTTCAACAAGTACACTACCTTATATTGTTAGTCAAAGTACCAATTCGTATAGTGGAAATATGACAGATGATGTATATAATCTTTACGATATAATTGCAAATGAAATAGGAAAGCAAAAGAAAGATGGAATGGATGTATCTGATACATATATTGGTGGATTTAGTTTAGGGGGATTTCAATCTCTTAAAATTCATGAATTAGATTCACAGAAAAAGAAAATAAATATAAAGAAATCTTTACTACTTAATACTCCAGTAGATATTTTAACATCATCAAAAATACTTGATAATTATCTAGTAAAAAATGGTATTTATGATGCATCTACACTTGAAAAGTATATTGATACTATATTTAAAAAAATATTATTCGACGATTCTATTCAAATGAAAGATATGAATCCTGAAAACATACAAAACATATTAGCAAGATCAGAATTAGGAGATAAAGATTTAGAAGTAATGATAGGATTGCTATTTAGATTCTACTCTGCAAATATGACTTTTTCAGGAGAAATGTTCGAAGGAAAAGGAGATAGGATATTAAAAGGAAATAAACCGCCTAAGCGTTTTGATTCTTTAACTAATTACTTTTTAGAGGGGTTATCAGTATCATATGCAGAATATTCGAAAGATATATTATATCCATATGTAAATAAAAGATTGAGCACAAATACTTACACATATGAAAAATTTAAAGAAATGTTTTCACTAAAATCAAGTAGTGATTTTATAAAAGCAAATGGAGACAATATAATTTATTTAACATCAGCAGATGATTTGTTGATGACAAAAGAAGATTTTGCGTATGTTAATTCAACTTTTAAAAATAAAATAATATTACCGTATGGTGGTCACACAGGAATTCTATGGCATAAAGAGGTTTCTAAATTGATGGTTGATAAGTTAGAAGAAGGAGGTACAAAATAATGAAAAATAAAATTATAATTCTTCTATTTGCTTTCTCGTTATCAGTATTATCTTATTCGAATTCAACTAATCAAAAAGAAAATGTAATGGATTCGGCAACACTAGAGGAAATTATAGTACAGGATATAAATGATAACATGTATTTCGATATAGAAGATAATGTAGATCCAGAATATAGTTCTAAAAATTATGATGAGTATATTATAAAAAATGAAAATAGCAAACTAGAAGCAGTTACTGTGGAAAGAGATGAATATGGTATAATTGCAAATAGTATAACAAGTCTTGATGAAGATTATTTGATTTCAGATAGGGTATTCGAATTTACAACTGTTGATGATAGTTTAGGAGCATACAATAGAAGAATGTATGCAATAAATACACAATTAGATGATAAAATTTTATATCCAATTTCTAGAGTTTACAAACATATAGTTCCTAAACCAATTAGAACAGGAATAAGTAATTTTTCATCAAATTTTTCAGAAATACCTACAACAGTTAATTCATTATTACAGTTAAAATTTGGGAAAGCACTTAATTCAGCCGGACGATTTCTAATAAATTCAACAATTGGATTAGCTGGAACAATAGATGTTGCTAAAAGTTTTGGGCTTAAAAAAGATCCAGAAACATTTGGAGATACATTAGGATATTATGGAGTCTATTCAGGTTCGTACTTAGTCTTGCCTATATTAGGTCCATCAACAGTTAGAGATACAGGTGGAATGTTTGTAGATAGTGCTATGACTATGCCAGTAAAAGCTTTTGTTTATGATAAAGCACTTTATGACACTAATATATTGGATCAAGAATTAACAGGACCAATTGAAGCAACTATAAATGGAATAAATACAAGATCGCTATTAAGTATAAAGTATGGAGACTTAAATTCACCATTTGAATATGATTTAGTGAAAGCATTATATTTTAATTATAGAAAATTACAAATAATCAAATAACATAAGAGGAAAAACCATTTCACACTTGAGATGGTTTTTGTTTAGGTGAAAACATAAGAAAGGGTGAGTAAAAGTGGATGATAAAATAAAAATAAAAGGTGCAAGGGAACACAATCTTAAAAATATTGACATAGAGATACCAAAAAATAAATTTGTTGTAATAACTGGAGTTTCAGGAAGTGGTAAATCATCATTAGCATTCGATACAATTTATTCAGAAGGACAGAGAAGATATGTTGAAAGTCTATCTGCATATGCAAGACAATTTATTGGTCAAATGCAAAAGCCAGAATTAGACAGTATAGAGGGGTTGTCACCAGCAATATCAATTGAGCAAAAAAGTGTTTCGAAAAATCCAAGATCAACAGTTGGTACAATGACAGAAATTTATGACTATATGAGATTACTATGGGCACATATCGGAAAAGCACATTGCCCAATTTGTGGAACAGTAGTTGAAAAGCAGACAATAGAAGAAATAGTAGACACAATAATTGAATCAACAAAAGAAGCAGATAAATTAATATTACTAGCACCTGTTGTTGTTGATAAAAAAGGAACACATAAAAATTTATTCCTCAATTTACAAAAAAAAGGATTTCAAAGAATAAGAGTAAATGGGGATACGCTTGATCTAAATGATTCTATAGAACTTGATAAAAATAAAAGACATACAATAGAAGTAGTTGTGGATAGATTAAAAATAAAGAAGACTGACAAAGAATTTTTAAGTAGACTAGGTGAGGCAATTGAAATTGCTACAGGGTTATCAGAAGGTCAAGTTATTGCTAATATAAACGGAAAAGATAGTAAATACAGTGAGAATTTTTCTTGTTCAAATCATCCGGAAGTAGTATTCCCAGATGTTGTACCAAGACTATTCTCGTTTAATGCACCATATGGAGCATGCGATTCATGTAATGGATTAGGTACGACACTTGAAGTTGATGAAAACAAATTGATAATTGATGAAAATTTATCACTTTATGATGGTGGAATAGCTATACCAGGGGCATCTACAAAAAAAGGATGGAACTGGGAATTATTTATGACAATGGCAAAAGCGTACAAAATAGATGTTAATAAGAAAGTAAAAGATTTAACTAAAGATGAAAGAAATACAATATTCCATGGAAATAGTAAAGAATTCAAATTTAAATGGACAGGGGATAGTTTTTCGTACAATGGAAGCAGGTCATATGAAGGAATTGTAAAAAATCTTGAAAGAAGATATTACGAGACAAATTCAGATTCTATGAAAGAGGAAATAGAGTCTAAATATATGATAGAAAAAACTTGTAAAACATGTAGTGGGAAGCGTCTTAAAGATGTTGTTCTTGCAATAACAGTAAATAATAAAAGCATACATGACTTAACAAGTATTAGTATAAATGAAGCATTGGAATTCTATAATAAAATGGAATTAACAGAAAAAGAAAAGCAAATTGCAACTGAAATACTAAAAGAAGTAAAGGAAAGACTATCATTTATGATAAATGTTGGATTAGATTACTTAACATTATCTAGAACAACAAAGACATTATCAGGTGGGGAGTCACAAAGAATAAGGTTAGCAAGCCAAATTGGTAGTAGATTGACAGGAGTAATATATGTACTAGATGAGCCGAGTATAGGGCTGCATCAACGAGATAATGAGAAACTACTTGCAACATTAAGAGATCTAAAAGAGATAGGGAATACTTTAATTGTTGTAGAACATGATGAAGACACAATGAAGGAATCTGACTATTTGATAGATATGGGACCTAATGCAGGGATTCATGGTGGTGAAGTAGTTGCACAAGGAACACCTAAGCAAGTTATGAAAAGTAAGAAATCATTAACGGCAAAATATTTAAATGGGGAAATAAAAATAGAAGTTCCTAAAGAGAGAAAAAAATCAGAAAAGAAAATAATATTGAAAAATGCAAAAGGAAACAACTTGAAAAATGTAACGATTGAGATACCTTTAGGAGTATTTACAGTAGTTACAGGAGTTTCTGGAAGTGGAAAATCATCATTAATAAATCAAACATTATTTCCTGAATTACATAATAAATTGAATAAAGGTAAAATGTACCCGCTAGAACATGGTGGAATTGAAGGAATTGAGCAATTAGAGAAAATAATAGACATTGATCAGTCACCAATAGGAAGAACTCCAAGATCAAATACTGCGACATATACTAAATTATTTGACGATATAAGAGATTTATTCGCTCAAACAAAAGATGCAAAAATACGAGGATATGACAAAGGAAGATTCTCGTTTAATGTTAAGGGTGGAAGATGTGAGGCTTGTGGAGGAGCAGGAATTAATAAGATAGAAATGAATTTTCTTCCTGATGTTTATGTTGAATGCGAAGTTTGTAAAGGAAAGAGATATAACAGAGAAACATTAGATGTACATTATAAAGGAAAAAATATTTCAGACGTATTAAATATGTCGGTTGAAGAGGCGTATAGTTTCTTTGAAGCAATACCGAGTTTGCAGAGAAGACTCCAAACACTCATTGATGTAGGGATGGATTATATTAAATTGGGTCAACCTGCAACAACACTTTCGGGTGGAGAGGCACAGAGAATAAAACTGGCTTCAGAGTTATCAAAAATTTCTAGAGGGAACACAATCTATATACTTGATGAGCCTACAACGGGATTACATTTTGAAGATATAAGAAAATTATTACTAGTATTGGATAGATTAGTAGAAAAAGGTAATACGGTTCTAGTAATAGAACACAATCTAGATGTTGTTAAATGTGCAGATTATATTATAGATGTAGGTCCGGAAGGTGGTCATAAAGGTGGAAAAATTATAGCTACTGGAACACCTGAAGAAATTGTAAAAGTCAAAAAATCATACACTGGACAGTTTTTGAAAAAATATTTATAATATAAGAGTATCCAAAGAGAATTATAAGCGATTTGTGAGATAATATATTCAAGAATATATTTAAAAGAGGAGAAAAAATATGAAAAAAATAATTTTATTAATAACAATGGCTGCAGTAGTTGCTTCATGTAATATATATAATGAAGGTAGATTAATGGTTCCAGAAGCTATTGTCCAAAACAAAGTTTCTAAGAGCTTTCCGATAACTAAAAATTATATTTTAGCAAAAGGAATTATAGAAAAACCACAAGTATCATTCAAAGAAGATAAAATGCATCTTAATGTCAACTATACACTTTCTAGTTTAGGTGAAGAGCAAAAAGGGAGTATGAAAATAAGTAGTGGAATAAAATTTGATGACACTACTAAAGAAGTATATATGGTGGGACTTAATATTGATGAAATAACAAATGAACAAGGAGCTAAATTAGATGACACTAAAGTAGCTATTGCATTAAAACAAATCATTTCAAACTATATTGAAACACAACCAGTGTACAAATACGAAAATGAAGATGGCAAAAAATTAAACATAAAAAATATTATAATAGAAAATGGAAAATTATACGTACAGACAAAATAAAAGAGTGATTTTCATAAATTTTAGGAGGAATGATGAAGATAAAACCACTAGGTAAAAGAGTATTAATTGAACAAACGAAACAAGAAGAAGTAACAAAAAGTGGAATTGTATTGCCAGGAACAGCCTCAAAAGAAAAACCTATAATTGGTGAAGTAATAGCAGTAGGTACAGAGGTTAAAGAAATAAAAAAAGGGATGAATGTTATTTTTGAAAAATATTCAGGAACAGAAATAAAAGATGAAGAGAGAAACTTTTTAATATTAGAAAGCAAGGATATTCTAGCAATTGTAGAATAATACATAAATATAAAACGGGAGGATTATATGTCAAAAGTAATAAAGTTTCATGAAGATGCGAGAAAAGCACTTGAAAAAGGAGTAGATACATTAGCGGATGCGGTTAAAATAACTTTAGGGCCTAGAGGAAGAAATGTTGTTCTAGATAAAGGTTATGGAATGCCTCTAATAACAAATGATGGTGTAACAATTGCAAAAGAAATAGAATTAAAAGATCCATTCGAAAACTTAGGTGCACAAATCGTAAAAGAAGTTGCAACAAAGTCAAATGATGTAGCGGGGGATGGGACTACAACTGCAATAGTTTTAGCACAAGCATTGATAAAAGAAGGATTAAAAATGGTTGCATCTGGAGCGAATCCTGTATTTTTAAGAAAAGGTATGGAAAAAACATCAAAGAAAGTAATAGAAGAATTAGTTAAAAGATCAAAAAAAATAAAAGATAATAAAGAGATCGCACAAGTTGCATCTATCTCAGCTGGATCAGAGGAAATAGGGCAGTTAATAGCACAAGCAATGGAAAAAGTTGGAGAGTCAGGCGTTATAACTGTTGAAGAAGCAAAATCACTTGATACAACATTAGAAGTAGTTGAAGGAATGCAATTTGATAACGGATATTTGTCACCATATATGGTATCTGATAGTGAAAGAATGATAGCGGAACTTGACAATCCATTTATACTAATAACTGACAAGAAAATCTCAAGTATGAAAGAGCTATTACCAATATTAGAAAAAACAATAGAAACAGGAAGACCAATGTTAATAATTGCAGAAGATGTTGAAGGGGAAGCGCTTGCAACATTAGTTGTAAATAAGTTAAGAGGAACACTAAACATAGTTGCTGTAAAAGCACCTGCATTTGGTGATAGAAGAAAAGCAATGTTAGAGGATATTGCAATATTAACAGGTGGAGAAGTAATATCAGAAGAAAAAGGAATTAAATTAGAAACAGTAGATATTAACCTTTTAGGTCAAGCTAAAAAAATAAAAGTGTCAAGAAATAATACTGTAGTTGTTGATGGATTAGGTGCAAGTGCAGTAATAAAAGGAAGAATAGCACAATTGAAACTTCAAATAGAAGAGACAACATCAGATTATGATAGAGAAAAATTACAAGAAAGATTAGCAAAAATTTCAGGAGGAGTAGCTGTTGTAAAAGTTGGAGCAGCAACTGAAACTGAAATGAAAGAAAGAAAATTAAGAATTGAAGATGCATTAAATGCAACTAGAGCAGCGGTTGAAGAAGGTATTGTGCCTGGTGGAGGGACTATATTGGTTCAGATAGCGAAAGCAATAGAAAACTTTAAATTAGATGGTGAAGAAGGATTAGGTGTAGAAATTGTTAAGAAAGCATTGTATTCACCATTGAGACAAATAGTTGTAAACTCAGGTGTTGATGCAGGCGTAGTAATAGAATATGTTAAAAATGCAAAACAAGGAATTGGGTATGATGCAGCAAAAGAAGAATACGTTGATATGATAAAAGCAGGAATAATAGATCCTGCAAAAGTAACAAGATCAGCATTACAAAATGCAATTTCTGTATCTTCAGTTTTATTGACAACAGAAGTTGCAATAGCAAATGAAAAAGAAGAAAATCCATCAAATGGTGGAATGCCTGGTGGAATGATGCCTGGCATGATGTAAATATGATAAAAATCCAGTTTGTAATATAACTGGATTTTCACTTTTAATATTATAAACAAATATTTTACAAAAAACACAAAATATAGTATAATAAAAGCGTATTTAAGTCTAGAAGGAGCTTAATTAAATGGCTAACATAAAAAGAGAAAATAAATTAATAAGAATGGCAGTTATAACAGCTACTATTATAGCTGTGTTGTTCATTTTAAAAGGACCTTTTGTAAATTCTTTAAAGTTATTTGATGGTCTTGTGAATTCAATGAATAATAAACTTGTGAACGTAAGAAGTACAATATATAAAAAAGAATTGGAATTTAAAGAGAGAGTCAGTAACATAAATTATTTAAATAGGTATACAGAAAATTATGAACGAATGAATGTTGATCTTCAAAAAGAGAAGATGAAAGATGTAGAAATGAAAAATCTTATAACAGAAAATCAAAATTTAAAAAATATGCTTGCATTAAGACAGCAATCACCACAAGAATACATAGCAGTTAATGTAGCTCTTGTTGAGAATATTAATGAATCAGAAAGAATATTTATTGATAAAGGAAGTAATGATAATATAATAAAAGGATTACCAGTTTTATACAATGGAATTCTAATAGGTAAAATAGGTGAGGTAAATCAAAATTTCTCTGAAGTAATACTTGTTACAAGTAAAAACTCTAGAATAAGTGTAACACTTAATGGTGGAGAGACACAAATACTAAGAGGAAATGGAAATGGAACATATTCTATATTTAACTATAACGGGAATGGAACAGAAGTTGTTCAACGGTTTTACAAGGTTGAAACATCAGGTATCAGTGATTTGTTTCCAAAAGGTATAGCAATTGGAAGTTTTTATTTGAAAGATATGAATTCTTATAAAAAAACAAAAGAGCTTATATTCAAACCACCTTATAAGTTAAATGATATCAAACAACTTATGGTATATAAATTTGATAATAATAAGTTGTTGAAAGATAATATATTACAAAATCAAGAAATACAGCAGCAAATTGAAAAGAACAAACAGTATATTAAGGATAATTCTAATATTCAAAATTAGTTAAATAGGAGGAAATATGAGAAGGTTAATTTTAATAATATCAATGATGTTAGTGTCAATCGTGTCATATTCAAAAGATTTTTGGGAAAAGGATACATTTACAGTGAGTGTTACAGAAACACTAAAGATAAATAAATCATCAAAAGTTAAGAAATACACAATGACATATGATAATGGGACACTTAAACTAGTGATCTCTTCACCAACAATTAACAAAGGAGAGATATATACATTTACTCAAAATAAAAAGACAATTTATTACCCATCACTAAAACAAACAGTAACACAGACACTAAATGAAGATGAGGCGAATATTTTAAGCCTGCTTAATAAAATTAGAAAAATTAAAGATAAAAATAATCAAACAATTAATGGTGATAATTTTAAATTCTCAAAAGAATGGCTAACATCAGTTGAAAGTAAAGGATACACTGCTAATTTCAGTGATTATGTATCTTCTGGAGAATACAAATACCCTACAAAAATATCAATTAAAGATGGTAATTCACAAATAATATACACATTTTCAAGTTTTAAATAATAAATAGGGACCTCTAAAGCAAAGGAAATCATGAAAATAATAAAAACTGAAGGTATTATTTTAAAAAAGAAAGAAATAAATGAAGCAGATGTAATAATAACGATTTTTACGAAAAATTTTGGTAAAATAGATTCTATTATTCACGGGATAAGAAAATCGAAAAGAAGAGAAAAAAATGTAATAAATCCAATGAATGTTTCTGAAATTTCTATGTATCAGAAAAATAGTTATTACACAATTAAAGATATGGAATTAAAGAAAACTTTTTTAGAAATAAGTAAAGATATTGAAAAATTAGAAGTAGGATTTTACTTTTTAGATACAATTAATAAAATTTATGAATATAATGATGTAGATGAGGAATTTTATGATAGAATAGTTAATATTTTTGATTATTTGGACAGAAAAGAGATTACTAATTCAGCAGAGAAATACATTATGGTAACTCATTTTCTGAGAAGAATAATGATAGAGCAAGGTATATATGAAGAAAGTGATATAATGACTTATTTTTCAAAAGACCTGTTAGAGATATACAAACTCATAGAAAGTAAAAGTAAAATAAAAGAAAGAGTGGGAAATGAGCTTTCAAAAATAGCATTAATTTTAGAAAAGGTTATAAATGAAGAATTACAAACAAAATTGAATTTAAAAAAATTTATTATAGGAGAGATTTAAATGAATAAAAGTAGAGTAGTGGATTATATTGATGTAGAAATGATAAACTTGGATCTTAAAGCAAAAACTAAAAGAGATATTATAAAAGAGTTATTAGAAAGTATCAAAGAGTCAAAAAAAATAGTAGATTATGATAAATGCCTTTCTGACTTATATGCAAGAGAGGAACTAGGAACAACAGGGATTGGTAAAAATGTAGCACTTCCACATGCCAAAACTGAAGGAGTAACAGATTTATTAATTGGAATTGGGGTTTCAAAAAATGGTATAAATTATAATTCAATTGATGAAGAAGATGCAAAAATATTTTTCATGTTTTTATCACCAAGTGGCGAAACGCAGGAATATTTAAAAATTCTTGCTAGAATATCTAGATTAATAAGAGAAAATGATTTTAGAACAAAAATTATAAATGCAAAAACAACATCAGAGTTGTTAGATGTTATAGAGAAAGCAGAAAAATAATATATAAGATGAGGGAGACTGTATGAAATGTCCTTTTTGTGGAAGCGAAGAAACAAAAGTTGTAGACAGTAGAACATATCTTGATGGGAATTCAATAAAAAGAAGAAGAGAATGCGAAGACTGCCAAAAAAGATTTACAACATATGAAAAAATAGGGGATTTAGCATTATATGTGCTAAAAAAAGATGGAGTTAGACAAGAGTTTTCTAGAGAAAAAGTATACAGTAGTATAATTAGAGCTCTTGAAAAAAGAAAAATTGATAGAGAAAGAATTGAAGAAAGCGTTGATAAATTAGAAAGAGAAATCTTGACGAAATATTCTGGTGAAATAAAATCTAGCGATTTAGGAAATGCAATTATGACTTATTTATTGGATTTAGATGAAGTTGCATATGTTAGATTTGCTTCAGTATATAAAGAATTTAAAGATTTAGACAACTTTATAAAAGAGATAGACAAGATAAGAAATGACAAAAGAGGAAAAATAAAATAGTAGGTGATAATATGAATAAAAAGACGATGTGGCTAGTATTTAATACTCTTTTTATTAGTTTTCTGATTATTATGGGAATTCAAATAATTCAAGTAAACTTGAAAAAAAGACAATTAGAAAAAGAAATTGCTGAAACACAACTCAAAATTAACGAAGAAAATAAGAAAAAAGATCAAATAAAAAATGATATGAAAAAATACACTGAAGCAGAAAAATTAGAAAGAATAGCAAGAGACAAGTTGAATATGAAAAAAGAAGGAGAAACTACATACAAAGTTATTGAAAAATAATATAAAATAAAAGTAGGAGACTTGAAATGAATAAAAATTTAGCATTTGATTTAGCACGGGTTACTGAAGTAACAGCAATGGCAGCTTATAAGTGGATAGGATTTGGTGATAAGAATAAGGCTGATAATGCAGCAGTATTAGCTATGAGAGAAATGTTAAATGATTTACCTATTAGTGGTGAAATTGTCATAGGTGAAGGAGAAATTGATGATGCTCCGATGTTATTTATTGGAGAAAAAGTTGGAAATGGTGAAAACAATATAAAAATTGATATAGCTGTTGATCCTATTGAAGGTACGAGAATGGTCGCAATGGGTCAAGACAATGCGATAGCAGTGATAGCAATGGCTAAGCAAGGCACATTTCTTAAAGCACCTGATATGTATATGGAAAAAATTGTAGTAGGACCTGAATATTCAGATTATATTGATTTATCTATTGGAATAGAAAAAAACATAGATATAATTATAGAAAAAACAAAGAAAAGATATGAGGATATAAAAGTTGCAATATTGTATAAAGAAAGGCATTTTAAAATAATAGAAGTACTCCAAAAAAAAGGTGTTAGAGTTTTTTGTTTACCTGATGGCGATGTTCTAGGTTCTATAATGGCAGTTTCATTTGAAAGTGATATTGATATTCTTTATGGTATTGGTGGTGCACCCGAAGGAATTGTTTCAGCTGCAGCAGTAAGAGCATTAGAAGGAAATATGCAAGCAAGATTACTTTTACGAAAAGATGTTAAAGGTGAAACAGAAGAAAATTTAAAAATAAGCGAATCAGAGTTGCTCAGATGCAATAAAATGGGTGTTGAAGTTAATAAAGTATTAGAGTTGGAAGAATTAGTGAAATCAGATGAAATAATATTTGCAGCAACAGGAATAACCGAAAGTACCTTATTACAACCAGTAATGAAAAATGGAAATATTTTAAAAACTGATACATTAATAATTAGAGGAAAAAGTAGAACAATAAGACATATAAATGCAACGCACAATTTAAAGGAAAAAATGTTATCGGAGAGCTTACAAAAACTGATACTATAATTTAATAATAGAAGAGGGAATTATGTTAGAATTAGGAATACCCAATAATCGTAAATTCAAAGAAAATTTTGAAAAATATAAACAAGATACAAAAAATAAAGATATTAGGAATGAGAAGTACATATTTAAAAATAGCGTAAAGTATATGTTCACTTCAACTATATTTTTTGTGTTAATAGTAGCTATTACAATTATTGGGATATATGACCTTCTAATTGTATCAAAAACATTAGACTATAGGATAATACTTTATTTAGGTCTGATGGTTTATGGGATATATGGGTTTTTAAAAATTTATAGTCATAAAATAATAGTTGAAAATAATAATATCATATATAAAAAGCAGAAAATTGATATTTTGGAAATAGAGTCAGCAGTTGTAAAAACAATGAAAATATCATCAAACAAATTAGATAGATGCTTAGTAATTAAAGTTGATAACAAGCAATATATATATAGACTTAATCTTGATGATGTTTATAAATTTTTACAAATAATAGAATCTTATATAAAAGATAAATTGATAATAGAAGAGTAGATTAAAAGGGAGACGAAAATATGAAGAAGTTAATAATACTAGTATATATAATAGTTTTTGGAATGATGTATGGAGCAGATGACACTATAAAAAAATCTTTAGTAAAGATTTATTCATCGCACCAACAATTTGATTTTCAAAGTCCATGGCAAAGTGGACTTGATTATAATTCTACAGCAACTGGCTTTGTTGTAGATGGAAATAGAATATTAACAAATGCACATGCGGTTGTTAATAATAAATTTTTGCAAATTAGAAAAGATGGAGATTCGAAAAAATATAAGGCAAAAGTTAAATTTATATCAGAAGAATATGATTTAGCAATACTGGAAGTTGAGGACAAAGCATTTTTTAATAATACTGTTCCTCTAAAGTTTGGTAAACTTCCTAATCTAAGAGATAAAGTTACAATATACGGTTATCCTTTAGGTGGGGATAAATTGAGTACAACTCAAGGAATTGTATCTAGGATTGAACATAATAGTTATACTCTTACTAATCAAAGATTCTTAATTGGACAAACTGATGCTGCAATAAATCCAGGAAATAGCGGTGGACCAGTTATAACAAACGACAAAGTGATTGGTGTTGCTTTTTCTGGCTTAATGTTGGCAGATAATATAGGTTACTTTATTCCAGTAAATATAGTTGAACACTTCTTAACAGACATAGTAGATAATAAGTATGATGGAGCACCAAAAATAGGCTTAAATTGGACAGAGTTAGAAAGTCCAGCACATAGAAAAATGTTGGGAATTGCAGATACATCTAAAGGAGTATTGGTAACAAGTGTTTTAAAAAATTCAGTATTTGATGGGATATTGCAAAAGAATGATGTTTTGTTGAAATTAGATTCATATGATGTAGATTACGATGGGACTGTTGAATTTAGAAAAAATGAAAGAACAGATTTTGAATTTGTAAGCCAACAAAAAAACTTTGGAGAAACATTATCATATGAGATTGTTAGGGATAAAAAGAGAATATCTGGTACTGTAACATTGTCAAAAGATAAGGACCCTTCAGACCTAATAAGAGAAATGCCTATAGATGCACAACCTTCGTATTATCTATATGGTGGGTTATTATTTGAACCATTGAGCTATAATTACCTAAAAACAAGTTACTTATCACTTGATCAAAGTTTAAAACAATCAACAAAATTTGAAGGTTATAATGAGTTAGTTGTAATTGTGAGAGTACTGTCTGATGATGTAAATATAGGATATAGCCAGATTGTAGATAAAATCATTTTAAAAGTAAATGGTCAAAAATATGCTAATTTTAAAGATTTTGTTGAAAAAATAGCAAACTCAGATTCAGAATTTATAGTTTTTGAGGATATTGATGGTCAAGAAATAGTTCTTGATAGAAATGAAGTTAAATTGAGAAATAAGGATATTTTAGAAAACTACAATATATCTCAAGAGATGTCGGAAGACGTGAGGTAGTTATGATGAAGAAAATTAGTACTGCGCTAACATTAATAATAATAATTATAATACTAGCTGTGACTTTGAAAAATAATAAAGATATGAATGATATTAAGAATATAATATCACCTAATGCAGTGACACAAGAAAAAGTAGGGAAGTCTACAACGTCAAATAAGACTAATAAAAAAATAGCAAACAGCGAAATATCAACTCCAAATAACAGCAGTAGTATAAAAGAGTTGACGAAAGTAGATGTGGTATCTAAGTATATATTAGAAAAAGGAGAACTCCCTGAATACTATATCACAAAAAGAGAAGCAATGGAGCTTGGTTGGGTGGCTAGCAAAGGTAATTTATGTGAAGTTGCACCTGGGAAAGCAATTGGTGGAGATAATTTTACAAATAGAGAAAAGACACTTCCAACAGCACAAAATAGAAAGTGGTATGAAGTTGATGTGAATTATAATTGTGGTAATAGAGGAGCAGACAGAATTTTATTTTCTAGTGATGGACTAGTATTCGTTACTTATGATCATTATAAAACATTCAAAGAAATAAAACAGTAATATAACGGGAGATATAACAATATGCTAAAAATAGAAATTGATTTTGAAAAAATTACAACTGAAAAAGAATTTTATAAAATATTTAAAAGTAAAATAGAATTACCAGAATACTTTGGTGATAACTTGGATGCTCTATGGGATGTAATGACTGCACATGTAGAGTTACCACTAAAAGTTAGATTTTTAAATTTCAATGATAAAAAATTAGATTTTTTTGTATCTTTAAAAGAATTATTTAATGATGCAGAAAGAGAATTAAACGGAAGGCTTAGCTTTAAAATTTTGAGCTAGCCTTTTTTGAAAGGATTGATTCATGAGAATAGAGTTTTTTATTGCATTGAGGCATATCACAGAGCGAAAGTTTCAAAGCATATTTTCAATACTAGGAGTTTCTATTGGTGTTACGGTATTCATTGTTTCGCTGACAGTATCAAATGGATTAGAAAAAAATATGATAGATTCTTTACTTACATTAACACCTCATATAACAATAAAATCAGACTACGGAAATGTTATTGAAGATTACGAAACCAAATCTGCTGAACTTAAGAAAATTGATGGTGTGACAGCAGTGATTCCTAAATATTCAAATCAAGCAATTGTGAAGTATAAAGAAATGGCAAAAGGGGTAATAGCTAACGGTATTAAAGCAGAAAGTGCATCAAAAGATCTTAAGTTAAAAATTATAAAAGGAAAAAATGATATTTCTGAGTTAAATTCAATATTAGTGGGTGAAGAATTTTCTAAAGAAATGGGTGTTGATGTAGGTGATGAGATTAACATTGTTTCAGCAGAAAATAAGGAAATTAAATTGATAATAAGGGGAATATTTAAAACGGGGTATTACGAATATGATTCTAATCTTGTAATATTGCCATTAACAACTATGCAAATTCTTTCTGAAAAAGGAGAAGCAGTAACAGAAATGGGGATTAATGTGAAAAATCCTCAAAAGTTGGAAAATCAATTAAAATCTGTAAACGAGAAAGCCGCTATATTTGGGAATAATAATCTAGGAATATATAGTTGGAGTGAATTAAATCAGAATCTTTTAAGTGCAGTTAAATTTGAAAAATTTGTTTTAGTTTCTATCTTAAGTTTATTAATAATGATTGCATGTTTTGCAGTTTCTGTTATTTTAAACATGATAGTGAGAGAAAAAACAAAAGATATAGGAATACTAAAATCAATAGGGTACTCAAATAAGAATATAAGAAGAATATTTACAATTGAAGGTTTGGTAATTGGGTTGTCAGGAATGATACTAGCTAGTATCATGTCCCCACTAGTTTTATTACTTCTGAAAAAGATGTTTAAAATATTTATGAAAACAACATATTATTTAGAAGAATTACCTCTCTATATTTCTATGAAAGAGATTGTTCTAATATATATAGTGACAACAGTAATAGTTTTCTTATCAACATTATATCCAGCAATTAAAGCTTCTAGATTGAAACCTGTGGAGGCATTAAAACATGAATAATACTATATTTGAATTAAAAAATGTAAATAAAGAATACAAAACAAAAGTTGAAATAATAGAAGTCTTGAAGAATATAAGTTTAGAATTGAATCAAGGAGATTTCATTTCGATACAAGGTAAATCAGGGAGTGGAAAAACAACACTATTAAATATAATTGGGTTATTAGATACCCCAACTACAGGTGAAATTAAGTTTGACAATGAGATTATAAACTATGCAGATGAAAAAATAAAAAATATGATAAGAAACCAAAAAATAGGATTCGTTTTCCAATTTCATTATTTGTTGAATGAATTTACAGCTTTGGAAAATGTCATGATACCAGCACTTATAGATACGAAATTAAATAAAATACAGTTGAGGTCAAAGGCAAAAGAGTTATTAGAATTGGTTGAATTAGGACATAGAATAGATCATAAACCACTTGAATTATCAGGTGGAGAAAAACAAAGAGTTGCTATTGCAAGAGCATTAATAAATGATCCGAATATTATACTTGCAGATGAGCCAACTGGAAATTTAGATTTGGAAACAAGTGAAACAATAAGTGAATTATTTAAAAAAATAAATGAAGAAAAGCAACAAACAATAGTCATAGTGACTCACAGTAGTGAATTAGCTGAGCTAACACAAGACAAGTATAAAATTGAAAAAGGAAATCTAAAGAAAATTTGACATTTATAATTATTAGGTTATAATATATTAGACAACATGAGAAGGAAGTGATCAAGATGAAAATTATTATCAGTGGGAGACATTTAAAAATTACTGAACCAATTAAAGATTACACAGAAGAAAAAATTGGCAGACTAAAAAAATATTTTGACAATATTTTAGAAGTGGATGTAACACTATCTGTTGAGCATAGCAAAACAGAGGGAGATCTCCACAAAGCAGATGGATTACTGTTTGCAAATGGAACAAAAATAAAAGTAGAAGCTGAGAATAATGATCTATATGCAGCTATTGACGAACTATCAGATATGTTAGAAAGACAAGTTAGAAAATATAAAGAAAAATTGAAAGATCATAATAAAAAAGGTACACATTAAAAAGAAACCACCTAAAAGAAAATTTTAGGTGGTTTCTTTCTTTTATAAGACTGAAATTTATGGTAATATGTATATAGGATATTATTAGAAAAGTTAATAGCAGGGAGGAAAGAAGTGAGAAAAGAAATAGATTCGTTAGGAGAAGTAGAAATTGATGACAATAAATATTATGGAATAC
Source organism: Leptotrichiaceae bacterium (assembly GCA_018059165.1). Classification (GTDB taxonomy): domain Bacteria; phylum Fusobacteriota; class Fusobacteriia; order Fusobacteriales; family Leptotrichiaceae; genus JAGOYM01. The sequence goes on along the minus strand of JAGOYM010000003.1, from coordinate 234 downwards.
ATACATTGAGAGCATTAGAAAATTTTGATATAAAAAATATGAAGAGAGTTAATTCAGAACTTATAAAAAGTATTACACTTATAAAAGCAGCAGCAGCAATAACCAATAATAAAATAAAAAAATTATCTGATAAAAAGAAAAATGCGATATTAGATGCAGTAGAAAAAATAATGAGTGGATTCTATACAGATAAAGTGTTGTTTCCGCTACCAGCAATACAAGGTGGGGCAGGAA
>JAGOYM010000082.1 GCA_018059165.1 Leptotrichiaceae bacterium | reverse complement strand
TATCCCAATTAAAAAGTCAATTACTTTTTCAATTTCTCTATCTCCTCCATTATCTTATATACCCCTTCAATTCCAAGATACCCAATTACATCATCTGTTATTACTGTATCATATGTAATTCTAGAATTATTTTTACTCCCTTCTAACACTGCAATTTCATATTGATCTTTATTCTTTGTATACGAATAATGTTCCCCATTTGTTCCAATAATATTTATTACACTTATACCATATCCATTACTAAAAAAATAAACAGCTTGCCTCTTTGTGTACTCCTCTGTAACATCTGTTAAAAAAATTAAATCATACTTTTTCATTTCCCCATCCCCTTTTTTATTTTAATTTATATTTAATATTATAGAGTGAAGTTTCTTGTATGTCAAGTGTTTTTTAATTTTTAATTAATTTTTTTATGCGTATGCGATCGTTATTTTTTTTTATATATGATATAATCAAGAAAACTTATATAATTATTCGGAGGTACAAACTATGAAAATAATAAATACTTTTTCTAAGGATGAAGAAATTGCAAATGCTGTAAGTCATATGGTTGGTGCTACATTAGCACTGATTTCTGCTGTTGTCCTTATAATGCATGGAATCAAAACAAAATCACCAATCGTTATAACATCGTTTGCAATATTTGGAGCTGGATTAGTCATCATGTATACTGTTTCATCTATTTACCATGCATTGCATAACAATAAAGCAAAACAAGTTTTTCAAATACTAGATCATTCAGCAATATATATTTTAATTGCTGCAAGTTATACGCCTTTTTTACTTTTAGTTGTTAAATCAAAAGCTGGATATATTATATTTTTCATACAATGGTTAATATGTATATTTGGGATAGCTTTTAAATCCCTTTGTGTTGAAAAATATGTTCTTTTCTCAACATTACTTTATATAGTTATGGGATGGATGATTATGTTTGTATGGGGTGATCTTATAGCCAATATTTCGCAGCAATCCCTTATCCTACTTTTCATTGGGGGAATCTTATATACTTTAGGTACTATTTTCTACATGTGGAATTGGTTTAAATATCACCACTTCATATGGCATATTTTCGTGTTACTTGGTAGTGTTGCACATTTTTTCGCAGTATATCTACTAGTTTAATAATATTATCATAAAAAAAGCTGTACTCTCTTATAAAGAATACAGCTTTTTAAATTTTATTTTTTCATAAATCTTTTTATTATTAACCCTATTGCTATACCTACAGCTAATCCAATTATGAATCTTACTATCATATTTTTTCCTCTCTTGATTCATTTAGAATTTCAATTTCTTCTCTTTGTTCTCTTAACTTTCTTAATGAAAATGAACATAAAAGTATAATTACAATTCCTAAAAACATACTTATCAAAGAAAATATAAAGTTAACTATTCCAGATGCTAGTAAAAATTCTCCACCCTCTAATTTATTCTTTCTCATTTTTATGAATATCATTATAATTAATAATAGTAAAACTAATGATACAACTCTATATCCTTGAAGTAAAATTATTTGAAAATCCTGTGCTGCGGCTGATTCATATATCATTATATTAGAAATGTGAGTTGCTATGGATACTACTATAATAAGTACTATTAGTAGAATATTTAAAATCTTTGCTCTCTTTAATATTTGCTCCATATATCCTCCTATTTATTTTTATTCAATTTTGCATCAATTGATTTTGCTGCTATTTTTCCTGCTCCCATAGCAAGTATGACTGTCGCTGCACCGGTTACTACGTCTCCTCCAGCATACACGTCTTCTTTTGTTGTCTGCATTGTCTCTTCTTCAACTATAATTCCGCCCCAAGATTGAACCTCAAGGCCTGGTGTTGTTTGTCTTATTAATGGATTAGGACTTTGCCCTATTGCTACAATTACTGTATCCATATCAAGTGTGAATGCTCTATCTGTTTCAATTGGTTTTCTTCGACCCTTCTCATCAGGTTCGCCTAATTCCATTTCTTGGCATTCCATTCCAACAACCCATTTATCTTTTCCTAATATTTTTTTAGGTAGTGTTAAAAACTTGAAAATTATTCCTTCTTCTTTAGCATGATGTATCTCTTCTAACCTTGCTGGCAATTCACTCTCACTTCGTCTATACACTACATATACATTTTCAGCTCCGAGCCTCATTGCTGTTCTGGCAGCATCCATTGCAACATTTCCACCACCTAGTACTGCTACATTTTTTCCTATTTTTACAGGTGTTGGATTTTTTTTAGGATCATATGCTTTCATCAAATTTACTCTTGTTAAGAATTCATTTGCTGTATACACTCCATTAAGGTGTTCTCCTTCAATATTCATAAACTTAGGTAGTCCAGCTCCACTACCAATAAATATAGCTTTATAGCCATCTTCCTTTAGTTCATCTATCGTTATTGATCTTCCAACTATGACATTCTTTTGTATTTTAACACCTAATTTTTCTATATTTGCTATTTCCTTTTTTACAATTTCTTTTGGTAGTCTAAATTCAGGTATTCCATATAATAAAACTCCACCTGGAACATGTAATGCTTCAAATATTGTAACATCATATCCTAATTTTCCTAGTTCACTCGCACATGATAATCCTGCAGGTCCTGCACCTATCACTCCAACTTTTATATTATTTTTTTCTATTTCAGGTATTTTTTCTTCTACATTTGCCATATAATAATCTGCAACAAATCGTTCGAGTCTACCTATTCCAACAGGTTCATTCCTAATTCCAACTACGCATTTTCCTTCGCATTGTGTTTCCTGAGGGCACACTCTTCCACAAATCGCTGGAAGTGAATTTTGTTTTAATAATATCAAATGCGCTGCTTCAAAATTACCTTTTGCTACTTCTGATATGAATTCAGGAATATAAACATTTACTGGACATCCTGAGACGCATCTAGGATTTTTACATTGGATACATCTTTTTGCCTCTTGGATAGCCTCTTCTTCAGTATAACCAATTGCTACTTCTTCAAAGTTTCTTTTTCTTATATTAGGGTCTAACTCCCTCATCTTAGTTTTCTGTATCATGACTACTCTCCTGTTCCAATTATGCAATCATGCTCTTCTTTTTTAAACATACTTTGTCTTGTCATAAGCATATCAAAATCTACTAGAAAGCCATCAAAATCAGGTCCGTCTACACAAGCAAACTTCGTTTCATCACCTATTAGAACTCTACATCCACCGCACATTCCTGTACCATCAATCATTATTGGATTCAATGATACTGATGTTTTTAAATTTAAAGGTTTTGTTATGTTTACAACATTTTTCATCATTATAACTGGACCTATCGCTATTACTTCATCATAATCATTTCCTAAAGCTATTAGTTCATTTAGAACATCTGTTACAAAGCCCTTTTTACCTTTACTTCCATCATCAGTTGCATAATAAATATTATTTGCTATCTTTTTAAATTCCTCGTCCATTGTAATATACTTTTCATTTCTTGCACCTAATATTACATCAACTGCAACACCCATTTCTTTTAGTGCCTTTATTTGTGGATATAATGGTGCAGCTCCTACTCCTCCACCTATTCCCAACACTTTTTTATGTTTTTCAAGGTGCGATGGATTTCCTAGTGGCCCTGCAACGTCATATATGCTATCTCCAATATTTTTCTCTCCCAGTAATCTAGTTGAGAATCCTACTTTCTGATAAACTATCGTTATTGTCTCTTTTTCTCTATCATAATCTGCAATTGTTAACGGTACTCTTTCTCCGTCTTCATTTATACGGATAATTATGAACTGTCCCGGCTCACATTTTCTCGCAACAAATGGAGCTTTCACAACCATTTCTTCAACTACTTCATTTATTATTATTTTATCTATTATTTTATACATTTTTTTGACCCCCGATTTTTTCAAATTGTATAAACTTATTATTTTATAACTATCGTTTTGTAATGAAAATTATAATATAATACAGGTGTATTTGTCAAGAAAGAATAAAGCCCTAAATGATAAATAGTTACAATATCGTTCA
>JAGOYM010000081.1 GCA_018059165.1 Leptotrichiaceae bacterium | reverse complement strand
ATTTTATGTTGAGAATTTTGATTATAATGCTTAAATTGTAAAATATTTATGTGCATTAATAATGTTTTACCACTACCAGTAGCATTCCAAAATGCTAATTTATTTAATTCTTCATATTTAAAAGGTTCTAATTGTTCATTTTTAGGTACTTTACTATTAAACTCTTTTAAAAAAGCATTTAGATTTTTAAGTAATGATTCTTTTGAAGAAAAATACATATCAAGATAAATTTCAGTAAATAAAAGAGTTAAATATTGGAAATATTTCCATTTTACTTCTCTTTTTAGTTCTTTTGTATGTCTTACAATATTATTATCATATTCGAGTAGCTTTATCTTATCAATTTTTAAATTTGAGAAAAATCTACTAGTCAAAAGATGATAAAACAAAGAGATTCCCTCTTCGTCCACTTTTTCATAGTTTGTATCTTCTTTTATAGATGATTCATATTTTAAAAACTCATCAAAGCTTTCTACTCCAAAAAGTGAGAATATATATTTATTTAGAACTAATTTATCGTTAAATCTCATTTAGTTTGCCTAGGAATAATACATATAAACTGTTCTTTATCAATATCATTTTGTAAAATAATATTTTCATTTATAGAAATTGCTCTTTTAATACCACTACCATAGCCACTATATGGTAAAATATTTTTACAAATTGAATTTAATATTGGATTTCTGTGAATAGAAATACCATTTTTAATTTTTTCAACCGTTAGAGAATTTGTTAGTTTTCCTGGACTAATTATTTCTACTCTATCATGGAATATAAATATCTTAATTGAAGATTGAATATAATAATCTCTATGAACTAAAGCATTAACAATCAGCTCAGTTAATACTCTTTCGTCTATTTCAAGAGTTGATGAACTATTGAAATCAATACCATCTTGAAAACTAATTAAATTACTTTTTAAAAAATCTAAACTATTATTAAACATTGTTAAAAAATTTCCATCAATTGTTTTTTTAGAAATATATTTATCTACTGAAATGACATTTCCATCAAAATAACAACAATCAATATAAAAAGATTTATTAAACTTTTGGGGATTAATCCCAAAAATTAAATTACCAGCTAAAGTCAATTGGTTCTCTCTTGATAATTCTAAATTTTCTAAAACTTGAGATAATTGTAAGTTGCCATTTCGCAATTCTTCATAAATAGAAACATTATCTTTTTCTAAAAATTTATAAAATAAAGATGTATCTAAATCATTTATATTTGTACCATATACAATTTCTTCATCAGCATATAATTTCTTTGATTCAGCAAATAATCGTTTTAATTCTTCTGGAGAAATCTTCCTCTTATCACTACCCGCCTTTGTCAAATATACACCTTTATTAGTGGAGTAAGGCTTACTGACACCTTCACTTATTTCCAATATCAATAATTTTTTATCATCTATAACTTTTATCTCTGTCATTGGATAAATAGGAGGAACAATATTTGAATTTATTACATTGCCTATAAGTAAATTTAATCTTCTTATATCATCATCTGATAATCCTAGAATATCATGATTGTCAGATACTCCAATAATTAAAAAACCACCTTTTGAATTTGAAAATGCAACTAATTCTTCTGCTAGTTTTTCATTATTAGTAATATTTTCTTTAAACTGTGTAAAACTATCTTCACCATTACTTATTCGCTCAATTAGTTCTAATGTTTCCATAGGTTATATATCTCCCGTCTTTTATTAAAGGCATCTTTACCACCTTCCATAATATTAATTATTTTTTGTTGAATATTATGATTATCAATGCTTCCCATTTCTATATTTATTTTCTTTTCTTCATAATCACATACAACTATTTGCTCACAATCTCCAAGAACAGGGATATTAGCATTATGTGTTGCAAATATAAACTGTGTTTTACTTTTTAATTTTATAAGTTCTTTAATAACTTCTTTATAGATAGTTTGATTATCTAAGTCATCTTCAGGTTGATCTATAATAATCACATCATTATCTTTTTGAGTTAATATGAAAATAATAAGTGCTGATGCTCTTTGCCCTAGAGAGTGTTTAGCTAACTCTTTACCATTATAAAAAATATCAATTTTATTTGGAACTTTGTATGTTAACATAGATGCTAATGAATCTTTAAAACGCTCTCTAAAAAGTAATAATTTATTTCCACCTAAAGAAATATTCTCAAAATCTTCATATATCGCAATAGGATCAACATAATTACTAGTTAGCATATCATAATCATTTTTCATTAATCCACTACCACCAAATATATTTCTAAGAAATTTATCGAACTCATTTTTATTTGCTTTAAATTCAGATTTTATAGATATTGATTCTTGAGATTCATTTATTTTTTGAACTTCCTCATCAATAATCTTAAATTCTTCTCTGTAAAGTTCATTTAATTCAGATAGTAATTTCTTTAAATTATTATCATTGTCTAATTTTTTTTCAAATGATTTTTCTATCTCATTTTTCATCAATTTTTGAGAGTTAAGCATTTTAGTATAATTTATAAAATCATCTGCTCTTAAATTGTTAGGAAGATTTATTTCTCTTTGAATTCTTAAAAATTCATCTTTGAAAGCCTTATATTTATCTTTAAAAGATATATTAACAGAATTAATATTTTTAAAGCTATCTAACAACTGCTTAAGTTGATTTGAAATATCTAAAAAATTTTGCTTTGATATATCTATTATTTTATATAGTTCTTTAAAAATATCTTGATTTTCAGTAGACTGATAGTTTTTTAAATTATCGAAAAACTTACCATCTTCATAACTTGATAAAAAACTATTTACATCATTTCTAAAATCTTGTAAATCTTTTATAATATTTGTAAAGTTTGAATTATCTTTATCAAATTCTATTTGTTTTTTTAATTTTTCTTCTATATTATGTTTTTTAAACTCTTCAATTTTAAGATTAAGTTCTTCTATTTTTTGATTAACTTCTTCTTTTTTATTTTCTAAATTATCATATTTTTTTATATTTTCTAATTGAATTCTAATTTCTTGCTTTTTTGTTTCTATTTTTTGTTCAATATCTTTAGTTTTATCGCCAATTAACTTAGAGATTAAATCATTTTCAAAATCATCTCTATAGTTAGATAAATCCTTCTGTCCAAAATATAGAGGTTTTTTTAGAATTAGACTTGTATTCAGATTTCTCAACTCTCCATCAAGCTTTATTTCAAGTGCATGATTAAATACTCTATCAACAGTAAACTCTTTACCATCGCTATTTTTAATTTTTATAGTTATTTTACCTGCACTACCAAGTAATTGTTTTACTAATTCATTTTTATAGCTTATATCTATACTATTATTACCAAATGGTAAATCAAGTCCATATCTAATAGCTTCAATAATAGATGATTTTCCAGCACCTCTAACTCCAACTAAGTTATTCATAGAACTTGAAAACTCTATTGTTTGTCCATCAAGTTTACAAGATGAACCATCAAATGAAATTGATTTAATATATCCATTTTCAATTATAGGCTTTTCCTTTTTTACTCTAAAATCTTTATCTTGTAAAGCAAATTTTACAGCTTCAAAATTATAATCACCTATTTTGATATATGATTTTTCACCTTTACCAATTTCATCAATTTTTTTAGGATCACTTCCTTCAACAAATGCAGGTAATTCATTATCAAACCATTGATTCCAAACACTTAAATCATATTTTGTAACTTTCTGAAAAGCCAAAATATTTTTTCTAAACAATTTATGTTTAGAAAATTCTTGAATTCTACCACCATCTAATTCTTCAAAAAAACCACTTCGTTGTTCTACATGTGCTAATATAATAAAATAGTCTTTATTGTATTTATTTAATTTCTCAATTGTAGTAATTAAATTATCATTACTTCTTCCATTTTCATTTTCATAATTTGCTTTTCCTGCAAAAGATTCTATTATAAACTGACTAATATAATTATTACCATTTTCAAGCCATTCATCAGGATTAAATACAATCAAGCAATGTATACCATTTGAGCCATCATTAACTGAAAGTTCAACACCAGGAAGAATAAAAATATTTTCTTTGTTTGCTTTTTTCTTTAATGC
>JAGOYM010000080.1 GCA_018059165.1 Leptotrichiaceae bacterium | reverse complement strand
ACTTTAAAGATATTCCAGAAGTTACAGAAAATTCATTTCTTGATGCTTATACTAAACCTGGAAAAGAATATAATATTCTTAGCTATGATGATGACTATAGTGTTGTAAATGCTGGAAAATCAGAAGGTGAAATAACAGGTGGGAATCTATCACTTATAGTTGCATCACTTGGAACAGAGTATGAGATCAATACAGATGGAAAAATTCTATTTATAGAAGAGATTGGGGAACATACATACAGAGTTGATAGGATGTTGCAACAACTAAGACTGGCTGGAAAACTGAAAAATGTAAAAGGAATAATAATTGGAGATTTTAATAGAGTTAATAAGGAGGCAATAGAAGATATGTCACTAGATGAGGTTTTTAAAGAGAATTTTAAAGATTTAGATATTCCGATTATAGAAGGTGTGAATTCAGGACATGTTAGACCATTTATAACAATACCAATAGGTGCTGATGTGACAATAGATACATCTAAAAATGAGATAATAGTAAAAAATGTAGTGAAGTAGTCTTAAATGATTACTTCACTTTCTGTTATTATGAGATCCATCTTAACGTCATATTTATCATGCGGAATTGATTGTAAAAGCTGAAAATCGTAACAAATACCAATTTTTGTAGTATTATCAGTGTTAAAAGAAGCAAAAAAGTAATCATAGTATCCTTTTCCAAATCCAATTCTATTCTTACATTTATCAAATGCAACACCTGGAACAATAACTAAATCAAGTGTAGCAGGATCATAAAATAGATTTGAAGAAGACTCATAAAATCCGAATGGATTTAATATCAATTCATTTTTCTGATAAATATTTATTTTCATAGTTCCATCAGGGAAGATTTTTGGAATGAATATATTGATTTTACTATCTTTAAGATGCGATAATAATTTTGTTACTTGAACCTCATTTTTCATATCCATAAAAATAAGAATATTGTTTTTATTTTTAGTATATGTAAGTAATTTTTCAATTATGATATTTGAAGAAGTCTTGACGAATTCTTTTGTAAGTGCATTTCGTTTAGATAACATTGTTGTTCTAATAGTATTTTTATCCATAAACAATCCTTATAGTTTAGCTTTTTCGATTACTATTTTATTATTTTCAATTTTAATATCTTTTATTGTTTGAAATTTTTCTATATTACTAAGATCTAAAACGGGATCTTTTTCTAATTGATTAAATGCAAATCCAAGACCAAGTCTTATTAATGGGTGTTTACTCATATCAACTTCCTTAGAATCTTTTGTAACTTTTTCTAACTGAAATTCGTTTAAGTATAATTTACCTTTCATCAAGTCATATTTTATATCAGTATTAAAAGTCATTTTACCTTCAACTTTATCATTAAGAGCTTCATTTATATAATTAGCTTCTATAACAATTTTATTATTCTTGAATACTGTTTTTGGATTGTACAATTTTATTTTACCCCCTGGATAAGATTTCTCAATAGGGAACTTAGTCATTACAGCACCTTTAACCATTGAATTAGGAATCTTCACATTATCTTGAAACGCTAAGTATCCGACAATTCCTGTCACTATTACTAAAATTAATATAATGAATCTAAATAACTTCTTCATTTTACACCTCTTTATTTTTTGTTTAAAGTGATTGTAACACATAAAACTTTTTATTTGCTTAGAATTTTTGTAGAAATAGGAGAAATATACAAATAAAATTCATTTAATCGGGGTATGTTATTTACAATAACTTAATAATACTATATAATTAGTGATAATAAATTTATGGGGTGAAGAATTGGGAAGTGGACAAAGGAATATAAAAAAATAGAAATAATTGACTATTTAATAAATCATGATAAAATGAAAGAATATTATAAAAAATAAGAAGGAGAGAATGACATATGAAAGAACAATATATATTAAGAGCAAAATATAATCTAAACTGTGATGTTGAGATGATTCGAATACTAAGTGAAGTGTCGGATGAGATATATACCCAAAAACGTGGAGGTATCGTAAATAGTAAACTAGAAAGTACAACATGTATAGCAAATATTTTGGCACATACGTTATATGTATCAGTATATGTTTACCAAAAATTGGCAAGAGAAAATTTCGAAGGAATATTTGATAAAGATATACTTAAATGGGAAATACCTGTGTCACGTTCAGCACAAGGGACAGAGGTTCGTTCAGAAGTATTGGAGAAGTTAGTAGTGATAGATAAGGCATTTTTATCATTACTTGGCTCTGTAGAAAATACAAAAATGGACATAACGATTGAACATCTTTTAGCCCATCAAATACATCATCGTGGACAAGTGTCACAAATACTTGGAGAAAATGGAGTTGGAGATGATTTTTACAGTTTCAAAAGCTTCATATATTAAAAACAACAGGAGGAAAAAATGAAAAAGATAATTTTAATGGTATTTTTAGTACTAGGGGTTATGTCGTTTTCTGCAATGGACAAAGTAATAATTGTTGTTCAAAATGATAACTACGAGACACCGTTTATAACGGGAACATACAGTAGAGGAATGCTTGCGGACACTTTGTTTAGTGGGAGTAAGGATAGTGGAGTAGGAGAGAGTATTTATAATCAAGTTTATAAAACAGATAAAGTAACATTTGTAATTGAAAAGTATGAAGAAGGAACACTTGTAAAAGTATTGAAGTATTTTGAAAAAAAAGAATATAATGGAAAAATAGAAGTAATTGAAATTGCTGAATTGGAAAACACAAAAATGAGAGAAATTATAACTAAGAATGATTGGAATTACTCTGTTTATATGAAAGCTACGGAAGTACCGGGAGAATATAAAACAAAAGAAGGAACATTTACAAAAGCAGATGCTGTTAATGATTTTTTATTTAATCTTAAGAAGCAACTAAAGTAAAAAAATCATGGTAATCCGAAAGGGTTACCTTCTTTTTTATTTATCATATTTTACTGTATTTTATTGCTCAAAAATGCTATAATATGCGTGAGTAATTGACAAGTAATATAGAGACACAAAAAAAGACCTGTAAACAGAGGTTTTATTTGTGTTTGATAAATTTTTAGACAAATAAAAAAAGACGATGAAATAGAGGGATAATAAAATGGCTGAAACTCCATTAATGAAGCAGTATAAAGCTATAAAAGAACAACATCAAGATTCGATATTATTTTTTAGACTAGGTGACTTTTATGAAATGTTTTTTAAGGATGCTGAAATTGCAGCCAAAGAGTTAGGATTGACATTGACTTCTAGAAATAAAGAAAAAGATATTGATGTACCATTAGCTGGAATACCATATCATTCTGCAGCAGCATACATATCAAAACTTGTAAATAAAGGGTATAAAATTGCAATATGCGAGCAGACAGAAGATCCGAAACAAGCTAAAGGGCTTGTTAAACGTGAAGTTGTAAAAATAATAACGCCTGGAACAATAGTGGATATTGACTCACTTGATGCAACAAGCAATAATTATTTGCTAAGCATCAAAATGGTTGATAAACACATTGGAGTCGCATATATAGATATAACAACGGGGGAATTTAAAGCTGTTGAGGTAGAAAAAGATGATGACTATGGGAAATTATTGAATGAATTAAATAAGATAGAACCAAGAGAGATATTGATTGAACACAATTTTTACGAAGCAATAAAAGATAAATTAGATGATTTCGTACAGAAAAGTGATTCTAGTTTAACAATTGTTAACAAAGTAAGAGATGCGGAAGGATTAATATCAGAGTATTTCAATATAGTATCATTAGAAAGCTTTGGAATCAAAGGATTAAAACACGTTATTGATGCATCAGCACTAGTTTTGGATTATGCTGTTACAATGCAAAAAGAAAACGAGCTTTCAATTGAGAAAATAGAATTTGTTAATATATCTAACTTTGCAGAGATAAATGCTATCACAAGAAAAAACCTTGAGTTAACTAAAAATCAAAGAGAAAAAACAATTTATGGTTCTCTTTTGTGGGTTATAGATAAGTGTAAAACATCAATGGGAACAAGGCTTTTAAAAAAATATATAAATAATCCTCTTCTTGATGGAAATGAAATAGTTAATAGACAAGAAAATGTACTGTATTTCATGGAAAA
>JAGOYM010000033.1 GCA_018059165.1 Leptotrichiaceae bacterium | reverse complement strand
GCTATAAATCTTTCTAAATATGGAATTACTTTAGTTAGTGATATAAACGAAACATCTATAACAATAAAATCCACTTTCTTTCCATCTAATTGGTCTAACGTTAAATCCTTTATGTGTGTTTCCTCCAACGATTTAACTCTGGTGTCTTGCCTTAATCTCCAATCGAGTTGATTAGTACCAACATCAACACCGTATACATATTCTGCACCATTCTGTAATGCGCAGTCTGTAAATCCTCCAGTTGACGCTCCTATATCTAGAACTCTTTTACCATTAAGATCAATTTCCCAGTGTTGAAGAGCCTTCTCTAATTTAAGTCCGCCTCTACTAACATATTTTAATTTATCTTTTACTTTTATTTGCAATTTATCATCATCTCTAAAGTTTGTTCCTGCTTTTGTTTCCACTTTATCATTTACAGAAACATTCCCTACCATAATTTCTCTTTTAGCTTTCTCCCTTGTTTCAAAAAAACCCTTTTCAACAAGTATTAGATCCAGTCTTTTCTTCATTTTTACCTCTTTTATTTCTATTATCATTGTATTTTTGATATTATATTCTGTAATAATGATTCTCCTCTTAGCCCCACTTCTTCGAGTATTTCCCCTCTCTTAGCGTGACTAATATGTTTTTGTTCTAAACCAATACGTATTATTTTTACATTTATATTATTTTCTGATATAAATTCAAGAATTTCTGTTCCAAAACCACTCTTTACGATTCCATCTTCTAAAATTAATACTCTACTATATTTTTGAAATTCACTTTTTATATAGCTTTCATCAAATGGTCGTATCCAAGCTGCACTAATTATCGTCGGATTTAATTTTTCAATTAATATATCTCTTATATTCATAACTTCTTGAAACATTGCACCACAAGCGATTATCAGTGTATTTTCCCCTTTAATAACTTCATTCCATTTCCCGTATTCTGACTTTAATTCAATTTCTTCATCATATGGTACCTCTTTTGGAAATCTTATTGCTATTGGTTTGTTTACATCCTTCGAATATTGCATTATTCTCTCTAGTTCTTGCTTTGTTGTTGGCGCAACTATATCAATATCAGGTATCGTCAACAAATATGCTATATCAAATATTCCTTGATGTGTTTTACCATCATCTGCAACTACTCCTGCTCTATCTATAATTAACCTAACTGGCAATTTTTGTATTGATATATCATGAATTATATGAGAATATGCTCTTTGTAAGAATGTTGAATAAATTACAACATATGGTTTTTTTCCACCTTTTGCTAGTGCTGCTGCTAAAGTCACAGTATGTCCTTCGGTCATTCCCGTATCAATTACTCTATCATTATAGATTTCCTTTGATTTTTTCAACGCTGTCCCTTTGATCATACCTGCACTAAATGCATATATTTTATCGTCTTGTTTCATTAATTCCAATATTTTATTCCCAAATACATTAGAGTAAATCTCAACATTTCTTGATATTACTTCACCCGTATCTTTATCAAACGCTGCTATTCCATGGAAACTTTCAGGGTCTTGTAATGCTGGCGTATATCCCCGACCTTTTTGCGTCTTTATGTGAATTATTCTGGTTTTCTCTTTATTGTTATCTCGCAATATTTGGATTAAATTCTCTAAGTCATGTCCATCCATTGGACCTATATAATCATAACCCATCGACTTAAATAATCCTGATGGTGTTACTAAATCTCTAAATGAATTCTCTATTTTCTCAATTGGTTTTACTACAACTTTCTTCAAGCCTTTTTTTAAAAGGAATTCTCTAGTGTTTCCCCTTAATTTTAGATATTTTTTACTATTTACAACTTTGTTAAATATATCTGCAACGGCTCCTACATTTTCTCCAATTGACATCTCATTATCATTTATAATAATAGTTAGATTTTTCAATTTACCGTTAATATCATTCAACGCTTCAAATGTTGTTCCATTCCCGAATGAAGCATCACCTATTACTGCAATAACATCTTTTTCTGGATATGCAATCGCTAATCCTGCAGCAACAGAAAGAGCCCCTCCAGCATGTCCACTTATGAACTGATCGTGAGGACTTTCGTTAGGATCTGTAAAAGGACCTAATCCATTTTTTAGTCGTATTGTATTAAATCTATCGCCTCTACCTGTGATTATTTTGTGTGGGTAAGATTGATGTCCTACATCCCAAATTATTTTATCATCAGGAGAATTGTAAACATAATGTAACGCTATTGATAATTCTACAACACCCAAATTAGGACCTAGATGTCCACCATTTGTGCATACTACATCTATTATTTGCTCTCTTATTTTGTGTGCGTATTCTTTAAGATCTTGTATACTCATATTTTTTATATTCATGTCATTATCCTTTATTAGCTTAATATGTAACCTCTAAATAAAACTGCTACTGCTATTCCAAGTAAACAACCAAAAAATACTTCTAATGGAGTATGTCCTAGAAATTCCTTTAAATCTTTATCTATTATTTCTATTCCTTCTCTTCTTTCAAAGCTGTCAGCTAGTTTATTCAACGCTTTTGCTTGTTCGCCTGCTGCTCTTCTTATTCCTGTAGCATCATACAATACAATCCCAGCAAAAACCATTGCTATAGCAAATTCTATTGACGACACTCCTTTTAACATTGCAATTGAAGTAACTAAAGAAACTACTGTTGAAGCATGAGAAGATGGCATTCCACCTGTTTGAAAAAGTCTTATCCATTGCGCTTTTTCTCCTTTAAACATAGGTGAAAATACTTTATAAAATTGTGCTGCAAAGCAAGCAATTGCAACAACATCTAATATTCTATTTCCAAAAACAATTCCTCTTGTCATTTTTTCCCCTTTTTAGCTTTATCCTTAAATTCTTTGAATTCTTTAGCTAATTTTCCCTCTTTAGAATTAGGTTTGAATAATATTATAACTCTCCCTATAGAATCAACAAATGTAGATTTTGTTTTCTTTGCAATATCTTCACAAAGATCTCTTGTTAATTCAACTTCTGAATTTTGTAGTATTTTTATTTTAATTAATTCTCTTTTTTTTACTGCATTCGCGATGTTTTCAGCTAATGCATGATCTACTCCATCTTTACCTATCCTAACAACAGGATCAATATTATGTGCTAACTTTTTTAAAAAAGCTCTTTCTTTACTAGAAAGTGTCATCTAAACCTCCAAAATTATAGGTAGAATAATTGGTTCTCTGTTTGTTTTTTTGTACAAAAACTCCCCTACTTTACTTCTCAATATTTGTTTTATTTTTCCTATTTCTTTTATTCCTTTTGTTTCACAATCTTCAAGCTCTAGTCTTATAAGATTTTTTGTTTCTGACAATAATAATTCAGATTCTTTATTATATACAAATCCTCTAGTAACAAGCTCTGGCTGTTTACTAAATAATCCACTTCTGTTTTGTGCAACCGAAACTATAACTATCCCATCGTCTGCTAAACTTTGTCTATCTTTTAATACTGCGTTTCCTATATCTCCTATACCAAAACCATCAATAAGAATCATCCCGCTTGGAACTTTACTAGATAACTTAAATTCTGTTTTTGATAATTCCATTTTAAATCCATTTTCTGTTAACACTACATTCTCTGGTCTTACTCCTGTTGCAACAGCTAATTCTTTATGTTTTTTCAACATAATATATTCACCATGAACTGGCATGAAGAATTTAGGTTTTATAAGATTCAACATAACTTTTTGTTCTTCTTGGCATCCGTGACCTGAAACATGTATCCCTACAACTTTTTCAAATACAACATTTGCGTTCTTTTTAAGTAAATGGTTTATATTTCTATATGCTGCTTTTTCATTTCCTGGAATTGGTGTTGCTGATATTACAACTGTATCTCTTGGTCTTAATGATATATATTTATGAGATCCATTCGCTATTCTTGATAATGCTGCTAGTGGCTCTCCTTGTGTTCCTGTACATAAAATAACTACTTTATCTTCAGGGTATGTCTCAACTTTCTCAATATCAATCATTATCCCTTTTGGTAATTTCAAATATCCAAGATTAGAACATATTTCGAATATTTTTATCATACTTCTTCCGTCAATAGCTATCTTTCTTCCATGTTTTGCCGCAATATTTACGATTTGTTGTAATCTATGAACATGTGA
Source organism: Leptotrichiaceae bacterium (assembly GCA_018059165.1). Classification (GTDB taxonomy): domain Bacteria; phylum Fusobacteriota; class Fusobacteriia; order Fusobacteriales; family Leptotrichiaceae; genus JAGOYM01. The sequence goes on along the minus strand of JAGOYM010000033.1, from coordinate 9,521 downwards.
TGCAAACGCAGCAATTATTATTCTTCCTTCAGCTTTTATGAACTCATCTTTTATATTCTCTCCAACAGTTCTCTCTGAAGGTGTAAATCCTGGTATTTGAGCATTTGTACTATCTGATAATAGTAAATCTACTCCTTCTTCACCTAATTGAGCAAGTCTTCCAAAATCAAATCCTTCTCCATCTATTGGTGTTAAGTCTACTTTGAAATCTCCAGAATGAACAATTGTTGCAGCTGGAGTTTTTATACATATTGCATAACAATCAGCAATACTGTGTGTTACACTTATAAATTCTACATTGAAATATTTAGATACTTTTATTTTTGTTCTTCCTTTTATTACTTTATCTTTAGGTATTTTCGCATCTTTTCTTTCAAATTTTGATTTTGCTAACTCTAGTGTCAATCTTCCACCGTACATAGGTATGTCATCAGATCCTAATTTTTGATATAAATACGGTATTGCACCTATATGATCTTCATGTCCATGTGTTAATAATAAAGCTTTTATCTTCTCTTTATTATTTTCTAAAAATGTAAAGTCAGGTATTATTACATCTATTCCTAAATGTTCATCATCAGGGAACGTTAGTCCTGCATCTACAATTATTATTTCATCTTTGTATTGAAAGGCTGTCATATTTTTTCCAACCTCTTCTATTCCACCTAATGGAATAACATACATCTTTTCTTCATTTGGATCTGCACTCATATTTGCGTTACCATTTTGAGTTTCTCCTTGATTTTCATTAAATCTTTCTTGTTTCGCATCACCTTCAGATACAAAGCTCAATTTCTTTTTAAATGGCTTAGAATATCTTTTTTTAGGTTTTTGCTCCTCTTTTACTACATTTTCTTCATTTGTTTTTTCGTTCAATTTATTTTTCCTCCTATATGTTACTTTTATTTTATTTTTTATTTTTTATTTTTTTATCTGTGGTTGTACTTGTACTTCTGATGGGAATATATTTTTCTTCAATTCATATTTGTCTCTATATTTTAGAGCAAATTCTCTAGCTAGTCTTCCGGATGCAATTCCTCCGTATCCTCCACCTTCTACTATCGAAACGAATACAATTTTTGATTTTCCTGATACTAAATACCCCGCAATCCATGAGTGATTGTCTCCAAATCCTGTATTTTGAGCCGTCCCTGTTTTTGCAAATATTTGATACCCTGGTATGTCGAGTAATCGTGCTGTCCCACCTGAACCAACAACAGGTAATCTTAGTGCATTTCTTAAAATATCAAGATTCTCTTTTTTAAAACTAAGTTTTCTTACAATTTGTGCTTGTTTCATTTCTACTGTCCCATCATAATTGACAAATCTATCAACAAACGTAGGTTTCAATAGTACTCCATCATTTGCAATTGCTTGATATACCATTGCAACCTGCATAGGAGTCATAAGCACAAACCCTTGTCCTATAGACATATTTATTAGATCTCCTGGCAACCACCTTTGATCTTTTGGATTTTTAAATTTTGATTTCTTCCACTCAGGTGTTGGTAGCACTCCTTTTTGTTCTCCAGGTACATCGATTCCTGTTTTTTCACCCACACCAAATTCTTTCGCTTCTTTTAAGACTCTTTCTAGTCCTGCTCTCTGTGAAAATACATAATAATATGTGTTTACAGATTCCTCTATTGATTTTGCAAAGTTAGTTATACCATGACCATATTTATGTGAATCTCTAAATGTTGTTTTCCCATATTTATATGTTCCTGTGGAAAGCACTGTCTCATATTGACCTATTCCTGATTCTAGTATCGCCATCCCTGATACTACTTTAAACGTTGATCCTGGCGGATATAATCCTGAAACCCCTTTATTTACCAGTGGCTTCGATGGTGATTCTACCAATTTTTTCCATTCGGCATCTGTCATTTTTGAACTTAATACATTAAGATCAATTTCTGGACTACTTACATATGTTATTACTTTTCCTGTATTTGCTTCTAAAGCAATAAATACACCAGTTTTTCCAGAAAATTGTTGAGTCATATATTTTTGTAAATCAAGATCTATTGATAGATAAATGTTTTTCCCCGGTATACTCTCATTTGTTGCTAATTTTTCTACTAAGTTCCCACGGACGTCTACTTCAACATTTTCTTCTCCATCTTTCCCCTTCATTATTTCATCATATTGACGTTCAATCCCTTTTTTTCCTATAAGGTCATCTCTTTTATAGCCCTTTGCTTTTCTCTCTTCATATTCTTTTGGACTTATTGATTTAACATTCCCAATAACATGTGACGCTAAACTACCTTGCGGATAAAGCCTTTTATTATATTCAACTATATCAATTCTTTCATTGTTTACTTTCTCTATTGCTTTTAGAGCAATATTTTTATCTAAATCTTCTATTACAACTATACTTTTATCGAACCCAATTCTTTGTTCCTTTTGAAATTTATCAATTATATAATCAATGTTATATCCAGTGACAATACTGATTATCTTAATATCATTAATAGTTTCTATAATTTTTTCTCTCTTGCTTTTCTTCTCTTGCTTAAGTTTTTCATTTATACTCTCTTCAGATAAATTTCCTAGTTGCTTCAATAAGATAACATCTTCGTTCGTCAGTTGTTTTGTCTCTTTATGAATTAATTTATATCCCGTTGTATTTTGGGCTAAAATTTTACCTTCTTTATCGAAAATTTGTCCTCTAGTTGACTTTATAACATTAGTTTTAATACTATTCTCTAATGCTTTCTCTTTATAAACAGAAGCTTCTAAAACTTGCAGCCAGAACAGTCGCGATAACAATATTAGTATTAAAAAACCTACTAATCCAATAAAAATATTATTTCTTAAATTTTTATCCTCTACATCAATTTCTCTTCTCATATTTTAACCTTCAGTATGTTATTTTTGGTCTTCTTTCTCCTTTTTATCAATATTTCTTTGATAGAATTCATCCAATTGATAGAAGTCTCTAGCATCTTTATTAAATATACTTATCAATATATCTCCTGAATCAATAAGAACCCAATTACATTCTCCTAATCCTTCAATACTCTTAACGTCTCCAAGACCTTTTTTTATATCTGTCGCTATTGCATCAATGTTTCTACTTGAACTCCCTGTACATAATATCGAATAGTCAAAAAACGGCGATTTCCCTTGTAAATCGTAAACTTTTATTTCCTGCCCTTTTTTATCCTCTATTAACTCAACTATTTTCTTTACTTTCTCTTCCATACTTAACATTTTTTACCTTCTCTCTCATCTTTATATTTTCTATAATTATTAACATTAACTTTTAGTTTTTACTCACTATTAATATCTTATTTTGTATTGCCGTATCTTCTATCAGTTTTACATTTCCTAGTATTTTAGCAATTTTTTGCGCTGTATACACATCAAATGGATTATAATAAATCTCTATTTGTTTTTTATCTGATATTTTTTGTTCTTTATATGTTTCTGTTTGTTTCGTTTGTAATGTATAACCATTTAATAACGTTACTATTTTTGAATTCCCCTCACTAGCAGTTGTCATTATTTCAATAGGGAACTCTATATTTGCATCATCCCCAGTTATGATTACAAAATCTGCATCCGGTTTCACAGTTGGGTCATCAAGTACTTTTATATATTTTAAATTTAATCCTTCAATTAATTGATTAACTTCACCCGGACTCAATGTATGATTTATTACATAGTTCATTGATCCTTGTTCCGTATAGTTCTCAGCACTATATACAACACCAAATTTTTGAACTAATTCATCTCCAACTTTCTTAGCAAGACCATCAATTCCACCAGCATTAAGAATTTCTATCTTTTTACCTTTTAATAACGCATTTGCATTTACAGTTGTATCTCCTTCCGCAATTGCTTTTTCAGCTCCTTTTGCCGGCAATGTCGCTAAAAACTTTTCAAACTTAATACTGTCAATGTATTGCTTTCCGTCAACAGTCATTAAAGGTATCGCTATTGTTCCTGTCACACTTTCATTTGTTGTTATATAATCCATTCCATCTGGAAAATATTTATCTAGATCATTTAATAACTCTGATTTATTCATCACTTCTATATTAAGGTTTTTCAACCAACCTTTAGCATAGTAGTCTTCTAACTTCTTATCTCCCGTTATGTATAAGTTAGCTGGCATTTCCATGGTATTCCCATTGTAGTACACATAGTACTTCCCTGCTGTTCTAAATATTCTATTTTTATCCTTTAACTGTTCTGAATTGTCAAAACAAGATAATAAAAATACAAAACTCATAACTATCAATAAATATTTTTTCATAATACTTCTCCTTCTAAATAACATTTTATTAATTACTTTTATTTGTAGATATTTGCTAGCGCTCCACCTACTACAATTGCTGCAGTCTCTGCTCGAAGAATCCTTTTTCCCAGACTTATTTCTATAGCTCCATTTTCTTTTAGAAACAAAACTTCTTCTATAGTAATCCCACCTTCTGGCCCGATTATATAAAGTACGTTCTTATCCTCTGTCGACACTACTTCATGTATTGATTTTGAATCGCTACTGTTCTCATATGCGTATAATACTTTGTCGTATTTTTTGTAATCTATATCTTTAAATTTTGATATAGGAGACACTTCTGTAAACTTTACACCTTTACATTGTTTCAATGTTTCATTAGCTATTGTTTCCCATTTTTCTTTCTTCTCATTTAACTTTACAATGACTCTTTCTGTGTGTAATGGCACTATTTTTCTTATGCCTATTTCCGTTAATTTCTGAATCGCTAAATTCATTTTATCATTTTTCAAAATACCTAATGCGATATCTATATTTATATTCAACGAATAAATATCTTCATTTTTTTGTTCTATTTCTAATAATATTTCTTTCTTTGATAATTCAATTATTTTTGTTAAATATTCGTATTCCCCATCTATCACTCTAACTTGATCACCGACACCTAATCTATAAACATTTGATATATGATTGATATCTGCTTTTTCAACAACTTTGATCTTGTCTTTTGATATATACTGTTTTTCAATAATTGCTGTCAACATATTGAATCATTCTCCTAAAATCATTCTTTTAAAAAAGTCTTTTTCCATCGTTATCTTTCATTGTTGTATCTCCAATAACTTTTTCAATACCTAAATGCTTATATGCTAATTCCGTTACCATTCTTCCTCTTTGTGTACGTTTTATAAATCCTATTTGGACTAAATACGGCTCATAAACTTCTTCTAATGTCCTCTTGTCTTCACCAAGAAGTAGCGATAATGTCTCAATTCCAACAGGGCCACCATTATAAAAATTTATTATTGCATTTAATATACTTCTATCTAGTTCATCGAGTCCTCTCGCATCTACTCCAAGTAGCTCTAATACTCCATTAACACTTTTTCTATCAAGTATTCCATTACCTTTTATTGTTGCATAATCTCTAGCCCTTTTTAGAAGCCTGTTTGCTATTCTCGGTGTTCCTCTACTTCTTTTAGAAATCTCTGTTATTCCATCTTCATCAAAGGAAATACCTAATATTTTAGAACCTCTTCTAAGTATTTCTTCTAATTCATCCAATTTATAGTATTCCATACGGTGTGTTACACCGAATCTATCCCTTAATGGTGTACTAAGCTGTCCAGCTCTTGTTGTTGCTCCAATTAATGTAAACTTTGGTAATTCTATTCTTATGCTTCGTGCTGAGGGTCCTTTTCCAATTAAAATATCTAATTCTCCATCTTCCATTGCTGGATATAGTATTTCCTCGACAGATGTATTTAACCTATGGATTTCATCAATAAAAAGTATGTCATTTTCTTCTAAAGATGTCAAAATAGCAGCTAAATCACCTGCTTTTTCTAATACTGGTCCTGTAGTTATTTTTAAATTGACTCCCATTTCAGTTGCAATAACTCCTGCTAAAGTTGTCTTTCCTAATCCCGGTGGTCCATAAAGAAGTATGTGATCCATTGCTTCATCTCTTAGTTTTGCTGCCTTTATAAAGATATTCATTTTCTCTTTTAAATCTTCTTGTCCTATATATTCAGAAAAATTCTTAGGTCGCAATGTTTTCTGTATATTATCTTCCGTTAACTCTAGCGGTGCTAATATTCGATCTTTATCATCTACCACTCTTATCTCCTCAAAACTTTAATCATTAAATCATATCTATAAAGTTTAGCATTTTATATAAATTATTTTATTTATGTTCTCATTTAGTAACTTTAAAAAGTATAGAATTATACTAGTATATAGTACCATATAAACCTCTAAGTTTCAAGTTTTAATACAAAGGACAGCATGCTATTTCTTATATTCACATACTGTCCTATTATTTTATACTCCATATATTTTTAATAATTCTTCTAATTCCTTTGAATCTTCTATTTCTTCAATTCTTTTTATAGAAAGTAACACTGATTTTCTTTTTTCATTGAATTCAGTGATAATTCCTTCTACTTCTTGACCAACAGAAAAACTATCAGAAATATTTTTTATAAATTCTTTCGATAACTCTCTTTTTGGTACAACTCCACTCAATCTATCAGTTAATTTTACGAGAACTGCATTTTCTTGTATTTCAATTATTGTTGTTTTTACTTTATTTCCTATTTTATAAAGCTCTTCAGCTTCTTTCCATGGAGAAATTGTTAATTGCTTAATACTTCCAGCTAATTTTTTTTCTGCTAGTTCAACTGAGATCATTTTGAATTCAACTTCATCTCCAATAGAAAATTCAACATTTTCGTCTCGGTCCCAAGAAAACTCATTTTTATGAATGAATACTTCAAATCCATTTTCCATCTCAACAAATATACCATACTCTTGTATATTAACAACCTTACCTTTAAACGTTTCCCCTAGTAATGTGTCTTCTTTTTGACTTGCCCAAACATCATCTAAAATAGACTTCACACTTAGCGAGATTCTTCGTTTTTCATCATTAAAACCAATTACTTTAGATTTTATAATATCGCCTTTTTTATACTTAGAAGCTATATCATTTATTCTTCTATAAGACAGATCAGAAACGTGAATCAATCCTTCAATATCTTTTTCTAATTCAACTAGCAATCCAAACTCAAAAACTTCCTCTATTTTGTTTTCAAAAATTTGTCCTACTATGTATTTTTCCTTTGATACATTCCACGGATCTTCGTGTATTTGTTTCAAACTATATTTGATATTATTTTTCTTCTCGTCGATCTCAATTATTTTTGCTTCAATTATTTGATTTTCTTCAATGCTGCTCAACATTTCTGCATTATGTGTCCAAGAAAGTTCCGATATGTGAATAAATCCATTAGTCATATCTTTTTCAGCAACTAATCCAAAGTCTAGTTTTTCTTTTATCACTATTGAAACTACATCACCCACACTATTTTTACTTAAAAATATATTCCAAGGGTTTTCTGTAAGTCGTTTTATACTTAACTTTATTTTGTTTTTTTCCTTTTCTTTTTCTATAACAACAGCTTTAACTTCTTGATTTAATTCGAACATTTTGATCAAATCTGATACTTGCTCCCAAGAAATTTCAGAAATATGGACAAACCCTGTTATCTTCCCTAAGTCTAAAACAAGCCCAAAATCTAATATTTGCTTCACTTTTCCTAAAACGATATCACCCACATTTAATGAGTCAATAAATTCTTCTTCTTCCTTTTTCACTAAATCTATACGTGATAATTTGATACTATTTCTCGACTTTTCTTTTACTAAAAATTTATACTTTTTACCTATACAATCTTCATCTTTCCCAATTGCTGATAATGAAAATGGTAAAAATGCTTCGTTTTTCCCAATTTTTACAGTGTAACCACCTTTTACTTTTTTAATAATTTCTCCAGTTAGCATCTCACTTTCTTCATATGAAGCAAACTCTTTTTCTCTGTCCAATAAGAATTTAGAAACAATAATATTTTCATCGTCTGTTCTAATGACTTTTACGTCTATCTTATCTCCAATATTATAGTTTTCGAGTTCTCGTGTTAATATTCTTCCTTCTAGCTTGTTGTTCAGGTCTAAATAAGAGAATTCTGTGTCTTTCCTCATGATAGTAGCCTCTATCATATCTCCCTTTTTCTTATCTTCCGGTAGGTAATCATTTAACATTTGTTCAAAAAGATCTTCATTTTCAATAATATCTGCCATAATCATACATCCCCTTTCACATTTATTTTTAATATATAAATTTTACTTGCTTGAAAGTTCACTTATTCTATTTTCTATTAAATTTATTACACTCTCTGGTGTTGATGCCCCTGCTGAAATACCGATTTTTTCTACGTTCTCCAACATGTCTTCCGTCAATTCTTCTGGTCTTCGTATCCAATAACTTCTATCGTTCAATGACTGTGAAATCAAAAATAACTTCTTCGTATTTGAGCTTTGCTCACTTCCTATAATAAACATTGCATCCACTTCTTTTGCTATTTTTTCTATTGACATCTGTCTTTGATGTGTTGCGCCACATATTGTCTTCACTACTTTTGCATTAGGAAATGTTGCTACAATATATTCATTTATCTCAACAAATACAAATTTGTTATATGTTGTCTGAAAAAGAAAAACCCATTGTTCATTTCTATCAAGATTTGCATCCTTAAGTTCTTGTAGATTCCCAAATATGATTGGATCAATCCCATAACTTGTAATTCCTCTTACCTCAATATGGTCTTTATCTCCAATGAATACAGATTTGTAGCCTCTTTTTTCCCAAATCATTACTTGATCTCTTGCACTTTTAACATAAATACAAGCCATATCAATAAGTTTAACTTCAAGTGCTAATAACGCTCTTTGTACTTCTTGAATTGTCCCGTGTGCCCTAATAATAACTATATCACCTTTCTTTAATGGCGATGTCCCACTAAGGACTTCTTCTTCTGTTACAAATATAACACCTTTTGATTGTAATCTATCAATTACAAATTCATTGTGCACAAGCATTCCTAATACATATATTTGACCTTTATTCATGTCAACATATCTATCAACTTCATCGATTGCTTCTTTAACCCCAAAACAAAAACCCATATGTTGAGCTCGCAATACTTCTATATTATTCTTCATTAAATTTCTCCTCTTCGACTAACTGTCTTAATGCCTCTAGTAATTGATGTTCATCTACTCCATTAGCAACAAGTTTTAGTCTTTTGCCTTTTTCTGCTCCTAGTAACATAAGACCCATTATACTTTTCCCATTTACAGATTCATTTTCTGTATGGACCGTAATATCCGAGTCATATTTTGACGTTACTTCAACAAATTTTGAAGATGGCCTGGCATGTAAGCCTGCCTCATTCTTTATCTCAACTGTAAGTACCTTCATTTTATCCTCTTTCTAAAACATAAATTTAAACTAATTTTGAATTATGTCATGATTTCATCTCACTTATTATTATAGCAAAAAAAGTGAAAGAAAAAAAGGTATAAACAAAAAAAATCACTTTAATAAAAGTGATGAATAATGGCGTCCCAGGTTGGATTCGAACCAACGACCCTTTGATTAACAGTCAAATGCTCTAACCAACTGAGCTACAGAGACATAAATATTAAAAAG
>JAGOYM010000079.1 GCA_018059165.1 Leptotrichiaceae bacterium | reverse complement strand
GTGGTATTCCTTTAGCAGCAGGTGTTTTTTATCCTATTCTTGGTGTTATGTTGACTCCAATGTATGCAGGAATTGCTATGAGTTTTTCATCTGTAACAGTAGTTTTAAATTCACTCAGACTAAAATTTAAAAAGATTTAGTGAGAGATAAACAATTATCTCTCACTTTTCTTCTTTAATAAACTTCCTTTTCATTAATTAATTTTTCCTAACCTTCCACATTCATTCCTTATTAGATTAATATAATTTTGTATAAAAAATCAAAGGACAAAGAATGAAAGCCGTACAAAAAGTATTATTGGGATTAGGATTAAGTTTATTTGTAAGTAGTGGATTATATGCAAGTGAAGATTACATGGGAGACCATATGCATGAAGGTAAAATGACAAATCATATGAATATGGATGGTATATGCTGGTATTAGTAACTGTACTGGAGGAATATATTGAATTAATAGTCTACTGGATAAACGTATGATTGAATAATAAAGTACAGATGGTTCCAGTAAAATTACTTCCAAATTAAATTAAACTAACTTAATAAAGCCTAAAATATGGGCTTTAGTAAAGCAGAAAGTTCAATCTAACTCAAATTAAATCATTTTAAATAAGTATTAATGACTATGAACGTCTTCAGCAAGAGTTTTTGAAAATAATGGAAACTTACTTTGTGCATAAGTAGAGTGACAAGATATACATGATTCTTGCATTTTATAAGTGTAAAAATTTGCAAGTTCAGTATTCTCCATATCTGCTGCATGAGATAACATTCCTGCCTGGTTATGAAACTTACCATCTAATTCAAGAAATCCTTTTGGTAATTTTACATCTAGTTCATGAGCTTGTTCTTTAGTTAGATTTTGTTTTAAAATATAGCTTTCTTTGATTTTAACTGCTATTTTTTTTACTTCAGGCCAATTACCAGCAATTATATATGAAAAAACATCTTTCATACCCTGTTCTATACCTTGCATTTCTTTAACTAATAAAACTCTAACTTCAGGAGAAAGCTCTTCTACACCTTTTTTCATTTCACTTGCAAAGATACTTGAAGATAACATTGTTATCATTGATACAAGAGCAAGTTTTTTTAAAGTCTTTTTCATTTTATTCCTTTATTTTTTTAGAGTAAAAGCAGTATACATTAAGTATGTGTAGTCTTTGTGGATTAGTGCTGTGATTTTGACATTATTAGTAGTTCCAGCAATTTATTTTATTTGGAAAAGAAATGACATAAATAAAGCACAAAAAGAATGCGAACTAAATCTAAATAAAGAGTAATAGTTATACTCTTTTATAAAAGCTTTCAAGTTAACTTGGAAGCTTTTTTTTAATCTGATTTTTTATTATATTTTCCACGTTGCTTGCATGTTGAATGCCTATAATATAAATATAAAAACTTAAGGATTAAAAATGTTAGATTATTTAGATAGGTTAAATCACTTTGAAATGATGTTGGTATGGTTAATATTATTATCTGTAATATTTATTATTATTTATTTTATAGATAAAAAAAATAAAGTATCTAATAAAGATATTCTAAAAAAAAGATTAGCTAAGGGAGAACTTTCCATTGAAGAGTTTAGAACTTTAATAGATGAGTTATAAAATATATCTAATAGTTAAATAGTAGTTTTAAAAATTAAATAAAGGAAATATATTATGAAAAAAATTCTTATAGTAATAACTGTAGTTATTGGCATTGTTTTTTATCTATCAAATAAACCAATCGCTTCAATAATTGAATTTTGGCCATTATTATTATTACTTTTATGTCCAGTAATGCATATATTTATGCACGGTGGACACAAACATAACAAAGGTAATAATAATGAATAATTTAAATATAAAAGATCCAGTATGTGGAATGAATGTTAGTGAAACATCAAAATTTAGTACAACTAATGATAAAAAAGAATACTATTTTTGTAGTCAGAATTGTTTAAATAAGTTTGAAAGAAACCCTTCTCAATATCTTAATGAAGAAAAAAATCATGAACATTTAGAACATAATCACCTAGATGAACCTCATACTCACGAAATAATAAAACAAAATATAAAATACACATGTCCTATGCATCCAGAGATTATTCGTGATAAGCCAGGTGATTGTCCTAAATGTGGTATGGCATTAGAACCTATGGGTGTAATAGACAAGAAAGAAGAAGAAAATACTGATGAATTAGATTATATGACAAAAAGATTTTGGATAAGTACCGTTTTAGCTATTCCTTTATTTATCTTAGCGATGTTAGCTGATTTGAGTGAAAATATTTTACCATCTAGTTTATCAATGTCGACAATTCAATATATTGAATTTTTTCTTGCTACTCCTATTGTCCTTTGGGGAGGATGGAACTTTTATGTTAAAGCATATTATTCAGTAATAAACAAAAGTTTAAATATGTTCACACTTATTGGATTAGGAGTGATTGTTGCTTGGATATTTAGCGTTATTGCCTTGTTTTTCCCAACTCTTTTTCCTATAAATTTACAAGGTGAAGGTGGAACAGTTCCTGTATATTTTGAAGTAGCAGGTGTAATTATTACTTTAGTTTTATTAGGTCAAGTATTAGAACTTAGAGCAAGATCTAGAACTAATGTTGCAATTAAAATGTTATTAAATCTTGTTCCTTCTACTGCTATAAGAATTAATAATGATAAAACAGAAGAATTAATTGATGTAGAAGATATACAATTAAATGATAATCTTAAAATTAAACCAGGAGAAAAAATACCAGTTGATGGAATTATCATTAACGGAAAAAGTATTATTGATGAGTCAATGGTTACAGGAGAATCAATTCCTGTAGAAAAAAACCTTGATGATAAAGTTATAGGAGCAACTGTAAATGGTACAGGTGTATTTATAATGAAAGCAACAAAAATAGGTAAAGACACATTAATTTCTCAAATAATAGAAATGGTAGCTCAAGCACAAAGAAGTCGTGCTCCTATTCAAAAACTTGCAGATAGTGTTTCTGGATATTTTGTTCCAGCTGTCGTACTAATATCTTTTATAACTTATATTATTTGGTATTTCTTTGGTCCTGAACCAACACTTGCCTTTGCAATTGTAAATGCAGTAGCAGTTTTAATTATTGCTTGTCCTTGTGCTTTAGGGTTAGCAACACCTATTTCTATTATGGTTGGTACTGGTCGAGGTGCATTAGAAGGAGTACTTATTAAGAATGCTGAAGCCTTAGAAATTATGGAGAAAATTGATACAGTTGTTGTTGATAAAACTGGTACATTAACAGTTGGAAAACCACAAGTAACTACAATTACAAATTTAAATAATTTTAATGAAAATGAAATTTTAAAGTTTGCTGCTGCAATAGAACAAAATAGTGAACATCCTTTATCTGAAGCTATAATTAAAAAAGCAAAAGAAAATGCAATTGATATATTAGAGGTTGAGAATTTCAAATATATCACAGGAAAAGGTGTAATTGGAGAAGTTGATACTAAAATCATCGCATTAGGAAATTTAAAATTAATGCAAGATTTAAATATTAATTTAGATGATGCAGTGCAAAAAGCAAATGATTTAAGAGAAAATGGTCAAACAGTTATTTTTATAGCAATTGATAATATTTTAGCAGGACTTATATCTATTGCTGATCCAATTAAGTCTTCAACAAAAGAAGCTATTGATAACTTGCATTCTTTAGGAATTAATGTAGTAATGTTAACAGGTGATAATGAAATTACAGCCAAAGCTGTGGCAAAAAAGTTATCTATTAAACAAGTTTATTCAGATGTTTTACCTGAAGATAAATTATCAGTAATAAAAGATTTACAATCTCAAGGTAAAATTGTAGCAATGGCAGGCGATGGAATAAATGATGCACCAGCTCTTACAGCAGCAAATGTAGGAATTGCAATGGGAACAGGTACTGATATTGCAATAGAAAGTGCTGAAATAACCCTAATTAAAGGTGATCTAAATGGCATTATAAAAGCATATAAATTAAGTAAAGGTACTATGAAAAATATAAGACAAAATTTATTTTTCGCTTTTATTTATAATACAGCAGGTGTTCCAATTGCTGCGGGTATTTTATATCCTTATTTTGGCATTTTATTATCACCTATTATTGCAGCTGCTGCAATGAGTTTTAGTTCAGTTTCTGTTATATTAAATGCATTAAGACTAAAAAATATTAAATTAAAATAGAAAGGACTTTCATATGAAAGTTTCAAGTATTACAAGTAATATTAATAATTCAGATTGTACTAACAAAAATAGTACTAATAAGCAAGAAGAAAAAAATCCTGAATTTGGTTTAATGTTAGAAAAATCTGAAAATGATTTGATAAGTTCAGAAAATAGTATTACAGATGATAAAATAAGTGAAAAT
>JAGOYM010000078.1 GCA_018059165.1 Leptotrichiaceae bacterium | reverse complement strand
TTTTGCTTCCTCTATATTATTTTTTTCTAAATAGTCAATCCCTTTATCTAATAAGTTTTTTAAGTTATTATTTGCAATGTCAATTTCATCATCACTCTTATCAACAATGCTAGCTAATTTACTTCTAATTAATGCTTTTTCATCCTCTGTAATTTCACGTTCAAATCCTGCATATATCATTATTCTATCTATTTGCAGTGCTTCTGCAACTACAGTTTCTGCTATTATCCGAGATTTTTCTATCTCTCTTTTGTCTAAATAACTCTTAGATCTATCTAATATTTCAAGTATACTGCTCATCGTTTACCTTTCTAAATACTTCTATTGTTCAACTTATTTACTATTATAACTCATTTTCTGTTTCACTTCAATGCTTCTATTTTTTCATTATATTTACGGAATTATAAACAAAAAAGCAGGCTAAGCCTACTCTCCTACTGTTTTTAATAATTCTGCTTGATCATACGCTATTAGTGCATCTATCATTTCATTTAAGTCTCCATCTAAAAATGCATCCATTCTATGTATTGTGACTTTTATTCTATGATCCGTTATTCTTCCTTGTGGGAAATTATATGTTCTTATTTTTTCTGATCTATCCCCAGTTCCAACTTGTGAACGTCTTTCACTTTCAACCGTTTTTCTTTGTTTTTCATATTCCATTTCATATAATTTTGAAGCTAAAACTTTCATTGCAGCTTCTTTATTTTTTATTTGTGATCTTCCATCTTGAGATGTAACAACTATTCCTGATGGTAAATGTGTCAATCTTACAGCTGAATCTGTTGTATTTACATGTTGTCCACCCGCTCCACTTGATCTATATGTATCTACTTTCAAATCTCCTGGGTTTATTTCTACCGCAGTTACATCATCTATTTCAGGTAATACTGCTACAGTTATTGTTGATGTGTGTATTCTCCCAGAAGACTCTGTTTCTGGAACTCTTTGTACTCTATGCACTCCGCTCTCAAATTTCAGTCTTGAGTATGCACCTTTTCCTGCTATTGAGAATGTTACCTCTTTTAATCCACCAACACCTATATCACTTTTATCAATGATTTCAACTTTCCATCTATTTCTTTCTGCATATCTTACATACATTCTAAATATCTCTGATGCAAAAAGTGCTGCTTCATCTCCACCTGCACCTGCTCTTACTTCCATTATTACATTTTTGTCATCGTTTGGATCTTTTGGTAGTAGAAGTATTTTCAGTTCTTCTTCAAGCGTTGGAACTTCTTCTTCTAAAGAGTGTATCTCATCCAATATCATTTCTTTCATCTCAGAATCTTTTTCAACTTTTAAATCTTCACGAAGTGTTTCCAATTCACCTTTTTTACCTCTATAATATTTATACTTTTCCACTAATTCATCAATACTATTCAATGCTTTATTGTACTCCGTCATCTTTTTAGGATCACTTGCAACGTTCGGATCCATAAGTAATTCTGTTAATTCTTCATGTTTAATAACAACATCATCTAATTTTTGAAACATTTTTTCCCTCTTTTCAACTATATAATTTATATTTTATTTTTAAAATTTACGTTCTATTATACCATAAATTTATAGCATTTACAATTCCTATTCTCTAGTGTTATAATATTGAAAGGTGATTAATGTGAATAATATAGAAAATATTTTAAAACATATTTTTAGTTTAAAACCAAAAGATAAAAAAGAAAGTCTAGATGATTTAATTGACTTATATAAGTTGTTAGACTCTCCTTGTGATAACATAAAAATTGTACATATTGCTGGAACTAATGGAAAAGGATCAGTTACATCATATATAGAAAGTATTCTTTTAAAGTCAAATTACAATGTTGGAAAATTTACCTCTCCTCATATTATGAAATATAATGAACGAATATCATTTAATCGTGAACTAATTGACGATAATGATATAATTAAATATTTTAATATTATACATGAATTTTCTAAATCAAAAAATATCTATCTGAATTTTTTTGAATTTACGACATTTATTATGCTTCTTTATTTTCAAGAGAAACAGCCTGATTTCATTGTTTTGGAAACTGGATTAGGTGGTAGGCTGGATGCAACAAATATACTTAATTCTTTTATTGCAATTATTACAAATATAAGTTATGATCATATTAATATATTAGGAAATTCTCTAGATGAAATTGCTTACGAAAAGGCTGGTATTATCAAAAATAACGAACTTTGTCTATTTGCAGATAACAAGAAAGAACTTTCTGATGCAATTAAATCAAGAACTAATTCGTATATAAATGTAATTGATAAATATAATACTGTAACTTATTCTCTTAATAAAGAAACTTTTACAACTAATGTGACAGTCGATAATTTTAAATTTCACATTCCTTTATTTGGTTCTTTTCAAGTTAATAATTTTCTATTAGCTTATGAAGTATCGAAAATTCTCAATATTGATAATCAAACTATTCAATATGGTCTTGATTCTATTGATTTAAAAGGTCGATTTGAAATTGTTTCGGAATCACCACTTGTGATACTTGATAGTGCACATAATGGAGATTCTATAAGAGTTTTGATTGATAATTTATTCTACTTATTCAAGAAAAATGAAGTTTTATTTATTACCTCTTTACTCGACACAAAAGATATCAAATCATTTTTTGATCCTCTCTTAAGCATTAGTAACTGCATCTTTGTAACATCATTAGATAATGCACATTATGGGCTTAATGCTGTTCAAATAAAAGATAAAATTATTGATAATAATGTTGATATCTCGAACTTTAAATTCGAAGATAGTCTTAAATCATGCTATGAAGAGGCACTAACTCTTAATTATAAAGCGATTGTAGTTTGTGGCTCATTTTACTTAGTTTCAAAGTTTAAAAAAATTATATAAAGGATGTGGAATATGTTTAAATCTATAATTGGAATAGCACTCTTGGCAGTAAGTTCATTTAATTTTTCTATTGATAATGATATTTTTAATAATCTAGAAAAAAATATTGGAGAGGCCAGTACTAGCGCTCCTAAATCATCAAAATTGGTCTGTGTTGACCCAGGGCATCAAAGAAAACAAAATACAGCGCTAGAGCCTAATGCACCAGGATCAAAAATTATGAAAGCAAAAATTTCATCTGGAACAGAGGGTATATCTACTAAAAAACCAGAATATCAATTAACATTAGAAGTTTCAATGCTTCTAAAAGAAAAATTAGAAAACAATAACTATAATGTGTTTATGATAAGAACTTCAAATGATGTGAATATTAGTAATAAAGAACGTGCTACTATGGCAACAAATGCAAAGTGTGATATTTATGTGAGAATTCACGCAGACGGATCAGACAATAGAAGTGTAAATGGTATTTCTATGCAGACATCAACATCAAAAAATCCCTATGTAGGTGCTTATTTCAATAAAAGTGATTCACTTTCAAAAAGTATCTTAAGTGAAACTATAAAATCAACTCAAGCAAAGAACAGAGGGACTAATTATCGTGATGATCTAACTGGTACTAACTGGGCTAATCTTCCAACAGCATTAATAGAAATGGGATTTATGTCAAATCCAGAAGAAGATAAGAAATTGGCTTCTCGTGAATATCAATTGAAAATAGTTGAAGGAATATATAATGGAATTAACCTTTACTTTAGTAGTTATTCTACTTCTAAGTAAAATCCTTCAAATAACTTAGGACAAAGACTTCTCATTGTCTCAGGTTTTTCTTCATTCCATGTCATTTTTATATGAGGGTAGTCGCTATCCTCATATTTTATTTCATCTTTATACTTATCAAAATTATCTAAATAAATTTCATATAAATCTTCAAAACTTTCGATTTCATTCTTTTTAGCATATGCATCAATCGCAATATATAAAAAATCTTCATTTTCATAAAATTCTCCATATTTTTCATCTTCTACCGAATCTGTTAAATGAACATATTTGATTAAATTATCAGGATTATTTATTACATCATAAAATGTTTCTTTCCCTTTTGAGATAAGCCATAATCTGAAATAATCAAATCCATCATCTGTGCATCCGTGATTTACTAGATAAGCTGCGCACCAAAGCTTCGAACTATATGATTTTGCCATTAATTCATCAATTATAACCCCAAAACTAAATATTTCCTCATTTGATTTCTTTGTTAGTTTTTCTGTCAAATTTGATATTAAATCAAACTCTTCTGCTCCACTGTTAATCTCTGTACTTAAATATTCCCAAAATATTTCTTCTGTCATTGCTAATTTACTCATCATTTATCCTCTTTTCTTATTTTTTTTGCTTTTCCATATTCATCTGTATGTAACGTTTGGTTTTCAAACATTATAAATAAACTTGTCCATTTTTCTGTTTCGTTATTATAAAAAAAAATTCCACCATCATTATTTGCTCTATCATT
>JAGOYM010000032.1 GCA_018059165.1 Leptotrichiaceae bacterium | reverse complement strand
AGCAATATTCGCACCAGTCAATAATTTGAAATATATTATAATAGATGAGGAACATGAGAATACTTATAAGCAAGACAACAATCCAAGATACCATGTAAAGAATGTCGCAATAAAAAGAGCTCTTATTAGTGAGAAAGATAAAATAAAAGTGATACTTGGGTCAGCAACACCATCATTTGAATCGTATAATCAAGCTCAAAATGGTGACTTACAGCTAATTGAATTGAGTGAGAGGTATAATGGTGCAAAAATTCCAAAATATCAAGTAGTGGACCTATCAGAGGTTGATACGACAAGTAACTTCTCAAAAGAATTATTACAAGAGATGGCAAATGTGTTAAGAAAAAAAGAGCAAATAATGCTTGTATTAAATAGAAAAGCATTCTCAACATTTGTAAAGTGTAAAGATTGTGGTCATATTTACACATGTCCAAATTGTAGCATAACATTGAATCACTATAAATATGAGAACAAATTGAAATGTAATTATTGTGGGTATGAAAAAAAATATGTGAAAACATGTGAAAAATGTGGGAGTTCTAAATTAATTCATGTAGGTAGTGGAACAGAAAAAATAGAATATGAATTAAAAACATTATTTCCAGATGCAAGAATAGTAAGAATAGATTCTGAAACAGTTAAAACAAAGCAAGATTATGAAAATATATATTATGATTTTAAAAATAAAAAATATGATATAATGTTAGGGACACAAATAATAGCAAAAGGATTTCATTTTCCAGAAGTAACATTAGTAGGAATAATAAATGCTGACATAATACTCAATTTCCCAGACTTTAGAGCGGGTGAAAAGACTTATCAATTGCTTCTTCAAGCTTCTGGAAGATCTGGAAGAGGAGAAAAAGAAGGGAAAGTTATAATCCAGACATTTGATAAAGAAAATGAGGTTATAACTAAAACGGTTGAAAGCGATTATGAAGGGTATTATAATAATCAACTTCAGCTAAGGAAAATATTCAATTATCCACCATTTGGTCGTTTAATCAATATAGTTGTGTCGTCAGAAGATGAAAATACTCTTCAACAACAGGCTGAAATTTTTTATAGTATGCTTATACAAAATCTTGCCTACAAAGATAACGACAATAACTTGAAACAAATGATAACAAAACCATTTAAAGCACCACTATATAAGATCAATAGTAGATATAGGTATCAAATATTTATAAAATCAGATAGAAAAAATATTGTTAAAATAAAAAATTCTATTAAGTCAGTTATGGCAAATTATAAAGAAAAAGGAATTAGAATAAGTGTGGATGTAGATCCAGTAAATTTAATGTAAATAAACACAATAAAAATTTTAAATATAGGTGATAAACATGAAAATAGTATTATACGGGACGCCTGTTTTAAGGAAAGTCTCAAAAAAAGTTGAAAAAATAGACAATGAATTAAATGAAACTCTTGATGAAATGATAGTAACAATGAGAAATGCAAAAGGTATAGGCCTTGCAGCAAATCAAGTTGGAATAGACAAGAGATTTTTTGTTTTGGAAATAGAAGACGAAATAAAGAAAATTATAAACCCAGAAATTTTAGAATTTAGTAAAGAGTTAATAGAGATAGAAGAGGGATGTTTGAGTTTACCGGGGATATATAAAAAAGCAACGAGACCAAGAGTGATAAAAGTAAAATATTGGAATGAAAAAGGTGAGGAAGTAACTGAAGAAATGGAAGACTTATGGGCAAGAGCATTTCAACATGAGTTAGATCATCTTGACGGGATATTATTTATAGATAAAATATCACCAATGAGCAAAAGATTAATATCAAAAAAACTAGATCAGCTTAAGAAGATGAGTGCTGAGCAATAAACTATTAAATGAATAAATGTATGAAAGGTTGTGGATTACAGATGCTAAAAACAATATTTATGGGAACTCCTGAGTTCGCAATACCTAGTCTAGAAATTGTAGATAAGAATACGGATCTTAAATTAATTTTTACAAAAGAGGATAAGCCAAATTCAAGAGGTAATAAGATCATGAATTCTCCTGTTAAAAATTATGCATTAGAAAATAACATAAGTATTTTACAACCTAGTAGGATGAGAGATGAAGAGATTATTTCTGAAATAAAAAAAATAAATCCTGATTTGATTGTCGTTGTTGCATATGGTAAAATAATACCAAAGGAAATAATAGAAATTCCTAAATATGGTATAATAAATGTACACTCTTCTTTATTACCGAAATACAGAGGGGCATCACCAATACATTCAGCAGTAATAAATGGGGACAAAGAAACGGGTGTCAGTATTATGTACATTGAAGAAACATTAGATTCTGGAGATGTAATTCTAAAAGAATATTGTACAATTGAAGAAGAAGATACGTTGGGAACACTTCATGACAAACTTAAAAAAATTGGTGCAAAAGGTTTAGAGAAAGCAATTAATTTGATTGAAAGTGGTAAAGTAATTGCAGAAAAGCAAGATGAATCTTTAGTAACTTTTGTAAAACCAATTTCTAAAGAACAAGAAGTTATAGATTGGTCGGACACGAAAGAAAATATATATAATAAAATAAGAGGACTTAATCCATTTCCAGGCGCATTATCTTATTATGATGATCAAATTATAAAAGTATATTTATCTGAAAAGATAGATAAAGAGTATGATGGAGAGTATGGAGAAATTGTAGAAATACTAAATAAAAAAGGACCAGTAGTAAAAGTTAAAAATGGTGGTATAATATTAAAGGAAGTAAAATTTCAAGGAAAGAAAAGTCAATCAGGAATCGATATAATAAATGGACGAAAAATAATATTAAATAGTAAATTCGGTAAATAAATATGATTTGGAGGTACTATAATGAGTACAAAGCTTAACCAAAAAGGAATAAAAGAGGCAAAAAGAACAAACAAAAAAAAAGAAGTATCTGGTAGAGTAGTTCAAAGATTGACAGAGTATTTGACAATATTAGTAGAGTTAGCAAAAAGTGAAGAATTTGTAAATTCGATTGAATTATCAAAGATAATGGATACAACATCAGCACAAGTTAGAAAAGATTTATCTACATTTGGTGAATTTGGTGTTAGAGGAAAAGGATATGAGATAGTTGTACTTATTGATATTATAGAAAATATTTTGTCAATAAATGTTATGAACAATGTAGCGATTGTTGGACATGGAAGAATGGGAGAGCTGATCTCATCAAATAGTAAGATACTAGGAAAAGGATTCCAAATAGTTGGAGTTTTTGATAAAGATGATAAAAAAATAGGAACTCAAATAGAAACATTGGGTATTACAATAAAAGATATGAATGATTTAAAAGAAGAAGCGAAAAAGCTAAAAATTGATGCAGTAATTTTAGCAGTAACAAAAGAGCATGCGCAAATAGTTGCTGATAGAATAATAATGTCTGGAATTCATGCTATCTTAAATATGACAACATATAAATTGGAAGTACCGAAAGGCGTAGCAGTTATGAATATTGATATATCTGCAAAATTACAAGAACTAAACTATTGGAGAAAAGAAGTTAAATTTGATAAAACAAAATAGATAATTAACTAAAAAATTGAAGAGGTGATCTTGTGGTAATAATGAATGGGAAACAGCTAGCTGAAAAAGTATTAAATGAAATTTCTGTAAAGCAACAAGAAATATTAATAGAATATGGAAGACCTGCGGGTCTAGCAGTTGTAATTGTTGGAGAAAATCCTGCATCAAAAGTATATGTGGCTAATAAGATCAAAGCATGTAATACAGTCGGATTTCATTCAATGACTCATAAATTAGAAGATTCAAGTAGTGAAGAAGAACTGCTATCTTTAATAGATAATCTGAATAAAGATGAATCGATTGATGGTATACTTGTTCAATTACCGTTACCAAAGCATATAAATGAACTAAAAATCATTAATGCTATTGCTCCAGAAAAAGATGTTGATGGATTTCACCCTGTAAATATAGGTAAAATGTTAATAAATGACGAAACAGGATTTTTGCCTTGTACACCTTATGGAATATTACAAATACTAGATGAATATAAAATAGATGTAAAAGGGAAAGATGTAGTAGTAGTAGGCAGAAGTAATATAGTAGGAAAACCAATTTCTGTAATGTTAGTACAGAGAAGTGCAACTGTTCAAATATGTAATTCGAGTACAAAAAATATGAGTGAAAAACTACAACAAGCAGATATAATTATTGCAGCAACAGGAGTACCGAAGTTAATAAAAGAAGAAGATGTAAAAGAAGGCGTAGTTATAATTGATGTTGGAATAAATAGGTTAGATGGTAAATTATGTGGAGATGTTGATTACGAAAATGTATCAAAAAAAGCAAGTTATATAACACCTGTACCTGGTGGAGTAGGACCTATGACAATAGCAAGTTTAATAAAAAATACATATAAATCATATAAATTAAAGAAGAGAGGTAGTTATGAAGGAGAGAATTAAATTCATAAAAGAGTTAGCGAAAAGCATTAACTCAAGTCAATTAGATGGGATCGAATACGAAAACGAAAATGAGAATTTCAAAATAAGCCTTAAAAAGAAAAGAAAAGAAAAAACAGTTGTTGTTAGTCAAGCAAATCAAGTAGCATCAGTATCAACACAGCAGGAGTCATTAAATCTAGAAAATAAAGGAACACCTCAAGTCAAGGTTGAAGTTGCAGAAGAAATCTCAGGAACAAAAGTAATGTCACCAATGGTGGGAACTTATTATTCTAAGCCATCACCAACATCAGACGTTTTTGTGAAAGAGGGAGAAAAAGTGAGTGAAGGTCAAACATTATGTATAGTCGAAGCAATGAAGTTAATGAATGAAGTCAAAGCGCCTATTTCAGGAACAATGAAAAAACTATTTATTGCAGATGGAACACCAATAAAAAAAGGACAATTATTAATGATTATAGAGTAGCATTCAAAATATAATAATAAATTATGAAAAGAGGTCAAATGGAAAAGACATTTGTTATGATTAAACCTGATGGAATTCAAAGAGAATTAGTTGGAGATATAATTCAAAGAATAGAAAATAAAGGGATGTCTATGGTAGCCATGAAATTAATGTCTATACCAAAAGAACTGTGTGAGAAACACTATGAATGTCATAAGGAAAAACCTTTTTATGGTGAGTTAGTTAAATTTATGACATCAGGCCCAGTATTAGCAATGGTATTAGAAGGTAGAGATGTTATTCGAATAATGAGAAAAATAGCAGGAGCAACATCACCCAAAGAAGCTTTACCAGGAACAATAAGAGGAGATTTTGCAGCAGATGTGGAACATAATTTAATACATACTTCAGATTCTGAAGAAAATGCAGAAAGAGAAATAAATTTATTTTTTAAAAAAGAAGAAATAATAAACTATAGTTTAACAAATAAAAAATGGATATATTCTAATGATCATATAGATTAATATTAGTATATTACTAGAGATATGAAATTTTGATATAGTTGTGAATAGCCTGAAAATATGATAAACTATTTAGGTAAAAATAAAAGTAAGTAGGGGATAATATGAAAACAATAGCGGAAGTGATGAATAGAGAGTTCATTACTGTTAAAGAAGATACTTCACTTGAAGAAATATTGGTACTTATGAAAGAAAAAGGGATAGGGAAATTACCTGTTCTAAAAGATGAAAAAATAGTAGGGATAATACGTAGAGATGACCTTCTTGTAAAACAAGGGATAGCGCCTGAACCACCAATTTTAGCAATTTGGGATTTAATGCTAACTTTATCAAATGACAAGTCATTTCAAGAAAAATATAAAAAAATAGTGGCGATAAAAGCATCAGAGATTATGGATAAAGAAGTATTTAAAATCTCAATAAATGATAACTTGTCAGAGGTAATAACTGACATGCTAGAAAATAATAAGGATTGTTTATTGGTTATAGAAAAAGATAAATTAGTAGGAATAATGACAAAAACAGATTTAGTAAAAGGAACATTCTAAAGAATTGAAAATATCAAAGGACGGTGTAATACAAATTGGAAGAATATCGGATTTGGCTTAATTTTATTTTATTAGCTGTATTAATCAGTATCTCAGCATTTTTTTCGGCGTCAGAAACATCATTGACATCGCTAAAACATATTCACATGAACGAAGTTAAAGAGAAGGATCCTAAAAAAGCGGGGTTATTTAAAAAGTGGTTTGACAATCCCAATGAGTTTATAACTGCAATGTTACTGGGAAACAATATAGTAAATACTGGAGCAACAGCTTTAGCAACGGCAGTAGCATTGGGAGTACTGAATAAAATGAACATAAGTGGAAATCAAGCACTTATGATAATAACTGTTATAATGACTGTATTAATACTAATATTTGGAGAAATAACACCTAAAATTATAGCAAAAACATATCCATATCAAATAGCTAAAAATGTAATATTTATTGTAAATGCAGTTAGAGTGATATCAACTCCATTTGTCAAATTTTTTATGGGAATTTCAAAATTTATAGCAAGATTATTTGGTGTGAAAATTACAGATAATATGTTTGTCATCACAGAAGAGGATATAAAATCATTTGTCAATGTAGGAAAAGATGAAGGAGTCATAGAAGAAGGCGAACAAGAAATGATTCATAGTATATTTGAGTTTTCTGATACGACAGTTAGAGAAATCTTAACACCAAGAACAGCTGTATTTGCACTTGAAGCAGAAAAGACACTTGGCGAAGTATGGCAAGATATAATAGAACAAGGGTTTTCAAGAATACCTATTTATGATGAACAAATAGATAACATTATAGGAATTCTATATTTAAAGGATTTAATAAAATATGATAGAGTAAAAGACAGTGAAACACCAGTAAAAGAATTAATAAGAGAAGCATATTATGTTCCAGCAACTAAGACTTTAGTAGAGTTATTGGAAGAGTTTAGAAATAAACAAAATCATATGGCCATTATTTTAGATGAATATGGAGGAACACTTGGAATCATAACAATTGAAGATTTATTAGAAGAAATTGTTGGTGAAATTAGAGATGAATTTGATCAAGAAGAAGAAAATATTCAACAAATAAAAGAAACATTGTATGATATTAAAGGAGAAACGGGTATAGAAGATTTAAACCAAGAAATAGGAATAGACATACCCCTTTCAGAAGAATACGAAACAGTTTCTGGATTTATTCAATCAGAATTAGGAAGAGTAGCAGAACTTAATGATCAAATAAAAAAAGATAATTATATTCTAAAAGTTTTAGAAATCGATAATAAGAGAATAGATAAAGTAAGAGTTATTTTACCAAAAGATAAAGGGGTTACCGATGGAAATACCGAGAATTGATAAACCACGTATAAGAGTTGCTGGAATTACAATACAAGGGGATGAGATACTTCTAATAGAGCATACAAAAAAAGATAAAAAGTATTGGTTAGTACCAGGTGGTGGAGTAGATTGGGGAGAAAGTACTGAGCAAGCACTAATTAGAGAATACAAGGAAGAAACAAATTTAGATATAGAAGTTAAAGATTTTTTGTTTTTCTCAGAAGCAATATCTCCAGATAAGAATAAACATGTAATTAATTTATATTTTTTAGTAATAGTCAAAAATGATTCAGAGCCAATGAAAATAGGTGATGAATCGAATTTATCAGATTTGAGATATGTATCAAAAGAAGAAATTAAAGATATAAAATTGTACCCAAATATAAAAGAACAACTATTAAAAATACTAAATAACGAACAAATGTCTAGTTATTTAGGTCTTTTATGGGATAACTAGGAGGAAAAATGACAGCAAATGAAAAAGAATTAGTACAGGAATTAATAAGAACAATACCAGATTTTCCAGAACCAGGAATATTATTTAGAGATATAACTACATTATTAAAAGATAAAAAAGGATTACAATTAATAATTAAAGATTTTACAGATAGATATATGGATAAGGGAATCGATTATGTACTAGGAGCAGATGCAAGAGGATTTATTTTTGGAGCAGCAATAGCATACAACATAGGAGCTGGATTCGTTCCAGCAAGAAAAATAGGAAAGTTACCTGCTGAAACTGTTAAAGTTGAGTATGAATTAGAGTATGGAAAAGGGATACTAGAAGTACATACGGGAGCTTTTGAAAAGGGAGCGAAAGTATTAATAGTTGATGACTTATTAGCAACTGGAGGAACCGCGGGAGCTATGGTTAAGTTAGTTGAAAAACTAGATGCAGTTGTTTACGAATTAGCATTTTTAATAGAGTTAGAAGGACTTCAAGGAAGAGATTTATTAGAAGGATATGACGTATACTCGTTATTGAAATATTAAAGAAATAAAAAAAGATGTTGATTGTTAAGCTAAGTCAACGCTCTTTTTTTATAAAATGGTTATAAAGGAGCTGGTGAATATGGATGAAGAAAAAGACTTATTTCAAAGATTGGTCAATAGAATAAAAGAGAATAAATTAGATGTAGATATAAATAAAATTCAACAAGCATATATATTGGCTAATGAATCACATATTGGTCAAAAAAGAAAAAGTGGAGAAGATTATATACTACATCTAATAGAGGTAGCTGAGATATTAGCTGATATGAAAATGGATACAGACACTATAGTTGCAGGAATATTGCATGATGTTGTTGAAGATACGTTAATAACATTATCAGATATAGAGTATACATTTGGGTCAGATGTAACAAAATTGGTAGATGGTGTTACAAAACTTAGAAATTTACCTAGAACAGATTCGAAAAAAATTGAAAATATTCGAAAAATGATAGTTGCGATGTCAGAAGATATAAGAGTCGTAATAATAAAATTAGCAGATAGATTACATAACATGAGAACTTTGACGTATATGAAGCCAGAAAAGCAAATTGAGAAATCAAAAGAAAGTTTGGAAATATTTGCACCTATAGCTCATAGAATAGGGATGGCCAGAATCAAATGGGAACTAGAAGACATAAGCTTCAGGTATTTATATCCTGAAGATTACAACGAAATTAGTGATCTTGTTAATGCGAAAAGAGAAGAAAGAGAAGAATATACTACTGAAATAATAACTGCTATCCAAAAAGAAATGGCAGAACAAGGAATAGAAGCTGAAGTAACTGGAAGGCCAAAACATTTGTATAGTATATATAAAAAGATACATGAGAAAGAGAAGAAATTTGCTGATTTATATGATTTAATAGCAATAAGAATACTTGTAAAGAAAGAAGTAGAATGTTACAACGTTCTAGGTATAATTCATAGTATATTTATA
This sequence comes from Leptotrichiaceae bacterium, assembly GCA_018059165.1. Classification (GTDB taxonomy): domain Bacteria; phylum Fusobacteriota; class Fusobacteriia; order Fusobacteriales; family Leptotrichiaceae; genus JAGOYM01. The sequence goes on along the minus strand of JAGOYM010000032.1, from coordinate 4,992 downwards.
CCTGTATCAGGTAGATTTAAAGACTACATAGCCGTTCCTAAACCAAATGGCTATCAGTCTATACATACAACTATAGTAGGACCTAATCATCAGAATGTTGAAGTTCAGATAAGAACATATGAGATGCATGCAATAGCAGAAGATGGAGTTGCAGCACATTGGAAATATAAAGAAAAAAAATCAAAAACAAAAAATGATGAATATTATGCAGCAGTTAAAAAAATGGTTGAAAAAAGTACTAATGATGGTAAAGATGTGAAGGAGTCAAAAGACAACACACATAATTTTGCAAAAAAAGTTACTGGAAATGTACTAAGTCAGACTATATTTGTATTTACTCCAAAAGGAGATGTAATAGAATTACCTAATAATTCTACAGCGTTAGATTTCGCATTTCACATTCACACACAAATAGGATACAAAACAATTGGTTCAAAAGTTAATGATAAAATTGTTCAGTTGGATCATGTTTTAAAGAATGGAGACAAAGTAGAAGTATTAACATCTAAAAACTTAAAGGGTCCAGGAAAAGACTGGATTAACATGGTAAATAACCATAGTGCAAGAGTGAAAATAAAAAAATGGTTTAAGGATGAAGAATATGTAGAAAAAGTTCATGAAGGTGAACAAATATTAGAAAAAGAATTTGAAAAATTGAATATAAAATTGAAAGATTTAGAAGATGATGAAAGAGTATTCTTGTATATGAAGAAATTCAATGTTCTTAATTTTCAATCAATGTGTTACAAATTTGCTGTAGGGGACTTATCACTAGAAGGATTTTTGAAACGTTTTGAAGTAAAAGAAGTGAAGAATTTGGAGCAAGTACTTGAAGAAGAAACTGAAAAAGGAAATAGAAGAAAAGAAAAAAGTACAGGTGGAATTCAAATAACTGGAACGGAAAACACGATGTATCATTTTGCAAAATGCTGCAGTCCGTTACCTGGAGATGAAATAAGAGGATTTGTAACAAGAGGAAGAGGAATTGTAATACACAGAGCAGATTGTCCTAATTTCAAGACACTTTTAGATAAAGAAGCTGAAAGAGAGATTGAAGTTTTTTGGGATGATAAAGAGCTGGAGTTAAATACAACTAAATACGAATTCTATTTCACAATAAAAGTTGCAGATAGAACTGGAGTATTGCTTGATATTGTTAGAATTCTTAATGAATACAAGATGGAAATTGTAAATGTAAATACTAATATGACAAAAGAAAATGGGATATCTTATGCATTAATAAGAATGGGAATTATGATAAAAAGAAAAGAAGATTTTGATAGATTAGCAAATAATTTATTATCAATGCCTGATGTAGTTGAGATTATTAGAAAATAAGAAATATCATGAAGGAGAACAAAGTTGAGTACAAAGCAAAATGAACCAATAAAATATAGATTAGAAGCAGTTGATGGAAATGCGAGAGCAGGAGTAATAACAACACCTCATGGGGAAATAGAGACACCTGTTTTTATGCCAGTAGGAACACAAGCAACTGTAAAGATGATGACAAAAGAAGAGCTAGAAGTAATCAATACACAGATAATATTAGGAAATACATATCATTTGTATTTAAGACCAGGGGATGACTTAGTTGCAAAATTTGGTGGACTCCATAAATTTATGAATTGGGATAAACCAATATTAACAGACAGTGGAGGATTTCAAGTATTTAGTTTAGGTGCAATAAGAAAAATTGTTGAAGAAGGTGTTCATTTTAGATCGCATATAGATGGATCAAAACATTTTATATCACCAGAGAAATCAATAGAAATACAAAATAATTTGGGAAGTGACATAATAATGGCATTTGATGAATGTCCTCCTGGAATGTCAACGAAAGAGTATTTGATACCTTCGATTGAACGAACTACAAGATGGGCAAAAAAGTGTATAGATGCTAATAAAAATAAAGATAGACAAGGATTATTTGCAATTGTACAAGGTGGAATTTATGAAGACTTAAGAGACAAGAGTTTCAGTGAATTGCACGAAATGGATGAAGGTTTTGCTGGATATGCAATTGGTGGACTAGCAGTAGGAGAGCCAAGAGAGGATATGTATAGAATTCTAGAGTACATAACACCGAAGCTTCCTAAAGATAAGCCAAGGTACTTAATGGGTGTAGGAGAGCCATTAGATATGCTAGAAGCCGTTGAAGATGGTATAGACATGATGGATTGCGTACAACCAACAAGAATCGGAAGACACGGTACGGTATTTACAAAATATGGAAGACTTGTAATAAAGAATAAAGTGTATGAGGAAGATGATAGATCACTTGATGAGGATTGCGAATGTTACGCATGTAAAAACTATACAAGAGCTTATATAAGACATTTATTTAAGGCAGATGAAATGCTAGGTCAAAGACTTGCAACAATACATAATCTACATTTTTTAATTAAATTAATGAATAATTCAAGAGAAGCCATTAAAAGTGGAGAATTTAAAGACTTTAAAAATAAATTTATAAGTGACTATTCAAAAGGAAAAGAGAGTGAATGGGTAAAACCTAGAAAAATAGAATATAAAAAGTTGTAAAAATTAATAAAAAATGCTAAACTATATTTGTATATTAAAATGTTTGAAAAACAAATTTTTAGGAGGAATTATGAAGAAATTATTAGTAATGTTAGCATTATCTTTATTTGTTTTTTCTTGTGGACAAAAACAAGAAACTGCGAAAAAAGCCGAATCAAATAAAATCATCGTAGGAATGGAGTTAGAATATCCACCATTTGAAACAGTTGGAAAAGATGGAAAACCAGATGGAGCGAGTGTAGCATTAGCTCAAGAATTAGGAAAAGCATTAGGAAAAGAAGTAGAAATACAAAATATTTCATATCCTGGATTGATACCTGCATTAGTATCAGGTAAGATAGATTTCATTATATCATCAATGACTATAAATGAAGAAAGAGCAAAACAAGTTGATTTTTCTGTACCATATGCTGCATCACCACTTGTAATGTTAGTATATAAAGATTCAAAAGTACAAAAACCAGAAGACTTAAACAATGAAAATGTAACAATAGCAGTAAAAACAGGAACAATAGGAGCACTTTGGGCAAAAGCAAATGCACCAAAAGCAAAATTAAATTTATTTGATAAAGAAAGTCAAGCAGTATTAGAAGTATCACAAGGTAAATCACAAGTATTTATATATGATCCATTATCTATTGCAAAACATAATGAAAAATATAAAGATACAACAAGAGCAGTAATGATACCACTTCAAAATGTATCTGGATGGGGAATTGCTATGAGAAAAAATCAACCAGAGTTAAAAGCAAAAGTGGATGCATTCATAACTAAGGCAAAAACAGATGGAACATTTGATAAAATAAGAGATAAATATCTGAAAGGTCAAAAAGACGAATTTGAAAAAGCAACAGGAATGAAATTCTTCTTCTAAGAGGTAATTATATGAAAGAAAATAAAGAGAGAACAATAAAAGTATTGAGGATTATAGGAGCTATTTTAATTAGCTCCTTTCTTTACTTTGAGCTAATAAGATTCACTGGAGAAAAACTAGTTGAAAAAGGATACACATTTGATTTTGGATTCATATTTAGAGAACCACAGTATTTTAATATGATGATACAAGGCTATAAAAATACAATTATAATAAGTTTCTTTTCACTTATATTAAGTGTAATATTAGGACTTATAATAGCAATAATGAAAAAATCAAAATCATATACATTGAAATTTTTAGCAACATCATTTTCAGAAATAATAATAGGAACACCTTTACTTGTTCAAATTATAATATTTTACTATTTTGTTGGGACTGCATTTAGACTAGGAGACTTTCATATAGGGAGTTTCAAAGTAGATAGTAGTTACACAATTGGTACATTGATTTTATCAATATTTTATGGAGCATTTGTCGCGGAGATATTTAGAGCAGGAATAGAGAGTATAGATAAGCAACAATGGGAATCTGCAGAAAGTTTAGGATTTACAAAATTACAACAATATAGATATCTAATTATTCCACAATTGATTAAGCCAATGTTACCACCTCTTGCAGGTCAGTTTGCATTAGTTGTAAAAGGATCAGCACTATTATCTGTAATTGCTATTGCAGAATTTACAAAAAAAATTCAAGAAATAGATTCAATGACATTTAAAACAGCAGAAGTGTATATATACTTGGCAATTGGGTATTTAATTATAACAATACCAATATCATTAATCACTAAATATTTTGAAAGTAAATTCAAAATACAGGGGGATGAATAGCATGATGTTAAAATTAGAAAAACTAACAAAAACATTTGGTAATTTGAAAGTTCTAGATGAGATTAGTGTAGAACTAGAAAACATAAATTCATTAGGAATAATAGGGCCTAGTGGTGGTGGAAAATCAACATTATTAAGACTTCTTGCAGGTTTAGAAACAATAACAGAAGGAAGTATCCAACTAAATAACTATAAACTGAATAATGAAAAAGGTAAAAAATCTCTAGAATTTCACAAAAATATTGGAGTTGTATTTCAACAATACAATCTTTTTCCACATTTAACAGCACTTAGAAATATTTCTTTAGTGCTAGAAAAAGTACATAACAAATCAAAAGAAGAAGCAGAAACTATAACAATTGGATTATTCAAAAAATTTGGATTAGAGGAACATAAAGATAAAAAGCCACATCAACTATCAGGTGGACAAAAACAAAGAATCGCTATTGTGAGAGCATTGGCGATAGATTCAGAACTACTTATGTTAGATGAGCCAACAGCAGCACTAGATCCAATATTGACGTCAGAAGTACTTGAAATGATAGGACTTTTGAAGAAGGAAAATAAAGATTTTATAATTGTAACACATGAAATGGGATTTGCAAGAAGTGTTGCAGATTATATCTTATTTGTTGATAAAGGAAAAATTGTAGAGCATGGATTTGCAAAAGATTTATTTCAAGATCCTAAAACAGAAGAGTTAAAGAAATTCTTTGGTAAGATACTAGAATGGAAAATGTA
>JAGOYM010000077.1 GCA_018059165.1 Leptotrichiaceae bacterium | reverse complement strand
TTTTTTAGTTTAACATATTTTACTTACTTTTGGTACAACATGCTCTAAACAAATGGGACTGATCCAAAACAAAAAAACCAAGACAATTTCTCATCTTGGCTTCAAATTATATATTTATTATTTCGTTCCTTGCAAGTACTTATGCACTGACTTAGCTGCATCTCTTCCTTCTCTTATTGCCCATACTACAAGAGATTGTCCTCTTCTAACATCCCCAGCTGCAAAGTATTTCTCAACTGTTGTTTTATAATCTTTTTCATTGGCTTTTACATTTCCTCGTCCATCTATTTCAACATGAGTATCTTCAATTAACCCTTCATGATGTGGATGTACGAATCCAATTGCTAGAAATACTAAATCTGCTTCTATAATGAACTCACTTCCTGGAATTTCTTCGAAAACAAGGTGTCCATTTAAGTTTTTGCTCTCAACTTTTGCAACTTTAACTCCTTTAAGATTACCTTTTTCATCTGAAATGAATTCTTTAGTTACAATATTCCATTCTCTTGGATCTTGTCCATATTTTTCTGCTGCCTCTTTATGTGAAGTCGAATATTTTAAAACTAATGGGTATTGTGGCCATGAGTTTGACTCTTCACGTGTTATTGATGGTTTATCTAATATCTCAACTTGGAAAACATTTTTTGCACCTTGTCTAACTGATGTTCCCACGCAATCAGCACCTGTGTCTCCTCCACCTATTACTAATACATTCTTATCTTTTGCAACTATTTCTTCATCATACAATGGTATATTATTATTTTTTCTATTTTGTTGCGTCAAGAAATCCATTGCATAGTGTATTCCTTTATAATGTCTTCCTTGAATTTGAAGATTTCTTGGTTTTTTTGATCCACTGCTTATTACAACTGCATCATACTCATCATCAATTGTTTTTACAGGTATGTCTTTTCCAACCTGTGTATTGTAAATGAAAGTTGTTCCTTCAGCTTCCATTTGCTCAACACGTCTCTCAACTACACTTTTTTCTAATTTGAAATCTGGTATCCCGAATCTTAATAGTCCCCCAGCTCTTTCATCACGTTCATATACAGTCACATCATAACCAAATCTTGTCAGTCCTTGAGCTGCAGCCAGACCAGCCGGTCCACTACCTATTACAGCAACTTTTTTATTTAATTTGTGTTTTGAAATTTTAGGTTTAATCCAATCATTTTCCCAACCATTTTCAACTAAAGCAAGCTCTATATTCTTTATTGCAACAGGTTCATCATTTAATCCTAATGTACAACTTCCTTCACAAGGTGCAGGGCAGACTTTTCCAGTGAACTCTGGAAAAGGATTTGTTGAGTGCAATACTTCCAATGCACGTTCCCATTCTCCTTTATAAGCTAAATCTTGCCATTCAGGACATATATTATCAACCGGACAAGCCATATGACAGAAAGGAACTCCACAATCCATACATCTTGCAGATTGATCTTCAATATATTTCTTATCTTGTGTTATATTGATCTCTTTGAAATCCGAAATTCTCTCTTTTGTATCTCTTAATTCTTTCTCTTTTCTTTTAATTTCTAAAAATCCACCTGATTTTCCCATTATTTCACCTCCCCATTATCAAATAATTTTTTGTATTCTGGTGATATTACTACTTTAAATTTATTTTTCTCTTCTGTCCAATTATGTAATATGTTTTTAGCTATAATACTTCCAGTATATGCAAAATGTTTTTCGATATATGTAAGTATTTCTTTTTCGTATTTATCATTTAATACATCAAGTAATACCATCTCTGTATTGACTTTCGCTTCAAATGTACCATTTACATCATACACATACGAAATTCCTCCGCTCATTCCTGCTGCAAAGTTCTTCCCAGTTTCACCAAGTATAATTGCTCTTCCACCAGTCATATATTCACAACCATGATCTCCTACACCTTCTACAACTGCTATTGCTCCAGAATTTCTAACACAGAATCTTTCTCCAACTATTCCATTTAAGTATAATTCTCCTTTTATTGCTCCATATAATATGGCATTTCCACCAATTATATTTTTGTTACTATCATATTCTGCATCTTTATGTTTCTTAACAATTACTTTTGCTCCAAACAATCCTTTACCAATATAGTCATTAGACTGACCTTCAAGACTCATTGTTATACCTTTCATACCGAATACACCAAAACTTTGTCCTGCGTATCCTTTGAAATTAAGTACTATTGTGTCATCAGGTAATCCCTCTTCACCATATTTTTTAGCCACTTCTCCACTTAACATGGCACCTACTGATCTGTTTGCATTTGATAAATTTTTATTAATAACTATTTTTTGTCCATTTTCCAATGCATCTTTTGCTTCTTCTAATAATATTTTATCTATTATGTTTTCCATTTTAAAGTCTTGATCAGTTGTTTTAATATCTGTTGTTAAAGAGTTTTCATTTCGATACAATATTTTTGATAAATCTACAGTTTTTGCTTTCTCTATATCTATATCTTCATTTACTTCTAAGTAATCTGTTCTTCCTACTAAGTCGTCTAATTTTGAGACTCCTAATTCAGCCATTATTTCTCTAGCTTCTTCTGATATAAATCTAAAGTATGTTATTAAATCTTTATATCTTCCAACAAATTTACGTCTTAATTCTTCTGATTGAGTTGCAACACCAACAGGACACATATTAGTATGACATTTTCTCATCATAATACACCCTAATACCACAAGTGGCATAGTTGCAAATCCAAATTCTTCACCACCTAAAATGGCTCCAATTATTACATCTCTTCCTGTTTTTAATTTCCCATCGACTTGAAGTGTTACACGGCTTCTTAATTTGTGCTCTTTCAATATTTGATGTGTTTCAGCAATACCTAGTTCCCATGGTAATCCTGCATGTTTAATTGATGATAATGGAGATGCTCCTGTTCCACCGTCATGACCTGCTATTAATATCATTTCTGAATGTGCTTTTGCTACTCCAGATGCTACAACTCCAACTCCTGCTTCTGAAACTAATTTAACACTTATTCTAGCTCTCTCATTAACATTTTTAAGATCAAATATTAGCTGTGCTAAATCCTCTATCGAATAAATATCATGATGAGGTGGAGGTGAGATTAAGCCTATTCCTGGCGTTGTATGACGTGTTGCCCCTATTTCTTTATTTACTTTATCTCCAGGTAATTGTCCACCTTCTCCAGGTTTTGCTCCTTGCGCCATTTTTATTTGTAATTCATCTGCATTTACTAAATATGTTGTTGTTACTCCAAATCTTCCTGATGCTATTTGCTTCGTTGCACTTCTTCTATTGTCCTTGAATCTTTCTGGATTTTCTCCACCTTCTCCTGAGTTAGATCTTCCTCCAATTTCATTTAATGCCATTGCAATTGCTTCATGTGCTTCTTTTGATATTGAACCATAAGACATAGCACCCGTAACAAATCTTCTCATTATATTTTCTACAGGTTCTACTTCATCAATACTTATAGATTTTTTATTTTTAAATTTCAGCATTCCTCTTATAGTTAATAATTTTTCACCTTGATTATTTATTATTGATGCAAATTCTTTATATGTATTGTAATCATTTCTTCTTGTTGCATCTTGTATTTTTGCTATTGCTTCAGGTGTAAGTATTCTGTTCACACCTTCTTTTTTCCAAGCATATTCACCATCTGTATGTAATACTTCACTTTGAGCTTCTAGGTCATTTATAGCTATTGTATACTGCTCTCTTATTTCTTTTTCAAGATTATAAATTTTCAATCCTTCAATTCTTGAAATTGTTCCTACGAAATATTTGTCTATTAATTCTCTTGATAGCCCTACTGCTTCAAATATTTGAGCTCCTCTATAACTTTGAATTGTTGATATTCCCATTTTAGACATAGTTTTAAGAAGCGATTTGTCGATTGCTTTTAAGTAATTTTTTTTAAGCAACTCAATATCTTTTGATTCTGCATCAATATATAGATTTTTCTCTACCATATAATCAATTGAATCTAGTGCCAAATATGGATTAATTGCTAATGCTCCGTACCCAATTAATAGTGCAAAATGCATTACTTCTCTTGCTTCACCAGTTTCTAAAACAATATCAATTTCATTTCTTTTACCTTTTTTTATTAAGTAGTGATGTAATCCTGCAACTGCTAATAATGATGGAATAGCAATGTTTTTATCATCTGTTTTTTTGTCAGATAATATTATAATTTTAGAACCTGAATCTACTTTATTCTCAGCTTCAATAAATATTTTTTCTAATTTTTCTTCTAGTGACTCAGATACTTTAAAAGTTATATCTAAAATTTCTGTTTTATGCCCATTTAAATTGATATTTTTGATGTAATCCAATGTTTTATTATCTATAATTGGAGATTTCAATACGTATGTATTACCATTCTCTTTAGTATCAATTAATATATTTGCCTTTGTTCCAATTTGCGTTGTTAATGACATAACAATGTCTTCTCTTATTGGATCAATAGGTGGATT
>JAGOYM010000031.1 GCA_018059165.1 Leptotrichiaceae bacterium | reverse complement strand
CTAGGATTTTCCATTGAAAATGCTATTTTACTTAAAAATTTATTTTTTGCTTTATCAAGCTCTTTTGTTAATATCCCATTTTCTCTCAATTTAGTAAATTCTTTTAGTGTTATTTCAACTGCTTTCTCATAACTCTCTTTACTTGTCCCTATATATGTTGAAATGACTCCACCTTCTTTGTATGCTTGGCTATAAGTGTACACAGAATATGCTAATCCTTGTTCTTCACGAATTTCTTGGAACAATCTTGAACTCATTGATCCACCCATGATGTTAGAGACTATATCAAAGTAAAATCTTTTTTCATCCATATAAGAAAGTCCGTTATGAGTGATGCAAATGTTTACTTGTTTTATGTCTTTTTCATGTTTACTATTCCCCACATTGAATTCAAATGGTATTGTCGCATATTTTTGAACTGCATTATCTTTTAGTTTTCCAAAATATTTCTCTATGTTATCAATAATTTCTTGCTTATCAAATTTTCCAGATATAACAATAACAATATTATCTTTCGTATATCTTTCGTTATAATATTGACTAATTTTTGTACTTGTAAATGATTTTACACTTTCTTCTGTTCCAATTATATTTTTTCCTAAATTTCCTTTTATTGCATCTCTATAATTTAATTCAAATACTAAATCATCTGGCATATCTTCATACATTTTTATTTCTTCTATTATAACATCTTTCTCTTTTTCCAACTCTTTTTCACTAAATAAAGAATTGGTAACTATGTCAAACAGTATATCTGAAGATTTATTTATATATTCACTTAATGAATTAATATAATACACCGTTTCTTCTTTTGATGTATGCGCATTAATGCTTGCACCTAAGTAGTCTACTTCTTCCGATATTTCAAAATAATTTCTTTTTTCTGTACCTTTAAACATCATGTGTTCTAAAACATGTGAAATACCATCTTCATCAGGTAATTCATCTTTTGATCCTGTTCTCACAAATACACCTAATGAACATGTCGATATATTGTCAATACTATCAAATATTACTGTTATTCCATTATCCGTTACTTTTTTTTCTATCATCTATATTTCTCCTTATTTCTCTTTAGTCTTTAATATTCTGCTTTTTTAAATAGCATTATTCCTATGTATAAAAATAGTATGTTGGGAATCCAACAAGCTAAGTAAATTGGTATTGTACCCGATGCTGCTATAGCTTTTAAAATTGATGACATACCGTAATACGAATACCCAATTATAACAGATAATCCTATATTTAAAGCTGCTCCACCTCTTACATATTTACTTCCTAATGACAGTCCTATAAAACTCATTATAAATGCAGAGAATGCAAATGAAATTCTGTAATAAAATTCAATTAACAGGTCCTTTGTATCAGCTCCAACTCTACCAAAATAAACAGATTTCTCTCTTAATTCTTTCATTGTCAGTTGTTTTGCTTTCACTGGATCTGCCAATATTTCGTTTATTGGCACTTTGAATGTTAGTTTTGAATTATCAATTGCTGTTGTTTGATTATTAGAGACATTATATTCTTTAAGGTCAGTAAATGTCCATACACTATTACTTTGAAGATTTGCTTCTTTGGCTGTGTACACAGTCTCGACTTTTTCAAAATTTCCAACAAAATTTACTATTTCAATATTCTTCATATAACCTTCGTCTTTACTTACTTTTTCAGCATATAAGATTTGATTCCTAGATGTTCTGACTAGCACGAAGTCCTTTTGACTTTTGACTTTTTCGACGTCTTCTAATTTAAGTGATTTTAATTCACTTCTTTTTTTATTAGAATTTCCTAGCATATCAATATTAAGCCAAAAAACAAATAATGAAATTAGAAATGAAAATATTATTGGAAATAGAGCAACTCTAGCAAAACTTATACCACTTGTTTTCATTGCAGTTATTTCAAGTCTTTGCGCCATTTTACTTATTGATAACAAACTTCCAAGTAGTATTCCTAGAGGTGCGGTATTTATAAATATATCAGGAAGCCCTAACCATAAATATCTTAGTGCTTCTGCTCCTGTAAACTTATTATCTAATATCCAACCAGTTACATTTATACTTTCTGCTAATAAAAATACTAAAAAAAACATACTCATTCCAAGAAGAAAGCTTTTAATATAATTTATAAGAACATATTTATCAATTTTATTCATTATTTTCTCCTTGTTTTTGTAATTGTTAAGTATATGCACAATGCAAATAATATTGCATTTGGAGTCCACATTGCAATAGCAGTTGGCACATTATTATTTAATACTACAACTTTACCGTAATTTACTAATCCAATATAACTAAATAGTACTATCAAACTTATACCAAAACTGATTCCTTTACCACTTCTCTTATTTCCAACAGAAAGTAAAACCCCTAGCCAACATAATAAAACACTTGCAAACGGACCTATTATCCTTTGATAATATTCTATATCCATCTTCAATGCTGATCTTCTTTCTTCTGGAATCGCTATTAATTTTTTATATTCTAACCTTAATTCTTTCAAATTCATTTCACTTTTAGATTTCTTTTTTTGATCTTCAACATCAAAAAACTGTGAAAGTGGAACTTGCTGCTGATCATAAGATGCTATAATTTCTCGTTCTCCGTTTGTATTAAAATAATAACCCTCTACATCTTTCATCACTAGATTATTTGGTTCAAATGCAGCTTTATCTGCTAAAAATATTATTGGAAACGGATTGTTTTCCCTTTTGTTGAACAATATAAATTTACTTGCTTCTGCATTTTCATTGTTAATACTATCAATGTAGAACCCAAATCCCTTTTCTGGATTCGTTAAAAATACCTTTTCCTGTGTCAATGAACTTGGACGTGTTGACAATATTAATTGTTTTTGAGCATTTATATTTTTTAATGCTCTAGGATTAACATAAATTTCCAATCCTAGTCCTATAAATGTTAATATAAGTCCGAATATAAAAGCTGGTCTTATTATTCTTAATAGACTAATTCCCGAACCTTCCATTGCTATTATTTCATTTGTCTCTGTGAGCCCACCATACACAAGCATTACACCTAAAAATGCACCCATTGGTATTGTTTGAGTAAGAACCCCGGGTACAATGTATAAGAAATAATCTAATACTGTGAGTAGTGGCAAATCATTTGTAAATAATTTTTCCATTACTTCTATAAGAGCATTTATCATCAGTATAAATGTAAATATGCTAATCCCAAATACTGTAGGTAATACTAACGAATTGTATATATATTTATCAATTATTTTCATCTCTATCTTTTTCCTTTATCTCATCGGATTTTATTTCATTTAATATATTATTTCTCAATTTCTTTTCTTTTTCTTTTCTTCTTTGTTTTTCAAATCTCGTTTTTATGAACTCAGGAAAAATTTCTGAGTAAGGATACAAGTATTCAACTATTATTCCCGACCCATAACTTTCTTTAAGTTTTTTTTCAATTCTCTTATCATGGCTTGATAACATCAAAGCAGCTATATATATAAGAAAAATAACAAATGTTGACTTTATAATTCCTATAAATCCCCCAAAATAATCATCAAATTTTTTCAACTTAATTGTTTTTAAAAATGAATTTGAAAATCTTAATAAAATTGAAAGAATCACATACAAAATCAAAAATGATATGAAATATTTTTTCAAGTGATCTATATTATTATCTGTTAATTTGAATACTTTTTCAACTGTTGGATATAAAAATTTCATAGTATACAGGATTATAAGATATTTAAATGTACCAAAAAATTCTACTACAAATCCTCTTTTCTTACCTATGAGAAAAAATATTACTATTATTAGCCCAAAAACAATATCTAATATCATGTCATTTCCTCTTACTTTCTTTTACTTTATTTTCTATTTATATACTTTCTTGGTACTCTTTGGCTTACGCCACAAACTATCTCATACGAGATTGTTTCGCATATTTCTGCTACTTCTACAGCACTTATATTTTCTCCAAATATTTCTACATATTCGTCAACTACTACTGCTATTTCTTTGGGAATTAATACCATTAGTTGATCCATACAAACTGTTCCAACTATTTTACATTTATGCCCTTTATAAAACACTGAACCTTTATTTGCTAACTCTCTTCTAACACCATCAGCATAACCAATTGATATTGTTGCTATCTTCTCACCTTTTTGTGCTTTATATTTATTACCATAACTAATATAACCATCTTCTAACATTTCTTTTACAAAACTTATTCTAGCATGTAAACTCATTACTTGATTGAACTTATAAGGTGATGTCTCATCTTCTGTAACACCACCATAAAGTATTATTCCAGGTCGTATAAAATCATAAATACTATCTTGATATAATACTGAACCAAAGCTATTTAGTATGTGTTTATATTTTATTTCTTTATGATTCTTAACTATTAAATCAAATTTTTCAATTTGACTTCTTGTATACTCTTCATTGCTTTCAGAAGAAGAAAGGTGAGAAAAAATACCTTCTATATTTATTGTACTTGAATTTTTTATAAGCTCTATTGCTTTTTCTGCATCTTGATACTGGAATCCAACTCTTCCCATCCCAGTATCAATCTTTACATGAATATTACAGTTAATATTATTTGAATTCAAATAATCTATTTCATCAAAACTTACTATTGGAAAACGCAAGTCATTTTCTGAAGCTATTTTCATACTTGATTTCTCAATAGGTCCAAAGATTAATATGTTAACTTCTTTATTTCTTTCTCTTAGTGCCATTGCTTCTTCAAATGTGGCAATGCCAAACCAAGTGATTCCTACATTTACAAGTTCATCAAATATTTCTATCATTCCATGTCCATATGCATTAGCTTTTACAACTGTCATTATATTTTTTTTTGCTGTTATTTTTTCAAGTTCGATTACATTTTTTCTCAAATTTTCTAAATTTATTTCTGCCCAACAACGCATAGCTCTTCTCCTAATTATCTTATTTCTATTATAATAATACTTTTTCTGCTGAATCTTCTTCTAATCCTCTTGGTCCCATTTGTATTGCTTCTCCTGTAACATCTTTTGGCTTTCTTTTATATTTTCTCAATAAATATAATATTGGACTTGCTAAGAATATCGAAGAATATGCTCCATAGAATACTCCTACAAACAATGCAAAGTTAAATGTTCTTAAAGATGCTCCTCCTAATATTAACAATGCTAATATTGAGAATAATGTTGTTATAGATGTAAATAATGATCTCCAAAAAACTTGATTAATACTTAAGTCTATTATATCTATGAAATCCATTTTGTTCTTTAGTTTCGCATCATTTTCTCTTATTCTATCAAATACAACAATTGTGTCATTTATCGAATATCCTAATATTGTTAAAATTGCGGCAATAAACGGTGTATCAATTTCTAAACCTAACAAACATACCATTCCAATTGTTATAAATACATCATGTAATAACGCTATAATTGCCGCTACTGCATATATAAGTTCAAATCTAATAGTTATGTAGAATACTATTAAAATACTTCCAAATAGCAATGCAATTCCTGCACTATTTGTTAATTCTTTACCTATTGTGGCTCCTACTTTATCTGCTTTAACAACTTCAAAATTTCCTTCTTTTGCTTTTAAATCATTAAGTATTTTTACTTTTTGTGCTTCTGTTACCTCTTGTGTTCTTATAATTATTGTATTACCTTCTGAGTACTGTAATTTTCTAGAGTTTGATTTTAATTGTGGTATTTCAGTTGCAATACCATCAAGTGTCTTATTTAATTCATCTTTGTTTATTGCTTTTTCAAATTTAAGTTGTAATAATTGTCCACCTTTGAAATCTATTCCTAAATTAAACCCTTTAAATATCATTGCTCCAATTGCTAATGCAACCATGAATGCAGAAAAAGCAAAATAAATATTTCGTTGTCTTGTTATTTTTAAATTCATTATTTTGCTCCTCCTTTCCAAAATAATTTTTCTTTATCTATATTGAATAGTCCCATTACTAATTCAAGTAATGTTCTTGTAACAAATATAGCAGTAAACATAGATGCTAATACCCCTATAGTCAATGTTACAGCAAATCCTCTTACAGGACCTGTACCATAGAAGAATAATATTGTTGTTATTATTAACGTTGTAATATTTCCATCAATTATTGCTGGTAATCCTTTTTTAAATCCTATTTCAATTGCTTCTTTTGTTTCTTTTCCTTCTCTTAACTCATCTTTTATTCTTTCAAAAATAATAACATTTGCATCTACTGCCATTCCTAGAGATAATATAAATCCAGCAATACCAGGTAATGTTATAGTTGCATTGATTGCACTTAATACACCTAAAACTATAAGTCCAAATATATATAATGCAAAATCTGCAATTAACCCTGGAATTTTATATATTGCGATCATAAATATTGAAATTAATATTATTGCTATTATTCCTGCTAATTGTGTTTGTTTAATTGACTCTACCCCTAATGATGCGCCTATTGTTCTTGTTTCTAGTATTTTTATATCTACAGGTAATGCTCCTGATTTTAATAAATTTACTAAATCTTGTGATGCTTTCTGATCTCCTGTTGTTATAACTCCTTTTCCTCCAGGTATTTCAGAATTAATCTTTGGTGCAGATTGTATTTTCCCATCTAACACTATAGCTAATTGTTTTCCTACATTATCTTTTGTTATTTGAGCAAATTTGTTTGCCCCACTATCATTAAGTTCAAAACTAACTTCAGGTTGGCCTAATTGACCTTGAACTAAAGTAGCATTTTTAATTGACTCTCCTGTTAGTAATGTCTCACCAAGTGATCCATCTTCCTGCATTAACTTAAATTCTAATTTTGCTGTTGTTCCTATTAAATCTATTGCAGCTTGAGAATTTTTAACACCTGCTAATTCAACAATAAGTCTATTATCTCCACTTTTTTGTATATTAGGTTCTGCAACTCCTAATGAATTTACTCTTCTTTCTACTATATCTCTTACTTTATCCATAGTATCTGATTGTACTTTACCTGTTTTTTCATCAGCCTGTAGAACAACATATGTTCCACCTCTTAAGTCTAACCCTAAATTTAAGTGTTTGTAATATAATGCTAATATCGGTAATAAAATTGCCAACAACATTACTATCGCTCGTGTTTCCTTTTTCATGATACCTCCTTAGTTTTTATGCTAACTACTTTATATAATTTATTATAACTACTTCAATGTATCTAAGTGTTTCTGTAATATTATTGATGCTGCTACCATATCCACAACTTGCCTTCTGGCTTTACCATTTTTTTTTGAATAATTTTTTAGATAATGCTCTGCTTCTGTTGTAGAATATCTCTCATCCATGTATATAATTTCTATTCCTTCTATATTCTTTTGAAGTATAGCAACGAACTCTTCTACTTTTTCAGTCTGCCTTTTTTTACTTCCATCTAAACTTTTTGGCATTCCGACAACTATTTTTTTTGTTCCTTCATCATCAAGTATTTCCTTTATTCTCTTAACTGGATCAATTACATTACGATCTATTACTTCTAGTGCTGTCGCTAATATCCCTAAAGGATCACACTTTGCAACACCTATTCTAACATCTCCAACATCCAATCCTATAAATTTTTTAATCATAGAACCTCTGTCATATATGCTACTGTTTTTTCTAATGCTTCGTTTACTTTCGTCCCATCTTTTCCACCAGATTGTGCAAAATCAGGTCTTCCGCCACCATTACCATCTGTAACTATTGCAGCTTGTTTTACAAGATCTCCTGCTTTTACTTTGCCTATTAGATCCTTTGTAACACCAGCAATAAATAATGCTTTTCCATTATCTGTACCCAATAAAATAACTACACTTTGTAATTTTTCTTTTATTCTATCCACAATTTCTTTCAATTCTTCAACTTCCTTATTTTTATATGACTTAGCTAACACTTTTATTCCGTTAATTTCTTTAACATCTGATAACATTTCGTCTATTTCATATTTAATAAGTCTTGTTTGCAATTTACTGTTTGCTTTCTCTAGATCTTTTACATCATCTATATGTTTTTTCAAAATCTCTAAAATATTATTTGTATCCGTTTTTAGAATTCCTGCCATCTCTTGTACCGTTTTTTCTAGTTCCTCAACATATAGCAATGCTTTATTTCCCGTTATAGCAGTTATTCTTCTAACACCTGATGCTATTCCAACTTCGCTTTCTATATTTAAAAATCCTATCTCACCTGTTGATTTAACATGTGTTCCACCACATAGCTCAATAGAGAACCCTGGAATTTCAACAACTCTTACTGTATCTCCATATTTATCAGAAAATAACGCCATTGCACCTCTATCTTTTGCTGTTTCAATATCCTCATAGTTTACTGTTAGTGCTGTGTTCTCAATAATAACTCTATTTGCAATTTTTTCAATTTCTTTCAATTGATCTGGTGTTATTGATTCATAATGAGAAAAGTCAAATCTCAATCTTTCATTATCTACCATTGACCCAGATTGCTCAACATGCGTTCCTAATACTTCTCTTAATGCTTTATGTAATATATGTGTTGCTGTATGATTTCTTTGTACATCATTTCTATATTCTCTATCTACTGTTAATTCTAAAACATCTCCAACGTTTGGTAAAGAACCTCTTATATTCAATAATTGATGGATAAACACGTCTTTTTTCTTAACAACATTTGTTATTTCACCTTCAAATTCACCAAATTCAATAGTTCCTTTATCAGCAACTTGACCTCCTGATTCAGCATAGAATGGTGTTTTATCAAATATAATTTCATATCCATCTAATCCGTCTATTTTTGTCAGATGTAATACTTTTGCACTACAATTCAGTTCATCATAACCAACAAATTCAGTTTTCCCGTTTTTAGCAAAGAATTCATCAATGAATTCATCTTTAACCATATCTGATATTGTTTCTTTTGATGCTTGTGATCTTTTAACTTGTTTTTCTAATTCAACATTGAACTCTTCTTCAGATACTTCAAATCCTTCATTTTCAATTACTTGTTGTGTTAATTCTAATGGGAATCCATATGTGTCATATAATTTAAATGATATTTCTGATGATAATTTTTTGTTTCCTTTTGTTTTCATATCTTCAATCTCATCTAAAAGTATTTCAATTCCATTTTTTAGTGTAATTGCGAATCTCTCTTCTTCAAGTCTGACAACTTTTTCTATGTACTCTTTTTTACTTTCTAGCTCAGGATACCCTTCTTCCATTGTTTTTATAACTGTTCCTACAAATTTATGCAAAAAGATATCATCCTTACCAAATATTTTTTCTTGTGTTCTACTTCCAACACCGAATGCTCTTCGAATTAGTTTTCTTAAGATGTAACCTCTTCCTTCATTTGATGGTAATACTCCATCTCCTATTAAAAATGTTGCAGCCCTTATGTGATCTGCTATTATTTTTACAGTCACGTCATATTTTTCTCTCTGTATATTTAATACTTCTAGTATATTTTCCATTATTGGCATAAATAAGTCAGTATCAAAATTTGTTTTTTGGTTTTGCACTACAGAAGTTATTCTTTCAAGGCCCGCACCTGTATCTATATTTTTTTCAGGTAATGGAACTAAAGTCCCATCTTCCATTCTATTCCATTCAGTGAATACTAAATTCCAAATTTCCAAAAATCTATCACAGTCACATCCAGGCATACAAGTATCTGGATTAGGACATCCAAAAGAATTACCAGTATCATAGTATATTTCACTACATGGCCCACAAGAACCTACCGGTCCTGCTGCCCACCAATTATCTGCTTCTCCTAATCTAACTAATCGCTCTTTGGGTATCCCAATAACTTCATTCCATATTTTATAAGCTTCGTCATCAGTTTCAAAAACTGAGATATATAATTTTTCTTTTTCTAATTTAAGTACTTCTGTTATGTACTCCCACGACCATGCAATAGATTCTTCTTTGAAATAATCTCCAAATGAAAAGTTACCTAACATCTCAAAAAAAGTTTGATGTCTTGGTGTTCTTCCTACGTTTTCTAGATCATTTGTTCTTATACATTTCTGATATGTTGTAATTCTTTTGAATGGAGCTTCTTTTTCTCCTAAGAAAAATGGTTTAAAAGGTACCATTCCTGCTACCGTTAACAAAAGCGTCTTATCATCTGGTATTAATGATGCACTTTCAAAATGTTTGTGTTCTTTTGATTTGAAAAAGTCTATAAAACTCTTTCTTACTTCATTACCTGTCATTCTTCCTCCTAATATATTTAACTCTAATTGATTAATCTAACTTGAAATTATCTCCCAAATATACTTTTCTTGCTCTTTCATCATTTGCTATTTGGTCACTTGTTCCAGATATTAATATGCTTCCTTCTGCCATAATATAGGCTCTTTCTGTTATTCTTAGAGTTTCTCTAACATTATGATCTGTTATTAATATTCCTAATCCACGCTCTTTTAATTTTATTATTATATTTTGAATATCTTCAACAGCAATTGGATCTACTCCTGCAAATGGCTCATCTAAAAGTATGAAATCAGGATTAGTCGATATTGTTCTAGCAATCTCCACTCTTCGTCTTTCTCCTCCAGATAGAGAGTATCCAAGATTTTTAGCAACATGCGAAAGTTTAAATTCTTCTATAAGGTTACTTGTTATAGAAAGTCTTTCTGCTTTAGGTATTTTTCTCATTTCTAGTACTGCTAATATGTTTTCTTCAACAGTCATATTCCTAAATACTGATGCTTCTTGTGGTAAATAACCTAGTCCAAGTCTAGCTCTTTCATACATTGGTGCCGTTGTTATGTCTTCACCATTATATTGAACTGTCCCATAATTTGGTTGAATGATTCCTGTTATCATGTAAAAAGTTGTTGTTTTTCCTGCTCCATTTGGTCCAAGAAGTCCTACAATCTCACCTTTTTCCATACTTAAACTAACATCTTTCACAACTTCTCTCTTTTTATATATCTTCTTCAAATTAGAAGCTTCTATACTTATTTTTCTACTCATCTATTCTCCCTTAAGTACTATTATCATTGATTCAACTTAATTCTATATGTTTTGGTATAATTTGTTCCTAAATATGTCAATGTTCCTTCTAACTCTGAATTATACGCATTAACATTAATACGATCACTAACTACTGCTCCATTCGCTTTCCATGTTACAGGAACTTGAATCATTCCTTTAAATGTATTTATTCCAACCGTTCTAGGTAATGTTATTTCTGTACCTATCCGCGAAACAACTGGTATATATATATTACTAGATCCTCTTTTTAACATTTCTAATACAGTTTCTGATGGAACCGTTAGATTGAATGATTTTATTTTTTGTGCGTTTTTAGAAACAATATTTGCATTCAATGTAACTGTTTTTGACGTTCCCCCATAAAACTGCTTATTTATTTTCCCTGTTACATCAATTGCATTTATGTTAGAACTTGTCCATTTCACCTGCGTATTAACACCATTAGATGCAACCATTGATTTAACCAAATTGAGACTTGTATTGTTTTTTACATCATCCGCATTTATATTTAGTCTACTATACACATTATCTACCGCCGCTGTATCTTTAGGATCTGCTTTTCCTGTAGTTTGTGTGTTAGAATCATTTTTCTGTAGATAATAATTTATTTTTATATTCTGTTCATTCTCAAGAATCTTCTGATCAACATAATATGTTGCTTTCTTAGATGTAACTTTTGTTTTCCCTCTATATGTCTCAACATTTCCATCTAATATTAGTTTTCTTGCTTTATTGTCTATTGTAGCTTTATCCGCACTTATATTCACTGACCCAATTCCATCAATATTACTTACAATTTTTACATTATTTTGTGCGTATCCTTTTTCTGTATTCAAATCAAGATATATAAAGTTAGAAGTCATTTGTGTGTTTCCTCTAAAATTCATCATTACTTTATCTCTTGCCATAATTAGATTTTTCGATGTATCTATTTCGTTATACTGAGAGTTTAAGTTTATTTCTTTATAATTCATATTGACATTACCTTTGATTTCACTTCTAGTTACACTATAGTCTTTATTTTTATGAACTAGGAAGTAAACTTTCGCAGTATTTCCTCTGAAATATATCGCCTCTGAATCAACCATTTTTTTAGGATCTGCAACAAAATCTTTAACATTTCCTCTTATTTTTCCATTTACATTTCCATCAAATTTGAATTCTCTTTTCTCGAAATTACCTTCACCGGTTTTCGATTTAATTACATCTCCTTGATCACTTCTCATCATCATATTATTAGAAAAAATATTTTTCGAATTTGTATTTATATTTCCGCTTGTACCTGAAATTACAAAGTTTTGCTTTCTTATTGCAAAATTAGAATTTAATGTCGCATCTCCTGCTTTAAATGCATACACCATGTTAGTCCCATTTACTACGTAACCATCATAATTTAATACATATTTTGACCCTGTTGTTAATAATTCATTCTTAAGGTCGTATACTCCATCAACGTATGATCCGGTTATATTTTTTGGTTTATAATGGAATGTTCCGCCACCAGTTCCTCTAGTTATTTGCGTAGTTTCATCATAGTATGCTTTGGCTGCTGTTACCATTAAATCTTTTCCTTGATATTTTACATTTCCAGTAGCTTCAACTTGTTTTTTTACTATGTCATATATCGCGCTATTAGAGTTCATTGTTCCTTTACTATCTTTGTATACAACATTACCAACAGCATTTATTTTCTGTGCATCATCATAATATGTAGCTTCATTGGAATTTAAATTTTTATCTGCTTGTTTGTAAATCACATTCCCAATACCTTTTACCTCTTTAAACGCTGTAGTTGTTTCGACTCTATCAGCTTCCAATTCCATTTTCTTCTCATTGTTAACTACTTTTGTTCTCGCTGTTGTTGTTACACGATCGCCCTCTTTTTTATATTCAGCTCTCTCTGTCATCAAATTCCATTTGTTGTCTTTTGACTTACCAAAAACTTTTCCTTCGAATGTCAAATTAGACGTTTTTGTCTCAACAGTGGCATTTTTTGCTGAAATCATCATGTTTTTCTTAGTTAAATCAACAATTACACCTTTAAATTTAATTATATCGTCTGTTGGTGCTCCTATTTGCTCATCCGCATAGATAATAGCGTCATCTTTAAGTCTATATACCACTTTTTTAGTTTTTATTTGCTTTTCCATTTGTTGCTGTGGTACAGAAATATTCTTAAAAAATATAACGTACAAAAAATATACTGCTAATAATCCTAGAAAACCGTAGGCTCCTTTTTTCCACATTATTTTATCTCCTCTATTTTCACCTTAATATCTGCTAAAAATCTTAACGCTTCAATTGGTGTCATATTATTTATATCTTTATTTTCAAATTCAAATATAACATCTTCCATTACTTCATCTCTATTATTTACAATTAGTTCTTCTTCCTCAGCTTGCTCAGAATAAACGCCAAATAAAGACAATTGTTCAACACTAATAGTTTTTTCTATTAACCTTTTCCTCTGTTCAAGTGTTCTAAGCACTTTCTTCCCATTTAATAATATTTCTTTAGGGAGACCTGCTAACCTAGCTACTTCTAAACCATAAGATTTATCTGCTCCGCCTTTTAATATTGTTCTTAGAAACATTACTTTGTTGTTCTTTTCTTCGACTTCTATTCTGTAATTTACCATGTTATCAAATTTATTTTCCAAATCTGTTAATTCATGATAATGTGTCGCGAATATTGTTTTTGCTTTTATTTTGTCATGAATGTATTCTGATATTGCTGTTGCAATTGATATCCCATCAAATGTTGATGTTCCACGTCCAACTTCATCAAGAATAATAAGACTTCGTTCTGTTGCATTATTTATTATATTTGAAACTTCACTCATTTCTACCATAAAAGTACTTTGACCTGTTAATATGTCATCCGATGCGCCTATTCTCGTTAAGAATTTGTCTATAATTGGCAGTATCGCTTTTTCTGCTGGAACATATGATCCAATCTGCGCCATTATTGTAATTAATGCAACTTGTTTCATATATGTAGATTTTCCTGCCATATTAGGCCCTGTTAAGACCATAAAACGCTCTTTGTCATCAAATTTAACATCATTAGAGACATACTCTTCTCTTCCAATTAGCTTCTCAACAACAGGATGTCTTCCATTAACTATCTCTAACTCAAATCCATCCGTTATTTCTGGTCTAGAGTAGTTATTCTCTATTGCAGTTGTTGCAAATGAAACAATAACATCTAAATACGCTAATCGCTCTGCTAACCTCGTTAATTCTTGCTTATAGACTTTTATTTTCGTTGTAACTTCTTTAAATAAGTAGTACTCAATGTCTTCTATTTTAGCTTTAGCATTAATTATTGTATCTTCATATTTTTTAAGTTCTGGAGTTATAAAACGCTCCGCATTACTCAATGTTTGCTTCCTTATATAGTCTTCTGGAATTAAGCTCAAGTTAGAATTTGTTACTTCAATAAAGTATCCAAAAACTTTATTATACTTGATTTTCATGTTCTTAATTCCTGTTCTTTCTCGTTCTCTTGTCTCTATCTC
>JAGOYM010000030.1 GCA_018059165.1 Leptotrichiaceae bacterium | reverse complement strand
TAAATTCTCTTTTAAATCTTCGTAAGTTACTTCTCCTTCTATTGTCTTAACGACTTTATCACCATCAAGTATCATGTTAAAAGGGAACCCTTCTACATTAAATCCAGTTGTTATTTTTCCATCTGCATCATAATATGCTGGAAATGTGTACCCATTTTTTGTTATAAATTCTTGAACTTTAGCTTTACTTGATTGATTGTTTGAGTAAATAACAATTATGTTCGCTTTATCCTTGTACTCATCATAAAATCTTTGTATTTCAGGTGCTTCTACTTGACAGTGAGGACACCATTCTGCTGCAATTGTAATAAGTGTTTTCTTATTTTTATCAATTAATTTTGATGATAATACTTTCTCTCCTGAAATTTTTTCTAAATTAAACTTTGGTAATTTCTCCCCCGATTTTCCACTAACATAAAGCTCTTTTCCTGAACATGATACTAAAACTAATAAAAATGTTAGTAACAATAGTACTCTTTTTTTCATTTTTTATCCTCCTATAATATTATTATTTATTGTATCAAAACATTGTGTGGCAATTATGTTTTTTAATTTTTGAAAACTGTACATTGTATAGGCTTGTTTTTAACTATCTCTATGATAGCCTCTTCACCTTTAGAATGTAGCGATACACCATTTTCATTTGAATAATACACTCCACTTGCTAATGGTTTATTTGTTAAAGTGAAAACTTCATCTGCTGCTGTTTCCAAATCAACTTTAGTTAAATCATTATAGAATTTCACTGTGAATGTAGTATCCATTGGACAAACATAATTTACTATTTTTACATATTTCCTGTTGTTTTGATAAATACTTGAGCAACTCATTAAAACTAGTGATCCTACGATTGATAAGAATAATATTAATTTTCTCATTTTATTCACCTCCGTATCATCAAGTTTTTTTCTACATTATTATAACTCATTTATTACTTTTTATATACTATTATTTGACTACTATATAACTAAATGAAATAAAAAAGACTCATTATTAAAATAAGTCTTTCAATATGTTTATATTTTTGTTTTTGTGTCAAGTATTTAGTGGTGCCTCGACGCGGAATCGAACCACGGACACAGGGATTTTCAGTCCCTTGCTCTACCGACTGAGCTATCGAGGCATAAATATTTAAATGGCGGAGGAACAGGGATTCGAACCCTGAGAGCTTGCGCTTTGCCGGTTTTCAAGACCGGTCCCTTAGCCGTTCGGACATTCCTCCATACATATTGAAATATTAATTAATATACTTCTAAAAAAAATACCACAATTGGTGATTATGGTAAACTGTCTAAATTAATTTGGTAGGCCCTAGGAGAATTGAACTCCTGTTTTCGAGATGAAAACCCGATGTCCTGACCACTAGACGAAGGGCCCAAAATGGTGGATCCAGCTGGAATCGAACCAGCGACCACTCGGTTATGAGCCGAGTGCTCTAACCATCTGAGCTATGGATCCATTAGTGGCGTGCCTGAAGGGATTCGAACCCCTGACCCACGCCTTAGAAGGGCGTTGCTCTATCCAGCTGAGCTACAGGCACATAATGTTTGATGGTTAGTATAAATGTAAATGGTGAGCCATACTGGGATTGAACCAGTGACACCATGATTAAAAGTCATGTGCTCTACCAACTGAGCTAATGGCTCATATGGAGCGGGAGACGAGGGTCGAACTCGCGACATTCAGCTTGGAAGGCTGACGCTCTACCAACTGAGCTACTCCCGCATATATGATTTTACAAATATTTTGACAATGTGTTTATTGGTTGCGGAGGCTGGATTTGAACCAACGACCTTCGGGTTATGAGCCCGACGAGCTACCGGACTGCTCTACCCCGCGCTAACCTATAAGATAATCAAAATTATTGAGTGGTGCCTCGGGCCGGACTTGAACCGGCACGGTATCAAATACCACAGGATTTTAAGTCCTGTGCGTCTACCGATTTCGCCACCAAGGCACATATTAATATTTTTGAAAACTTACATTGACAAGGTAGATTATACATTTTTTTACAATGTATGTCAAGCACTTTTGTTATTTTTTTTTGTTATTTTTTTTTACTCCTATTTACTCGTGGATTTTTTTATAAATTTTAGAAAAATTTAGATACAAATAAGAATAACTAGATAATCAAAACGTACTTGATACCTAGTTATCTTACTAAATTTAAACTGTTTTTACAACTTAATTTTCAATTAATTGCTCTGCATAATTTTTTATTATATTTTCTGCTCTTTCTCTTATCTCTTCATATGTTCCCTCTGGCTTTATTTTCTCAAGTACAGTTACTTCTATTCTCTTAGGCAATGGAAACTTCATAAATCTTGAATATGCCTCATATCCCCCTTTTATCCCTAAACACTGAACATCAACATTCAATTCTTTTGCTATGATTGCAAATACTTTTTTAAATTTTCCTACTTTACCATTCTTCGTTCTTGCACCTTCTGGAAAGATCAATACATTTTTACCATTTTTAATATGTAAAGCAATTTCCTCCACTGTTTCTTTTACATTCTTATCAATATCTACTAGTATAATATTTCCATTATCTGCAACATATTTCATAATTCCTTTTTTGAAATACCAATTTATAGCTAAAAAGAATGTCTTTTTCTGTATTTTTGATGGAATTAATGCTCCTAATACAAGTGCATCTACAAAACTTTGATGATTTGATACGAATATTTGAGGTTCATCTGAAATTTTATTTGTTCTATCGATTTTAAGTCTAAAATACATTTTAAGAATTACATATATTAAAGGTCTTAATGCATTGATTAACCATCCATTTTTTATTTCTCTATTTGGTGCTTTATCAATTATTTTCTTCCAATCAACTTCACTATTCATAAAGAATTCTGCTTTTTCTGATATATATTCTGATAGTAATTTTAAGTTTGGCATCTCAGCAAATTTCTCTTCATCTATTTTGATTCCAAATGTGCTTTCCACATATGCTAGTAATTCTACTTTATCCAAAGAATCCATTCCTAAATCTAACTCTAAATTTTCCTCAGGTCCTGGCTCAAATCCTTTTAATTTAGCAACAAATTCCTTTACTGCTTGATATTCTTGAGTTTGCGGCTCTTCTACTTTTTCTTTTACTTTTTCATCTTTTTTGTACAATTCAGGTAGCATAAATCTTTTAGTTTTTCCTAGTCTTGTTTTTGGTAGCTCGTCTTCTACCAATTTATAATCCAATACTTTCTTGTAATTAGAAGCTGTTAAATTATAATTTTCAATGATGTCCTTTAAATATGTTTGGATATTATTTATTCCTTGTTTTCTAAATTCCAATAAGTCAGGTACAATTATTGCTGCAAGCTTGTCTTCATGACCCAAAATTCCTATTTCTTTTATCAATGGTCCACTTAATCCCATTATTTTATTTTCTACTGTTTCAGGGTCTATATTTTTCCCATTTGACAATACAATCATACTATTCTTTCTTCCACGAATAGTAAGGTATCCATCTTTATCTATTTCTGCTAAATCACCTGTTTTAAACCATCCATCTTCAGTCATTACTTCTGCTGTTTTCTCTGGCTTGTTGTAGTAACCTTTCATGATTTGCGGCCCTTTTACCCATAATTCTTCATCAACTATTTTTAATTCCGTATTGTACAATGCTTTTCCAACAGTTCCTACTTTATTATATTTGATCGAGTTTACTGCTAATACAGGCGACGTTTCTGTAAGTCCGTACCCTTCACAAACTGTAAATCCTAAAACATTAAAAAACGTTGCAATTTCAGGATCTAATTTTGCTCCACCAGATACCATTACATTAAGATGTCCACCAAATTTTTTATGTACTTTTGAAAAAATCATTCGACTAAATCTCTTAGAATTTATTTTCTCTGCAATTGCATAAATTTTTCTAGTAATAAACTTTGCTTGTATTTGTTGCTTTATACTATCATAAAATAACTTAAATACTCTAGGTACACCTACCATGACTGATATATTATTTTTTTCTAATACATCTAAAATCTCTTTACTTGCTATTTTCTCAACAAAAACAATAGATGCTCCCTCTCTTAATGGAAGTAAAAGTGTTGCCATCAACGGAAGTATATGGTGAAAAGGTAATAATGCTATCATTTGATCATTTGCTTGTAGAACATCCTTTTCTACTATTCCATCTATTTCACCTATTATATTATTACTACTTAACATTACACCTTTAGGGCTCCCTGTCGTTCCTGATGTGTATAACATAACTGCTGTCTCATCACCTTCTGGATTTTGTAATGTTACATTGTCATATTCACTCCCAATACTATTAAAATCAATATTTTCTTTATCTATGTTAATTATCCTAGCTTTATCTTGATAATTTGCAATAGTGATTGCTTCTAATATTCTTTCCTCTGAAAAATCAGAACAAATTATTGTCTTTGGCTGCGAATCGTTTATTACATATGCTATCTCATTTGGGTTGCTACTTGCATCTAATACTACATTCACTTCTTTTTTATCCCAAACAGAGTAAAATGAATACACCCATTCTGGTCTATTTTCCATTATAATTAATGCATGTGGTGAATCTATATTTTTCAAAACTTCATTTGAAAAGTACCTTACCCTTTTTATTAATTCAACAAATGAAACTTTGTTATCTTCAAAATCAACAAATGCTAGTTTATCTTCATTTTTTATAAACATATCTACTCCTTATCTTCTGTTAGTTTTAATCTATAAAGTTTACTTGTATTATACCATAATTTTATTTAAAAAGGTATTGTATAATAAAAAGATTGTGCTGCAACACAATCTTTATTTATTTTCTATTTAGGATAGAAGTTGTTACTAATATTATTATTTTTCTAGCTTGTTAGGGTTTGTGATTTACATTATTCCTGTTTAATTACCAGCTATAACCTACTCCAACTTTGAAGAAAGGAATTCTTGCATTTTCTTTTGTTCCATCTACTGATTTTTTAGTTCCGAATTTATAACTAACTTCTCCGAAAACATTTGCATTATCTGTGATCTTATATGATGCTCCTGCAATTGGTTTTATTGAAGTTACTTTTTCTCCATTTGTTACTTTCAAATGTTCGTATTCAACAACTCCCCATGCAGACCAATCTGTATTTATAGTTTTATTTACAAATAATTTACCAAAATATTTATCAAAGTTTTTATCTCCTGTATCTCCTTTAAACTCTTCTCCATATTTCAATCCAAATCCTACTTTTGTACTATCTGTTAATTTAAAACTTGGTTCTATGTTTAATTCATATAATGCGAATTTATTATTTATTCCCCCTTCATATACAAATTCTGAATATAAACCAATAGTATCAGTTATATTTCCAGAAATCCAAGGTCTTACTTTTATTTTTTCATTATCTCCACCTGTTCCATCAGAAAATGCCATAGTTTCCGACTTATATCCTAATTCAATTCCAGGTGTCCATCCATTTATTGATTTAAATGTGTATCTAGGATAAATTTCGATAATATTTAAATCCCAATTTCCTGAATTTTCTTTTTTCGCTACGTGATATCCTAAACTAAATCCAGAGTCCCCAAAACTCATAGATCCATCTAGAAATACATATTTGATAGTTGAATCTGTTGTTCCATTCACTCTCACTTGCTCAACCTCAATAATGTTAT
Source organism: Leptotrichiaceae bacterium (assembly GCA_018059165.1). Taxonomy (GTDB): domain Bacteria; phylum Fusobacteriota; class Fusobacteriia; order Fusobacteriales; family Leptotrichiaceae; genus JAGOYM01. The sequence goes on along the minus strand of JAGOYM010000030.1, from coordinate 9,045 downwards.
TGTTACTTCCATGTACTTCTACACCAAACATTGTTACTGATACTAATAATGCTGCCATTCCAATTAAAACTTTTTTCATACTTGTTCCTCCCTAATTCTTTTAGTTTTTTTCATTTATATATGTTAATACATAAATTATATTTTTACGATTACATGACATAGAAAGTATTTTACATAAGTAAAATCCCAAAACTTTCTAAGTCATTTCTAAGGAAATCGTTTTATCTTATATAGTATAACCTGACTTTTAAAAAAGTCAAGGTCATTTTTCATTATTTTAAAACTTTATTTTTAAAATTTGATTTAGAACATATTTTGTGTCATATACTAAAATCTCTATTTCTTCTAGCATTTCATCTTTTACCTCTATTTTTATACCTTCTTTTGTTAATTCAATATCTAGTTTATTACCTTTCCACATAAATGAAAATGAAAGTCTTGACCAATTTTCTGGTAATTTAGGGTTTATTCTTAAATTACCTCCTACCATTCTTAGACCACCAAACCCATTCACAACTATTTGCCAAAGTCCTCCTAATGATGCAGCATGAATTCCATGATCAGAAGTCTTCATATTCTCTCCTAAATCAATTTTTGTTGCTTCTTGGAACAATTTATAGGCTAAGTCTTTTTCATCTATATCTGATGCCAATATTGAATGTGTTGATAAACTTAAAGAAGAATCATGCAAAGTTCGTTTTTCATAGTAATCATAATTTGCTTTTTTTACTTCTTTACTAAATTTATGTTCTAGTAAGTAAAGTAACATTACTACATCTGCTTGTTTAACAACTTGTATTTTATTTACTTGATCTAAATTATAATCTTTAAACATTGATCCGATATGCTCTTGATTTTTATATTTTGTTAAATCAATATCTTCTAGACTTAAAAATGTATCGTTTTGTGGAATTACGTTATCTAAATCTCGCGGTTCAGGTAGATAAATTTTTGGTAATTTAGTTGTCCAATTTTCCATTGCATTTTGAAGACTTAATTTACTTTCTAATTTTCTAATTACTTCTGAATTACTTTCTTTTAACTTATTATAGTAATTAATTGCCGTTTCTATTGTCCAATATGCTAACCAGTTAGTGAATGCATCATTATCAACATGTTCTTTATACTCATCAGGACCAATTACTTCATTAATATGATATCTTTGTTTAATCTCATCCCATTCTAATCTGCTCGCCCAAAAAATAGCTGTATCAAACATTATTTCATATCCATATTTCTCCATAAAGTCTTCATCATTTGTTACCATGTAATACTGCCATATTGCAAAAGTTATATCTGATGTGATATGTTGCTCAATGAATCCACTCCATATTTTTGTAGATTTTCCTGTAACAATATCAACTGCTCCCCAAACTGGAGTAACTTCACCATCTTCGAGCCATGCTGATTCCCAAGGGTACATTGCTCCTTCGTAACCATTATCTTTGGCTTTTTTTCGTGCTCCTCCTATTGATAAATATCTGTATTCTAATAATTTTCTAGCAATTTCAGGCTTACTATACGTATAAAATGGTAGTATGAAAATTTCTGTATCCCAAAACGAATGCCCTTTATACCCTTCTCCTGATAATCCTTTTGCTGCAATACCACATCTGTTATCGTGAGACGGAGTCATTACCTTTAAATGATACTGAGCAAATCTTATAGCTAATTGATCATAATCATTACCTTCAATTACTATATTTTGATCATTCCAGTAATTTGACCATACCTCTTTATTACTATTGAATAAAATTTCATAACTCATATTAGATATTTCTTTTATCTCATCTAAAGAAGCATCTCTTATCTGTTCTATTGTTAAATTTTCTGAAGTGATATCACGAGTTGTATAAATATTAGAAAACTTTTCTATTACTAACGTCTGACCTTGAGTCAAATCATAATTATTTGATATTGTAACTTTTCTTCTATCAATAGATAACTCTGGTTTTTCTTCTATTTTACCCCCATTTATATAAATATTATGAGCTGAGTTTTGAATAAACGTTATACAACTTTCTGATGTTTCTTGTAACATTTGTATGTATTTATATTCATATACCCTCTTCTCACCTTCATTGAAATGCTGAGATCCTGTATTCGTAACTTGACCATTTATTCCACTAATAAATCTAATATTAGCAGTTTTTGATAATGGTGTTATCTCAACTCTATTTACTATGACATGAAGTCTATCTTGAGCAACAAATCTGTTAAATTTCAAGCTATATTCATTACCTTCTTCATCTAAATACACAAAAGTTCTATTCAACTCTCCTGTTTTTAAGTTTAAATATTTTACATACTCTTTATTATTACTTGCATTTAGCATTAAGTGCTTTCCATTTATTAATATTTCTATTTCTGTGACATCTGCTACATTTGGTAATTCTGTTACTTCATTTTTATTTGCCTTGTTAAATGTTCCAGAAATAAATAAATCTCGTTTTTCATTTAAGTATCTTTCTTCATTGGCACTTCTAAGTCCTATATATCCATTTCCTAAGGCGAAAATAGCTTCTGTTTTTCCTATATATTTCTCTTCAAATTTTATTTCTGATACTATCCAATTTTTAAATTCATTTTTCCCTAAATCGTATTTCATCATTCGTGTTTCTCTCCTTCTGCTTTTTGATTTCGGATATTATTTTATTTCTCTCCACCAATTCTCATGCTTGACATAAAATATTTATTTAAAATTATATACATAATAAGTATTGGCAATATTGATATAACAGAAGCTGTCATTATCTTATTCCACTCTGTAAAATATGTTGATTTGAAACTTTCTAGTCCCCTTGGTAATGTATATTTACTAGCTGACGAAATATATAGTAAAGGTTTCATGAATTCATTCCAAAATCCCATAAATATAAATATTGCTTGTGCACCTAATGCTGGTTTTGCCAATGGTAATGCCATCTTAAAGAATGTTCCTATTTTTGACAATCCATCTATTGAGGCTGCCTCTTCAACATCTACGGGGAAATTTATATAAAACTGTCTCATCATAAATATATATGATGCATTAATTGATGCTGGTAAAATAAGTGACCATAATGAATTTAACAGTCCCATTTTTGCTAATATTATATAATTTGGTATCATTAGTACTTGCCCAGGAACGGCTAATATTAACACAATTATTCCAAAAAATATTTTTTTACCTGCAAATTCTCTTCTTGCAAGTACATAACCTGACATTGTATTCAATAAGACATTTACTGCTGTTCCAACTGTTGCAACAAAAATAGAGTTTATTATCCAAACAGGAAAATCTGCTCCTGAGTTGAATAAAAATTTATAGTTATCTAGTGTGAATTTTTTAGGAATTAAATTAAATCCCCCTCCAACGATCTCACCATACTCTTTAAATGATGCAGAAACTGTCCATAAAAATGGTAGTAACGTAACTACTGAATACAAAATCAAAATTGTATATAATAAAATACTATATAAGCCTTGTTTATTTTTTTTAGCCATAATATTCCTCCTTCAATTTTGTAGTTAATAGAGACTCTCTTCTTTACTAAATCTCTTAGCTAAATAAGTTACTCCCATTATGAATAATGCTAATATGAATGCCAATGCTGTTGCTCTACCCATATTTGGTTTACCTGCAAATGCATATTGATAAATTAATAATACTAGTGTTAATGTTGCTGTTCCAGGCCACCTGTTCCCTTCGAAACTATATATGCTTGATCAAATACTTGGAAGCATCCTATTAATCCCATTATTACAACAAATGCAGTAATTGGCCTTAAATTAGGTACTGTAATATACAAAAATCTCTGCCATGCATTTGCTCCATCTATAGATGCTGCTTCATATTGTGTTGCTGGAACGTCTTGTAATCCAGCTAAATAAATTGTCATAAAAAATGGCACTGTTGACCATATATTCATTGCCATTATTACTTTTAGTACAAAATCTACATCATCTAACCAGTTCTTTCCTTGTACACCAAAGACTTTTAAAAACATATTTATTAGCCCCTCTTGATTAAACATAAACATAAAAATCAGTGTTAATGCTGCTGATGATGTTAATGTTGGCAAGAAATATATAATTCTAAATGTATTTTTTCCTTTTATATTCGAATTTAAAACAGATGCAATTAGCATTGCTAGAAATGTCTGAATAGGAACAACGATTGCAACATACTTCAAAGTGTTGAAGAAAGCAGCGATAAGTTTTCTATCGCTTAGAACATCTGTATAATTTTGTGCTCCTACCACTGCTTTTACTGCAAACTTTGAGTTTAATTTTAAAAATGATAATACAAACGCATATCCTATTGGGAATAAAAAGAATACTAATAATATAATTGCCGCTGGCAGTATGAAAAGGTATGATTGTAGCAATTCCTCTTTTTTCATTTTATTAGCCATATTCTACCTCCCAGTTTTCTTATTATTTTGCTTCTGTGATTTGTTTTAATCCTTCTTCTAAAGTCACTTTTCCTTGAAGAATTAATGGCATTGTTTTACCAAAGTTTAAATATATTGTTCTTAGATTAGGTGATCCTGCCCATAAGTTTGCATATTCTGCTCCAGCTACATGTGCTTTTAATAATGGATCAGCTGCTAATCCCATTTTTGTTACTAATGATTTTCTTGTCGGTAATACTTTGTAAGATGCTGACCATTTTTCCATACCTTGTGCTGATGTCATGAAATCAATAAATGCTCTTGCTGCTACTTTATTTTTAGAATCTGCATTTATACCTAATGATACAGTGTATGCTGCTGTTCCTGGTTTACCTGCTGTCAATGGCATTTCAACTACACCATATTTCAAATCTTTAAAATTTTGTGCTAAGAATGGTTGAATCCATGGTCCTTCCATAACCATTGCAACTTTTCCTGTTCCTAATAAATCTCCTGCCCAACCTGCTCCTTTTTCTTCTGCTGTAACTAATGTTTTTGCAGTATGCATATCAATGAATTGTTTAATTGCTTTTATTACTTCTGGATCTGTAAAGTTAGGTTTCCCATCTGCAGTTTCTATTTTTGAACCTGTTGCTTCTGCAGCATATTTCAATCTTGCTAAGTCAAAGTTTCCACCAAAACCTACAACATCACCTTTTGTTAATTTTTTAGATAAATTAACAAATTCTTCCCATGTCATTTTATCTTTTGGTTCAGGTAATCCTGCTTTTGTAAACATATCTTTGTTATAATATAATGCTAATGTTGAAAAATCTTTAGGTATTCCATATGTTTTTCCATCCTTAACAAATGGGGCTACCATTGCTGGATAAAAATCTGTTAAATCATAACCTTCAATTGGTTCTAAATAGTCATCTTCAATATATTGTCCTGCTGTGTAAGCATCATAGTAAAATACATCTGGCCCTTGTCCACCTGACATTTGAGTTGTCAATACTTGATTATAATCTCCTGTTAATGGTGCGTATTCCACTTTAATTTTCGGATTCGCTTTTTCAAATTCTGCTATCATCATTTTTAATGCTTTATCCTCTTCTGGATTTCCTGTCCATGTTGCAAATCTTATAGTTCCTGATGCATCTTTTGTGTCCACTGCTGCTGCTGCCTTATCTGTTGCTTTTCCACCACATGAAACCATAGCAACCATCATTGCTCCTAATAATAAAAGTTTCTTCATCAATATCACTCCTCATTTTTATTTAGAAAACGTTTTTCTATTAAAAATTAAAAAACGTTTTTCTTACTGTTATATGCATACCCCATAATTTTATATTGTCAATAGGTAAATAAAAAATCTTATTGCTCAATATATTTAAACAATAAGATTTCTTCATTCTAGTAACTCTCTCTCACATATATTTCTGGTTCTATTAACAAATTTATTCCTGACATTTTATCAATTATTAAATCAATCATATTTTTTGATATTTCATCCAATTTATGACCAACTGTTGTTAGTTTAGGATAAATCATTTCACTCAAAATAATATTATCGAATCCTATTATCTTTATTGTCTCTGGAATAGTATATTTTTTTTCTTTACAATATTCGATGGCTCCAATTGCCATAGTATCACTAAAACAAATTATTTTATTTATTTTTTTAGTTTCAATTAGATATTTTGCACCATTGTATCCACTTTTTCTTGTAAAATTTCCTTCAAATTTTTCTATTTTCTTTTTACCAAATTCTGAAATAACTGCATTTTCTCTTTCTAAACTTACTTGTGCAGTGTCTTCACCTGTTATAATTCCTATTTTTTCTTTACTCGAAATTTCTAATTTTTTCATATATTCTGAAATTTTCTTTATTCCGATATAATTATCTGTTTTCACCGAATTTAGTCTTCCTCCAAAATTATTATCAAATATTACAAATGGTATTTGTTTGTAGTTTTTTAATTCTTCTATTTGAGGATCGTTATTCATTAATCCAAAAAATATAGCCCCTTTAACGTTTTCCGCCTTACAAAGTTCTATATAATTTTTCATATCATCTCCATAAAATAATTTGTAAATGATAAGATTGTGATTTATCTTATAAACTTCTTCCAATAATTGTTTCAATAATTCTACCCACAAAATAGAAAATCTAGACTCTTCTTTATTTCGCTCTTTACTTAAAATAAAAAGTGCTATTTTATTTGTTTCTCTTTTAACTAAATTTATAGCAGTTAAATTCGGGGTATAATTTTGCTCTTCTGCATAATCTTTTATTTTTTCCCTTAGTGTTTCGCTCACACCTTTTTGATTATTCAAAGCTTTAGATACTGTCCCAACAGATACACCAAAATACTTTGCAATATCTTTTATTGTAACCAAGTTTACCTCCCCTTATTTTTTCAAAGAAAGAGCTCTCAATTAAAATTGAGAACTCCTGTATTCTTATTATGCTATTATTTTAATTTTGGTTTTAGTATTCCTAATAAGATTGCAGACACTATACTTCCTGCTATTACTGCAACTAAGTACATTAAGAAATTGTTACTTAAGAACATTACTAATATACCACCATGTGGTGCTCTTAATTTGATATCAAATAACATTGTTAATGCTCCAGCAAGTGCTGATCCAACTATCATTGATGGTATTACTCTTAATGGATCTCCTGCTGCAAATGGTATTGCTCCTTCTGTTATAAATGATAATCCCATTATATAGTTTGTTTTACCTGCTTCTTTTTCTTCTACTGTAAATTTATTTCTAAATACAGTAGTTGCCAATGCTATTGCTAATGGAGGTACCATTCCACCTGCCATTACTGCTGCCATTGTTGCACTTCCACCTGTCGCTTGTGATGCCGCTAATGTCCCAACACCAAATACATATGCTGCTTTATTTACTGGTCCACCCATATCTACTGCCATCATTCCACCAACAATTAATCCAAGTAATACTTTACTTGATCCACTCATTGAGTTTAAGAAGTTTGTTAATCCATTGTTTATTCCACCAACAACAGGGTTAAGTATTAATAACATTGCCAGTCCTGTTATAAGAACTGATAATACTGGATATAATAATATTGCTTTTATTCCATTTAAACTCTTAGGCATTCCTTTTAGTAGGTAAATTACTAACTTAACTACATAACCTGCTAAGAATCCACCGACCATTGCTCCTAAGAACCCTGATCCTCCACTTGCTGCTAGTGCACCCGCTACTAACCCAGGTGTTAATCCTGGTCTTTCTGCTATACTGTATGCTATGTATCCACCTAATATTGGTACAAATAATCCAAATGCTGCTCCACCTATTGTCATGAAGTATTTTGCTAAGTCTGATGATGATCCATATTTTGCACCTGCTCCAGCAAATCCTAGTAAACTATCTGCTAAAAATGCAAATGCTATTAATATTCCTCCACTTACTACTAAAGGTAACATGAATGAAACCCCACTCATTAAGTGTTTGTATAATCCTAATCCTTCTTTTGCCGTTTCTCCAGCTGTTGATCCTTCAGCATTCGAACCATCACCTGCAAATATAGGAGCATCTCCATCTAATACTCTTTGAATTAATTTCTTAGCGTTGTTGATTCCATCTTTTGCTCCAGTTTTTATAACTTTTTTACCAGAAAATCTATTTGTTTCTACATTTCTATCTACTGCTAATATAACACCTTTTGCTTTTTTAATTTCTTCTGCTGTTAATAAATTTTTTGTTCCATCAGTTCCATTAGTTTCAACTTTAATATTTACACCCATTTCTTTTGCTGCTTTTTTCAATGCCTCTTCTGCCATGTATGTATGGGCAATCCCTGTAGGACATGCTGTTACTGCTACTATGTAATCTGCATCAGTATTTACTACAACATTTTTTGCTTCTTCTGCTTTTTCTGTCTCTTTTCTATCAATTAATGACATAACTTCTTCCGCACTATTTGCTTTTAATAAAGCTAGTCTGAAGTCATCATCTAACAATAATTGTGATAATTTAGCAAGAACTTCAATATGCTCATTGTTTGCACCATCAGGAGCACCAATCATAAAGAATAGTTGTGATTTTTCACCATCCAATGAATCATAGTCTATTCCATCTAATTTTCTTCCAATTGCAACTGCAGCTTTTTTTATTGCATTTGTTTTAGCATGTGGTATAGCAATTCCCTCTTCAAGAGCAGTTGAACTTAATGCTTCTCTAGCATTAACTGCAGTAACGAAATCATCATAATGATTAAGTACTTTTGTTTCTTCAAATGACCAAGCAATCTCTTTAATAACCTCGCTTTTTGTTGATGCTTGTAAGTTTAAGTTGATTCTTTCTTTTACTAATAGGTCTAATATTCTCATTCACAACACCTTCCTCATCTATTTAATATTTTAATTCCAAATTATAGTTTCTTTATTAAAGTTACTTCATTATACAATTTTTCAACCAGAGCTTTATTTCCTAATGTTGGTGAATATGCTGTTGCACTTCCTGCTGCAATCCCTAATCTAAATGCATCTTGAGTTGTATAGCCTTTTTCTAGCCCTGCTAAAAATCCTCCGATTAATGAATCACCAGCTCCAATTGAATTTACTAACTCTCCTTTTGGAACACTTGCCTCCCACATTCCTTCTTCATTTACTAATAATGCTCCATC
>JAGOYM010000076.1 GCA_018059165.1 Leptotrichiaceae bacterium | reverse complement strand
TCCCACTCAATTGTTGCAGGTGGCTTAGATGAAATATCATATACCACTCTATTTATACCATTTACTTTATTTATTATTTTATTTGAAACTGTTTCTAGGAACTCATAAGGTAACTTAGACCATGTTGCAGTCATAAAGTCTATCGTATCAACTGATCTTACAACCGCTGTGTATTCATACGTTCTTTGGTCTCCCATTACACCAACTGATTTAACAGGTAATAATGCAACAAATGCTTGATTTACTTTACCATAGAATCCTTGATCTATTAATTCATTGATAAATATGTCATCTGCTTCTTGTAATATCTTCACTTTCTCTGCATCCACTTCACCTATTACTCTTATCCCTAATCCTGGACCCGGAAACGGGTGTCTATTGATCACGAATTCAGGTAGCCCTAATTCTCCGCCAACACGTCTAACCTCGTCCTTAAATAGCTCTTTTAATGGCTCTAGTAACTCAAATGCTAAATCTTCTGGTAGCCCACCTACATTATGGTGTGATTTAATTGTATGCGAAGGTCCTTTAACAGATTGAGATTCTATTACATCAGGATAAATTGTTCCCTGCGCTAAGAATTTCGCACCTTCTCCTTTAAGTTTTCGCGTTTCTTCACTAAATACTTCTATAAACTCGTTTCCTATAATCTTTCTTTTAGCTTCTGGCTCATCTACACCTTTTAATTTATTAAGAAATCTATCTTTAGCATCAACAAATATGATGTTTAGATCAAAATGCTCTTTATAGTAATCTAACACTTTTTTACCTTCGTCTTTTCTAAGTAAACCAGTATCTACAAATACACACGTTAATTGCTTATGTATTGCATTATTTATTAAAACTGCCGCAACTGATGAATCTACTCCACCTGATAATCCCAATATTACATGTTCGTTTCCAACAGTTTCTTTTATTTGTTTTGTTTTTTCTTCTATAAAACTCTTTATTTTCCAGTTTTTCTCGCATTTACATACATTAAACAAAAAGTTTTCTATTAATTTTGCTCCTTCTTCAGAATGAACAACTTCTGGATGAAACTGTAATGCATATACACCTTTGTTATTAGTAATTGCAGCTATCGAAGAATCTGTCTTTGCAATAACAGTGAAGTCTTTTGGTAATTCAGTTACATGATCACCGTGACTCATCCATACTTGTGATTTTTCTTTTACGTTAACTAATAAATCATTTTGTGGTTCTAGAACTTCTAATATCGCTTTACCAAACTCTCTTGATTCTGCTTTTTCAACTTTACCACCATTTAGATGTGTTATAAGTTGCATTCCGTAACATATCCCAAGTATTGGTAGTCCTAGTTCGAATACCTCTTTATTAACTGTCGGTGCTCCTTCTTCATAAACAGAAGCTGGTCCTCCAGAAAATATGATCCCTTTTACTTTCTCTCTACCAGATTTTATTGCATCCACATCTATTTCATGTGTTATTTCACAATAAACTTCCATCTCTCTTATACGTCTTGCTATAAGTTGGCTGTATTGCGACCCAAAATCAATAATTATCACTTTTTCCTTCATATAACTTCCTTTCATTAAATGCTTTTTGATAATAAAAAAACTTACACAAAAATGAGTGTAAGTTAAAAACAACCTATCACCCATAGAGACTAATTTACGGTTAGTCGTAGAAACACCTGACCTTATTACAGGCTTATATGGCTTGTATTCTAAAAATTATTTATCAAATATATTTTTATATTTATTATTATATATGTTTCATAGAGATATGTCAATCATGATTTCTACAGACTCTTGCACGAATCCTCTTCTAATTCTTCAAATGTAATTTTATTCTTGTTTTATACAAAATGTTGTGGTATACTTTAGTAAATAATACAAGATGTTGTGGAGGAGCTATGTTATCAGAGAAGAATTTTAAGCAAATTATGGAAAGTATAATAAATATTGAAAGAAATGATATTAATAATGAAAATGCTAATATGTCTGCATTTACACCAGCAGGTCAGATGATGAAATGTGCAAGTGAGATGACAAAACTTTATGCTCTAGAATACTTAATCTCACCAAAATTCAAACAAGCCCATCAAAATGGAGAAATACATATTCATGATCTAGATTTCTATCCCAGTAAGACTACAACATGTTTACAGTATGATCTAGAAGATCTTTTTGAAAATGGATTTACTACAAAACATGGATTTATAAGAGAACCTAAGAGTATATCAACTTATGCAACACTAGCAACTATAATTTTTCAAACAAATCAAAATGAACAACACGGTGGGCAATCAATACCTGCGTTTGATTTCTACATGGCAAAAGGTGTCTTAAAATCATTTAGAAGACATTTTAGATACAGATTGCTTAGTTATCTTTCAAAAGACTACGCTAAATCTGCTAACAATGATATAAAATCATATGTAAATACTAATATTAATAGCATCATTGAAACAAATGAAACGATAAATAATCTTTCTTCATTTTTAAAAATAGAAAATGATACGATTGAGCATCTTTTGAAAATCGCTTATGAAGATACACAATTAGAGACACATCAAGCACTCGAGGGATTTATTCACAATCTTAATACAATGCATTCACGTGGTGGAAATCAAGTTGTATTTTCATCAATAAACTACGGGACAGATACATCTGAAGAAGGAAGAATGGTTATTAGAGAACTTCTCAAAGTCACTTCTGAAGGACTAGGAAAGAATGAAACACCTATTTTTCCAATCCAAATATTTAAAGTAAAAGAGGGACTTAATTTTTCAGAGACTGATTATACAAATGCTATGAATAACTTTCAAAGTGCTATGAATGGTGAAATTAAATTTGATAATCGTAACTTTGACCTTTTGCTACTGGCTTGTGAGACTAGCAGTAAACGTTTATTTCCTAATTTTGTATTCCTCGATTCACCATTTAATCATCACGAGCTTTGGGATATCAACGATGGAAACAGATATAAATATGAAGTTGCAACTATGGGCTGTAGAACGCGTGTTTTTGAGAATATTAATGGTGATAAAACAAGTCTTGGAAGAGGTAACTTGTCATTCACAAGTATCAATCTCCCACAGTTAGCAATTATTGCTAAACAACATGTTACCTCAGAACTTCAAGGGAAATTTGATATTAATTCTACTGAAACTATTGATAAGTTAGTTGCAACATTCCAAAATATGTTAATTGAGAAAACTAATTTAGTTGGAGAGCAATTATTAGAAAGATATAATTTTCAAAAAACTGCATATGCAATGCAATTTCCATTTATGTCTACAAATAATTTATGGAAAGGCTTGGGATCACTTGCTTCTACTGATGAAGTTGGTGATGCATTGAATTCTGGCACATTAGGGATTGGTTTTGTCGGTGGATCGAATGCAATGTATGCATTATTTGGTTATGATCATAGTGTCAACAAACTAGCTTATCAAACATTATATGACAGCATTCAACTGATGAACAATGTTGTTTCTAATTTGAAAGATAAGTATCATCTTAATTTTTCTATTCTCGCGACTCCTGCTGAAAGTTTAGCTGGACGTTTTGCTAAGATTGATCAGAATAAATATGGAATAATTGAAAATGTTACAGATAGAGATTACTACACAAACTCATTTCATATTGATGTTAGAAATAAAATTAGTATGTTTGAAAAAATAAAACTTGAAGCGCCATTTCATAAAATAACTCCAGGTGGGCATATTACATATGTTGAACTTGATGGCGAAGCAAAGAAAAATGTAAGCGTAATATTAAAGATTGTTAACGAAATGAAAAAACAGAATGTTGGATATGGCTCTATCAATCATCCTGTTGACAGATGTAAAGATTGTGGATTTGAGTCAATCATAAATGATGATTGTCCGATTTGTGGTAGCGAAAACATTTCAAGAATACGAAGAATTACAGGTTATTTAACAGGTGATTTGGATAGTTGGAACTCAGCAAAAAAAGCAGAAGAAAAAGATAGAGTGAAGCACTCTATTTAATAAGTATCCTCAAACAGCTTAAAAGGAGAATTTCATGGTATATAATAATTTACTCAATAAAAATATTTCATTACGAATTTTACATACATTTAGTGAAACTATAGTCGATGGACCTGGACTTAGGTACTCTATTTACTTTTCTGGATGCAGTCATCAATGTGACGGTTGCCATAATATGAAATCTTGGAATCCTCTAACAGGTGATTTGGTTAATGATGAAGTTCTTCTATCTATTGTAAATGAAATCAATAGTAATGATCTTCTCGATGGAATCACAATTAGTGGAGGTGATCCTCTATACAATCCAGAAGATTTGTATTTTATATTGAAATATTTAAAAGAACATACTAATAAGAATATCTGGCTCTATACTGGATACACATTAGAAGAAATAAAAGAATGTACTTCTCGGTCAAAATGTTTAGAATATATTGATACATTGGTTGAAGGGAAGTTCATAAAAGAATTATATGATCCTAACTTAACATTTATTGGAAGTGGTAATCAAAGAATTATTCCCAAATCAAACTTCATATCACATTAGCATTACATATATCAAAAGGGATAATTCAATAGAATTATCCCTTTTTTGTTAAATATATTTATCTGCTATTTCTTGTAAATT
>JAGOYM010000002.1 GCA_018059165.1 Leptotrichiaceae bacterium | reverse complement strand
TTGTATTTCAAACTGGGGGGGACGAAATGGCAAAAAAAGAAATTAGAGAATTCGTAAGAAATCTCTATCATTTATTATATGCAAATATTAATTTGATAGAAGCACTGGAAATCATTGAATACAGTTTCAATAAAGAATTTTTAAAAAGGATAAAGAGAGTAAAAAGCGCTGTAAAAAAAGGTGAGAAACTTGAAAAATCATTTTCACTGATCAGCACTGATGAAGATTTTCTAAATTTAATCAAAATAGGTGAAGAAACAGGAGAATTGCCACTAATATTTAAGACTCTTTATGAAAAATATGAGTTTGAGGCAAATGTACGAAAAGAAGTTATAAGCCTTACTATTTATCCTGTTACAGTTATAGTAACATCAATAATAATAGTATTTATATTATTAAAAGTAGTAGTTCCAAAATTTGTGGAAGTGTATAAAGACATGAACCAAGAACTTCCAAAATTAACAAGAATGACTATTAAAATGAGTGAGATTACAGATAAATATTCTATCCATATTGGGGTTATATTGATAATAATAGTTTCATCTTTTTATATAATGAAAAAGAAAAAGGTTATCAATTTTGATAAATATATTTTCAAACTACCGATATTTGGTAAAATTAACAAAAAAATATTTTTATTAAAGTTTTCGCAAGAGCTATACACACTTACAATTTCAAATGTAGATTTTATAAAATCTTTGAAAATAGTGTGTAAAACAAGAAATAATTATATAAAAGAAGAAATCAATAAAATCATTTCAAAAATAGAAAAAGGAAATAGTATAGAGAAAGCATTCAAGGAATCTGAAATATTTGATATAGAATATAGAAGTTATTTAAGAATAGCAGAAAAGACAGGTAACTTACCATACTGTTTCGAGCAATTAAAGAATATTTATTACGAAAGAGTTAGTGGAAATGTACGACTGTTTTTGAAATTATTAGAGCCGATATCAATAATATTCATAGCGATGATAATAGGTGTAATAGTTCTGTCTGTCATGCTACCAATATTTAGACTAGGCGAGAACTTATAATAAAATAATAAGATAATAAAAAGATGTATAAAAGAGTGAGGTGTTATAAACTAATGATAGAAAATTTTGAATTAGCAACAAAATTTGCACAAAACTTGTTTGAAATAGAGGATGAGCGAATATTAGCTATAGAAAATGAAGCAATATTGAATAAAGTACCTATAATAACGAGAGATGTTCTAAAATATATGTTATTCATAGCTAGAAGTGAGAAATCTTCTAATATATTAGAAATTGGTACAGCAACAGGGTATTCAGGTATTTTTTTGGCACAAGTAGCAGCAGAAAACAAAGGGAACTTCACGTCGATAGAAATTGATGAAAACAGATATTCGGAAGCAGTTAATAATTTTAAAGAAATGGACTTACTTAATAGTAAAAATAGTCTTATATTAGGTGATGCATTAGAAGAGATACCAAAATTATATGATCTTAACAAAAAATATGATTTTATATTTATGGATGCAGCAAAAGGTCAGTATAGGAACTTTTTTAAATTGTTATTTCCTATTTTGTCAGAAAATGGTATAATGTTTATTGATAATCTATTATTTCGTGGGATGGTTACACTTGAAAGCGAAGATATTCCAAAGAGATATAAAACAATAGTTACTAGGTTAAAAGTGTTTATTGAAGAGTTAAATGAAAATAAGAATTTTGTACTACTTCCATTCGGTGATGGAATAGGAATTATAAAAAATAAAATATAAGAGTATTAGAGGTGAAATATGAAGTTGAAATTAGTTCTAGTAATACTATTTACAATGATTTTTACAAGTTTTATAGAAGCTAAAGAAAATAAGAAAGAAAATAAGAAAGTAGAAGTTGTTAATAGTGTTAATAGTATTGAAAGAAAAGAATTTCGTGCAGTATGGGTTGCAAGTGTTGGAAATATTGACTGGCCATCAGAAAAAGGGCTTAGTATATCAGAACAAAAACAAGAATTTATAGAAATATTAGAAAATGTAAAAAAATGGAATATGAATGCTGTTGTAGTTCAAATAAAACCAGCTGCAGATTCATTTTATCCTTCTAAATATGCGCCTTGGTCGGCTTACTTGACAGGAACACAAGGTAAAGATCCTGGATATGATCCACTTAAATTTATGGTTGATGAAGCACATAAAAGAGGAATTGAATTCCATGCGTGGTTTAATCCATATAGAGTAGGGATAACAACAGATACGACAAAGTTATCAAAAGATAATATAGCATTTTCAAAACCTAAGTGGATGATTAAATATGGAGGTAAATTATATTTGAATCCGGGTGAACCAGGTGTTGATGACTATGTAGTTGATGAAATTATGGAAGTAGTTAATAATTATGACATTGATGGAGTACATATGGATGACTATTTCTATCCATATAAAGTTAAAGATCAAGAATATCCAGATCAGTCAACATATTCGCAGTATGGGAAAAAGTTCTATAATGTTGGAGATTGGAGACGTGATAATGTTAATAGACTTATAGAAAAATTATCTACTGAAATAAAGAAAGCAAAACCAAATGTACAATTTGGAATAAGCCCATTTGGAGTATGGAGAAATAAAAGCACTGATCCAGTTAATGGTTCTGCAACAAAAGCAGGAGTCCAAAATTATGATGATTTGTATGCGGATATAGTTCATTGGATGGACGAAGGTTGGGTAGATTACGTTGCACCACAAATATATTGGAATCAAGGATTCAGCCTTGCAGATTATGATACATTAGTTGAATGGTGGAGTGATGAAGCAAAGAAAACAAAAACAGATTTATATATTGGACAAGCAGCATATAAAGTAAAAGAATGGCAAGATGATAATGAATTGGTTTCTCAAGTAGAATTTAATCGAATATTTCCAGAAGTAAAGGGGAGCATATTTTTCAGTTATAGTTCACTATTAGAAAATCCTAAAGGAATTACATCAAAATTAATGGAAGGGCCATATTTGAAATAACTAATAAATGAAACTATTTGTTTATATTTGTAATTTGGTAGTGGTATTATGTTAAAAATAGAGAAAGTATCGAAATTAGAGGAGTATATCTTTGTAGAAGATGTACAAAATGAAAATTTAAATAATTTAATAGCAAACCAATCAGCCGGAATTTTGAAAGAAACTAGAGCAAAAGAAATAAAAGAAAGCTATGATCAAAATAGAAGTAAAAAACTTTATGTAGTTTACAATGATGAAGAAATGATAGGATTTCTATCATGGGAGAAAGATTATAAATTTTTAAAATCAAATAAAAAAGATACAGCATTCATATTTGTTGGATTTAAAGAGAAGTATTTAAAAACAGCAATATTGGAAACAACATTTAAGATGTTTGAAAACTTATTAAATGAAATTAGCTTTAAATACATAGAGGCTGGAATATTTGATTTTGATAAAAAAGGACAAAGATTCTATAATAAAATGGGATTTGAAAAGTTTGCAAGAGTAGATAAAAGCACATATTATGATGGCAAGTGGCATAATGAATATAGATATTTGAAAGCATTAGTAAAGGAAAGATTATAGTAATAAAAAGAAGGGATTTATGAATCCCTTCTTTTTTATTTCACTAAAAACTGTTCGTATAGCATCTTAAATGCGACAATGAAAGAAATTGAAATGAAAACTGGCTTAATAAATGCAGTGCCCTTTTTTATTGCAAAGTGACTTCCAAGAAATGCTCCTGCTAAGTTAAAGACACTTCCAAGTATTGCAAGTGGTAAAAATACTTGACCTCTAAAAAGGAATATAATTAAAGATGTTATATTAGAAATTAGATTAAGCATTTTTGTATTTCCTGCAGCTTCAACAAAATCAACATCAAATAGTTTAATTAACATCAATATGAAGAAACTTCCTGTTCCAGGTCCGAAAAATCCATCATAAAATCCAATTGCAAGTGTAAAAAACATCCCTTTTATTAAGACATTTCTTTTCGGATGTTTGTAATTACTCTCGTTTCCTAATGATTTATTAAATAATGTATATGAACCCACAACTAAAATAAGAAATGGAATTATAATTTTCAAAAAACTTGGATTTACAAATTGCAAAGTAGTAACGCCTAAAATAGCGCCTAAAAATGACATAGGTGCTAAATATTTAAGAAGTCCTAAATGCATCTTGTTGTGCTTCAAAAATTGTAAAAAACTAACACCAGTACCGACTGATGCAGCAAATTTATTTGTTCCAAAAACTGTGTGTATTGGAAGACCGGTTAATAAGTATCCTGGAACTGAGAGCAGTCCACCACCGCCACCAATTGCATCTACAAATCCTGCAGAGAATAATAAAAATGCAAAAAGGATTAGTGTAGTTATGTCTAAATTAAAAATAGTGATCACCTCCGTAGTATGTAATGAAAAGTATACTTGTTGTAAGAAGAAAAGTCAAATTGTACTAAATAAAATATATTTTTAAAAAACAAGTATTTGTGATAAAATAGAAGGGTACTTAAAAATAATAAAGGATGATATAGATGGATTTCAAAATAGTATCAAAATTTCAGCCAACAGGGGATCAACCAGCAGCCATTGAAAAAATAGTGGATAATATAGAGAATGGGATTTCAGATCAAATATTATTAGGTGTTACGGGATCTGGAAAGACTTTTACTGTTGCAAATGTAATAGAAAAATTAAATAGACCTGCACTAATAATGGCGCCAAATAAAACATTAGCGGCACAACTGTATAATGAATATAAACAGTTCTTTCCTGAAAATGCTGTAGAATATTTTGTTTCGTACTATGATTATTATCAACCTGAAGCTTATGTAGCAGTTACTGATACATATATTGAGAAAGATTCATCAATAAATGATGAAATTGATAAATTGAGACATGCGGCTACAGCGGCTCTACTTAACCGACGAGATGTAATAATTGTTGCATCAGTTTCTGCAATATATGGATTGGGATCTCCAGAAGCATATAAGAAACGTTCTATACCAATAGATCTTGAAACTGGATTTGACAGAAATGAATTGATACATAGATTAATTTCGTTGAGATATGAGAGAAATGATATAGCATTTGAGCGTGGAAAGTTTAGAGTTAAAGGGGATGTTATAGATTTACATCCTTCATATCAAGATACAGGGTACAGATTTGAATTTTTTGGTGATGATTTGGAAGATATATCGGAAATTAATACGCTTACAGGTCAGAAAATAAGAGAAATTAAAAGAATTACAATAATGCCAGCAACACATTATTTATCTACGGAAGATTCTGAAGTTATGTTTAATAGTATAAAAGATGAGCTGAAAGAAAGAATAACTTATTTTGAGAAGAAACACATGTTACTAGAGGCTCAAAGAATAAAACAAAGAACAGAATATGATTTAGAAATGATTGCAGAAATAGGTTATTGTAAGGGTGTAGAGAATTATTCTAGATATTTAACAGGTAAAAATGAAGGAGAAGCACCAGATACTTTAATAGATTATTTTCCAGATGATTTAGTAGTTTTTCTAGATGAGTCTCACATATCTGTTCCACAAATAAATGGAATGTACAAAGGAGATAGAGCTAGGAAGTCATCATTAATAGAAAATGGATTTAGATTACCATCTGCATTTGATAATAGACCACTACAATTTGATGAATTCTTTTTAAAAGTGCCACAAGTAGTTTATATTTCAGCAACACCAGGTGATTATGAGTTAAATCAATCCAAGAGTGAAGTAATTGAACAACTAGTGAGACCAACAGGAATAATTGAGCCTGAAATAACAATAAAACCTTCAAAAAATCAAATAGATGATTTAATGGATGAAATCAAAATGAGAACAGTAAAAGGCCAAAGAGTATTAGTTACAACACTTACGAAAAAAATGGCTGAAGAATTGACGGATTATTATTTAGAATATGGAATCAAAGTAAAATATATGCATTCTGATATAGATACACTAGAAAGAATAGAAATAATAAGAGGTCTACGAAAAGGTGAATTTGATGTTTTAGTAGGAATAAACTTACTAAGAGAAGGACTCGATATACCAGAAGTGTCTTTAGTTGCAATACTAGAAGCGGATAAAGAAGGGTATTTGAGATCTAGAAGATCCCTTATACAAACGATGGGTAGAGCAGCAAGAAATATTGAAGGAAAAGTTATTCTTTATGCTGATAAAGTAACTGATTCAATGAAAGTTGCAATGGATGAAGTTGATAGACGTAGAGAAGTGCAAGTAGAGTACAATAGAATAAACAATATAGATCCTAGGAATATTATTAGTGAAATTTCAGAATCGCTTGTCAATTATGAAATCATTGTAGAAGATGATGTCAATAATATTAGAAATGAGTATAACAGTGTAAAAGATATAGAAAAAGAAATAAAATTATTGGAAAAAGAAATAAAAAAATTAGCTGAAGAGCTTAATTTTGAAGAAGCAATAAGAAAAAGAGATAAAATGGCACAATTGAAAAAATTAATGTTAGAATTATAACAATAAAGAAAATACGATCAATGATAGGGGTTATGGCAATGAAGGTATATTATTATCCAACATGTAACACATGTAAAAAAGCAATGAAATGGTTAGATGAAAAGGGGATTCCATATAGTAAAAAGCATATTGTGGATTCGAATTTGACATATAAAGAAGTAGAAGAGATCTATAAAAAAAGTAAATTAGATGTACAGAAATTATTTAATACATCAGGGTTAGTCTATAGAGAGCTTAATCTAAAGGATAAGCTTAAAGAGATGGATTTACAACAAAAATTAGAATTACTAGCATCAAATGGGATGCTACTAAAAAGACCTCTATTAGTTCAAGAATCGACGGTTATTGTTGGGTTTAATAAAGATGTTTATGAGGAGAAATTAGGATAAAGGGGTTCAACTATGAGTGCAACTATATTTACAGTAAGTGAGATAAATAAAGCAGTAAAACAATTTTTAGAAGGAACAATGACATTTAAAAACCTTCATATACAAGGAGAATTATCGAATGTCACATATTACAAATCAGGACATCTTTACTTTACATTAAAAGATGACAAATCTACTGTAAAATGTGCTATTTTCAAATACTTATATAAAGGAGTCCCTTCTGACTTAAAAGAAGGAGATCAAGTAAAAATTGTTGGAAATGCTTCACTATACGAACAAACTGGATCATATCAGATAATTGCAGATTCATTAGAGAAGGCCAATAAATTGGGATCACTTTACGAAAAATTAGAAGAAACAAAGAAAAAATATCTAGAAAAAGGATACTTTGATAGTAGTATAAAAAAAGAATTTCCTAGAATACCTATTAATATTGGCGCTGTTACAGCAGAAACAGGAGCAGCGATAAGAGATATTATAAATACAACTCATAAAAGATATAAAAATGTTAATATATATTTATATCCAACAAAAGTACAAGGAGTTGGGTCAGCAAAAGAAATAGAACATGCAATTGATTATTTCAATAAAGTGAATGCAAATGGAGAATTAGATCTGGACTTGTTGATTGTAGGTCGAGGTGGAGGAAGTATTGAAGATTTATGGGCCTTTAATGAAGAGCCTGTAATAGAGGCAATATATAGGTCAGAATTGCCAATTATATCAGCTGTAGGTCATGAAATTGATAATTTGATATCAGATTTAGTTGCAGATAGAAGAGCAGCGACACCAACTCAAGCAGCAGAGATATTAATTCCATTGAAATCAGATTTAATAGCTGAGTTAGACAGTAGGAAAAACACATTAAATAAGTTTTTGCAAAACAAACTTAATATTATGAAAAAAGATATAGAAAGACAAAAGGAAAGTTACTATCTAAGAAACTTTATGACAAAGATTACTGATAAAAAGATGGAGCTTATACATAAAGAAGCACAATTAAATAAAGAACTTAAATATAAAGTAGAGAAATTTTCTGAAAAATTTGAAATAGTAAAAGCAAGATTTAATAGATTAGATTTACAAGAGAACATAGCACTTAAGAAAAATCAATTAGAAGTAAAAGAAAGCTTGTTAAGTAAAATGATAACTGAATCTATATTATCAGAAAAGCGTGGTATTGAATATAAAAAAGCAATAATTTCTAAGTATTCAATTGATGAAATATTGAAACAAGGATACACATTAACAAGAAAGAATGGAAAAGTAGTAAGAAGCGGAAAAGGATTACAAAAGGGTGATATAATACAGACAAGATTCATAGATGGCGAAGTTGAGAGTATTATACAAGAATAAAAAAGAGGTGAATCATATGGAAAAACGAATAGATTACTTATCATGGGACGAATATTTTATGGGAATTGCATTTTTGTCAGCACTTAGAAGCAAAGATCCATCAACACAAGTTGGAGCATGCATTGTAGATGAAGATAAAAAAATAATTGGAATAGGATATAATGGTTTTCCGATGGGTAGTTCAGACGATGATTTGTCTTGGGATAAAACTGGAGAGTACTTAGATACAAAATATCCGTATGTTGTTCATGCAGAGTTAAATGCAATATTAAATAGTATAAAATCACTAAAAGGTTGTACTATTTATGTTTCATTATTTCCTTGCAATGAATGCGCGAAAGCAATTGTTCAATCTGGAATTAAAAAAGTAGTATATTTATCAGATAAACATGCTGAAAAGGATAGCACAAAAGCATCAAAAAGAATTTTTAAGAATGCAGAAGTAGAATTAAAGCAACTTAATTTAGGAGATAAAGAAATAACACTTAAATTTACAGCTGAATAATTTTTATTTATGTAAATAAAATAGAGATATGGAGCAACAATATATGGAAAAATTACTAAGGTTTCTAAAACCAAAAGAAATGGATTTTCTAAATGATCCAATAAGTAAATTAATAAAGAATATTTCAATCCCAGCAAGTCTAGGGATGTTTTTTAACTCAATGTTTAATTTCACAGATACATATTTTGCAGGAAATATATTAGGGAAGAATGGACTAGGCGCATTAACTGCTTCGTTTCCTCTATTCTTTATATTTTTAGCATTAGGAAGTGGTATTGGAACAGGTGTTAACGTACTAATATCAACATCACTTGGGAGTGGGGATGAAAAAAAAGCAAAAGAATATGCAGGTAATGGAATAGTATTTGCATTTCTATTCTCTCTATTTTTAACAATAGTAGCATTTTTAGTAATGCCGTTTTTAGTTAAGATAGTAAGTACAGAAGACTTTTATGCAGGAACACTTCAATAT
Source organism: Leptotrichiaceae bacterium (assembly GCA_018059165.1). Taxonomy (GTDB): domain Bacteria; phylum Fusobacteriota; class Fusobacteriia; order Fusobacteriales; family Leptotrichiaceae; genus JAGOYM01. The sequence goes on along the minus strand of JAGOYM010000002.1, from coordinate 31,298 downwards.
ATGAATGTACTCACAATGGGAATAGTATTCTTTATAGTAACTGGAGTATATAATTCAATTTTACAGTCACAAGGTGACACAATATCATTCACAAAGATACTTTTAATAACGGTTGTTATAAATATCATACTAGATCCATTATTTTTAGGTGTTGGAGGAATCCTTCCTAATTTTGGAACAGCTGGTGTTGCAATAGCAACAGTAATATCACAAATGATAACATTCGTATATCTATATATAAAAGTAAATAAAATAGATTTAGTAAAAAATCTTAAAAAATCAGACTACAAGATGAAATCTGAAAATATAAGAGAGATTCTTAGACAAGGAATTCCAGCAAGCTTAAATATGGCTACAATGGTTATGGGTATGTTTGTAATTATGAATGCAATCAAAAGATTAGGAAATTCAGATGTTTTAGCAGGATACGGACCAGCAATGAGAATAGAACAATTAGCATTGTTACCAACATTAGGATTTAGTGTTGCAGCAATGACTTTAGTAGGGCGAAATTATGGTGCAGGGAATATACAAAGAGTAAAACAAATTTATAATAAAATACTTCAATATGGACTTGTAATAACATTGTTGGGTACGATCTTTTCTATCATATTTGGGAAACAATTATTCTTAATATTCACAAAAGATGCAGATGTAATGAGAGAAGGTCTGAAATACTTGTATATTGATGCATGGGTATACTTTGCATATGTTCTAATATCGGTATCTATTGCTGTGTTACAAGGATTAAAAAAACCTAATTTAGGTATGTATGTCGGGGCGTATAGACAGTTCATCGCACCAATGATATTAATATTTATATTAGGCCAGTTATTAAATATGAGAGAAATTGGGATTTGGTGGGCAATATTTATAGCAACATGGTCAGCAGCACTATTTACATATTTATATACTAAAAAAGTAATAAAAACTATCGAACAAAATTCATTAAATTAATATAAAAATGAATCTCTAATAATGGAGATTCTTTTTTATTGCTCTAAAATTAAAAAAATAAATTCATTAATGCACTTGATAATTCAAAAAAATCGATGTATAATCGAATTGAATAAAACATAGGAGGTACTATCATGAAAAAAATGCTAATTTCATTACTTTTAATAGTAATGTCTGTATTCACTCTTGCTGAACAAACGAAATTTGATAAGCAAAGAGAAATTAATGAATTAGTTCAAACCGGAATTTATTATTATTGGAATGGAGGAGATCTTAAAAAAGTTGAAAATGAATTTTTTAAAGGAATCACTCTTAAAGGTAAGTATGATGTAGTAGAGGAAGCATTTAAGAAAGCTAGTGCGTTAGATCCACAAAGATTAGATTTGAGATTCTCTATTGCGTCGACTCAAATAATTCAAGGTAAAATTGATGAAGCAATTGCAACATATGATGGAATTGTGAAACTGGACAAGAATAATTTTGAAGCAAGAATACTAAAAGCAATGTATGCCAAAGTTTCAGATAAAACAGAAATGTATGATCAAACAATAAAAGCCTTAAAAGAGAAATTTCCAAATAAAATAGAAGCATATTTGAAAAAATTTGAAAATGCAGAAAGAAATACAAGTTTAGTATTGAACTATGTTGAATCACCAAAAGAAAAAGACTTTATAGTAACACTAGGGTATGCTCTAAATTCTGATGGAACAATGCATGAAACATTAATAAAGAGATTAGATCAAACATATTTAGCAGCAATTGCAAATCCTGATGCGAAGATTATTGTATCGGGTGGAGTACAAAAATCAGGAGTAACAGAATCATATCTAATGAAAAAATGGCTAATTGAGAAAGGGATAGATGCGAATAGAATCATTCCGGAAGACAAATCAAAAGATACAGTAGACAATGCATTAAATTCAGTGGAAATCTTAAAAGTAAACAATGCTAAAAATATAATTTTAATAACAAGTGCAAGTCATATAAGAAGAGCGAAAACAATATTTGAAGAAGCAATATCAAATGCAGGAATGGAAACAACGGTAGAGAATTTTGTTTATTTAGATTACAAATCAATTGAAGAAGCAATGGCTGTAACAGCGAAAGAAAGATTAGTAATATTCAGAGATTTAGGAAGAGCTTCTGGAATATGGGCATATCCTGGAATTCAGAAATAATTTATTCATCAACCCCTATAATATAATAAAAGGCGTCTCAAGTGAGACGCCTTTATATATAGTGTAAAATTTTTAAAATTATAAGTTAGCATCTTCTTCAGCTTTTTTGATCTTAGTGAATTCTCCATAACCTAACTCACCATGAATGATTTCATCAATACTATAATTGAAGTTCTCATCACCAACTTGATCTATTCTTAATCCGAAGATTGCTTTTACTGCATAAAGTATAATAGCAGTCATAATTGATGCATATATAATGATTGAAAATATACCAACAAATTGTATACCGACTTGTTTTATCATTGAAGGATTTCCTGAACCTGTTGTAAATGCGAAAACACCAGTTAAAAGAGCACCTACTATTCCACCAATACCATGACAAGCAAATACATCTAATACATCATCAAATGGTAATTTTTCTTTTGAAAGTAAAATCCAATAACTTGTTGTTACAGAAGCAAATCCAATAAATAAAGATACTATTGGAGTGACAAAACTTGCAGCTGGAGTAATTGCAACTAGTCCAATAACTGCACCAATAGCAGCTCCAACAACACTAGGTTTTTTTCCTTTGATTGCATCCCAAATTAACCAAGTAACAAATCCGGTTGCACTAGCACCAAATGTTGTCATTACAGCAAGTGCTGCGACACCATTAGCAGCTAATACAGAACCTGCATTGAATCCAAACCAACCAAACCATAAAATTCCTGTTCCTAATAAAACGTAAGGAATATTATGTGGACCATTTTCTTTTTTAGATCTAGGTCCAATGATAAGAGCAGCAACAACTGCTGATACTCCAGCACTTATATGAATTACTGTTCCACCTGCTAAATCAAGAACACCCATTTTAAATAACCATCCATCTGATGACCAAGCCCAATGAGCTGTTACAGAATAAACTAATATAAGCCATAAAATAATAAATACTAAGTAAGAAGCAAATTTTGTTCTTTCAATTATTGCACCACTTATAAGCGCAACTGCTATAACGGCAAATGCTCCTTGAAAAAATACAAAGATAAGAGTAGGAATACCAGTTGGTTCAAGTAAATCTGGTGTCATTCCTGAAAGGCCTAGAAATTTCATAGAACCTAAAAATGCATTTCCGTTAGGTCCAAATGTGATTGTGTATCCAATTACAATCCACACGATTGCACCTATTCCAATTGCTAAAAAACTTTTCATCATAGTGTGTAATACACTTGATCTTCTTGCCATTCCTCCGTAAAAGAATGCTAACCCTGGTGTCATAAAGAATACCATTGCTCCAGCAACAATAACCCAAGCAGTGTTTCCAGTGTCTAACTTAACTGCTTCTCCCTCAGCAAAAGAGCTGATACCTATAGTTAAAAATATAAGTAATAAAGCCATATGTTTTGGTAATACTTTTAAAATCTTTCTCATAAAAATCCCTCCATTTGTTTAAATATTGAGTTAAATACCTCTAATTAGTTATAAATAGAATTAATATCTTAAATAATGCTATGATCTTATATCTTTAAAGTGCTTTTTAAAGTGATGTTACATAGATTATTTTGATATAACACAATATAGAATATTATTATATAAAGGCATAATAATACTAATTAGTAGTTATTTACTAAAATCATAATAACACGTTTTTCAAAAATAATTAATTATTAAAAGTTATATATTTTATAAAATTCAATATATATTGTAAATGGTTAGAAATAACAATTGACTTAAATAAGCAAAAGATATACAATAACGTTACAATAGAATATGAAACTTATCAAGAGTGATGGTAGGGACAGGCCCGTTAATCATCCAGCAACCGTGTAACTGTAGCAATACAGAACAAAAGGTGCTAAATCCTGTGCATATAATGCGAAGATAAGAAGTTAATCATCTCTTTTCAACGCAAAACGTGGAAGAGTTTTTTTATTTTATAAGATAATTTATGCTTTAATAAAATAAGGAGGAAAGATAAAATGAAAAAAAATGTATTTTTTACATCTGAATTTGTTTCACCGGGACATCCAGACAAAATATGTGATCAAATATCAGATTCAGTTTTAGATGCATGCTTAGAAAAAGATTCTAAATCTAGAGTAGCATGTGAAACATTTGCAACAACAGGACTAGTAATAGTAGGTGGAGAAATAACAACAGAAACATATATTGACATACAGAAAATAGTTAGAGAAAAGATAGAAGAAATAGGATACAAACAAGGAATGGGATTTGACCCTGACTGTGGTGTAATGAATACTATTCATGCTCAATCACCAGATATTGCAATGGGTGTTGACACTGGAGGTGCAGGAGATCAAGGAATAATGTTTGGTGGTGCAGTAAATGAAACACCAGAATTAATGCCATTAGCAGTGACATTGTCTAGAGAAATAATAAGATTGTTAACAATATTAACAAGAAATAAAACATTATCGTGGGCAAGACCGGATGCAAAGTCTCAAGTTACATTAGCATATGATTCTGAAGGAAAAAATGTTGAGTATGTTGATACGATAGTATTGTCAGTTCAACATAATGAAGATGTAACACAAGAACAAATAGTAAACGATGTAAAAGAATTGGTAATAAAACCAGTATTGCAAAAATACAACTTAAACATAGAAGATGTAAAAAAATACCATATTAACCCTACAGGTAGATTCGTAATTGGTGGGCCGCATGGAGATGCGGGACTTACGGGAAGAAAAATAATAGTTGATACTTATGGTGGTTTTTTTAGACATGGTGGAGGAGCATTTTCAGGAAAAGACCCTTCTAAAGTTGATAGATCAGCAGCATACGCAGCAAGATGGGTTGCAAAAAATATAGTTGCAGCAGGAATTGCTACAAAATGTGAAGTACAACTTTCATATGCTATTGGAGTAATTGAGCCGACATCTATAAAAGTAGATACATTTGGAACATCTCAATATAATGAAATAAAAATTGCTGAAATTGTATCAAAAGTTTTCGACTTAACTCCTAGAGGAATAGAAGTTTCTTTGGAATTAAGAAGCCCTAAGTTTAAATATCAAGATTTAGCAGCATTTGGGCATATTGGAAGAACAGATATTGATTTACCATGGGAAAGAACGAATAAAACAGAAGAGATAATGAAATACTTATAAAATGGAGGTAATTACATGTTACAAATATTTATATTACTTTTATTAGCAACAATAACTTATGGAATTTACTATGTTATTTGCATAATAATAGATAAGAAATCAAGAAAGAAACTTTCAGAAGAGGAACTTCAGAAATGGGAAGAAGATCATAAAAAAAGTGGCAAATGGAGAGCAAATGCAATGATATTGTTATTAGTATCAACATTTGGAACATCTTTTTTCATATGGAATGATACTGATGGTGGTGAGGAACGTAAAATACAGGTACAAACTAGCCAACCTGTGGAAAGTGTTGCAAATCAAACTGAAACTGTAGAACAAGATAATACAAATGGGAATAAAGAAATTAAATATGAAGTGATTGGGAACCATAAAGATAGCGCTAATGATCAACAAGAAATAGCAATAAAAGTACCTGAAGAAGTTCTAAAGAAAGAAATGAGAGCAATTATGGTTCAAGTTGCTAAAGATGAATTAGAAAAATCAAATCTTGCTAAAGCAAAAGTTGTTGCAATACAACAAAATAAAGAAGGTAAAACAAAAGAAAAAAGAAAACAAACAATATCAGAATTAGAATATACGAAAGATGGTAAAATAGATGCTGAAAAATATTTTACAAATGAATTTATTTCTAAATATTCAAAAGATATAGATAAAGTTGTTACAAAAAGTATGGATAAATATGGTAAGGAATTAGCAAAATTAAAAGATTCTATAGAAAAAGATATAAATGAGCAAGTAGATAATATTAAAGATGATGCCAAACAAGCAATAAAGGAAAAGAAAGATGATACAATATCAAAACTTAAAGATTGGATAGGGAGTTTATTTTAATGAATAAAAAAATAAAAATACTGATATTACTATTAATACTTGGAGTATTTGGCTTATTTACATATAGTATGTATAACGCAAACAAGAAGCAACAAATTGAAGAGCAAACAATAATCTATAATTTAGGGTTAATACCTCAATCACTAGATCCACATTTATTCAATGAATTGATATCTTTACAAGTAGACTCTACAATTTATGAAAGTTTACTAAGATTGGATGAGAAAGGTAATATAACTGGTGGAGTTGCAGAAATAGTTAGTGAAACAAATGAGAGTATAACATTTAAAATAAGAAATAATGCAAAATGGAGCGATGGAACAAAAATTACAGCAAATGATTTTGTATTTGGGATAAAAAGAGCGTTGGATGATAAAGTAGCAGCGCAATACTCAGAAATGTTATTTCCTATAAAAAATGCTGAAAAGTATTATAATGTAAAAGGTGTAGGTGTAGAGTTAGGTGTAAATGCAATAGATGAGCAAACACTTAAGATTGACCTTGAAAGAGCAACTCCGTATTTCAAATATATTCTAACATTACCTATAAGTGCACCAATAAAAGAAAGCTTCTATAAAGAGTCAGGGAAGAACTTTTCTATTGATATTAAAGGTTTTCTTTTTAATGGGCCATATAAAATCACGAAATTAAGTGATACGGAAATAATTTTGGATAAAAATGAAAATTACTGGAATGCAAAAAATATAAAGATACCACGAATAAAGTATACAGTTATAGAAGATTTTAAAGCAACTGATACGATGATAAAAAATGGTGAAATTGATATGTCTAGAGTAGAAAATTACAGATTAAACGAGTATAAAAAAGATGGGACATTAGATACTTATATAAATGGACGTATTTGGTATTTGGACTTTAATGTGTACAATGATAATCTGAAAAATATAAAACTAAGAAAAGCAATTTCATTAGTAATAGATAGAGCAAAGTATGTTAATGAAATCAAAAAAGATGGATCAACAATAGCAAAATCAATTATAAGTAATGTTATATCTGGATATAACGGTAAGTTTAGAAATGAATATCCTGATATTGAGTACTTTAAAGATAATGATGTAGAACAAGGTAAAAAACTATATAATGAAGCATTGAATGAGTTAGGTAAAAATAAACTTACAATAAGGTTGTTATCGGGGAATTCTGAACCAGAAAGAAGAGAAATTCAGTTTATTCAAGAGGAACTAAGGGTTAAATTAGGTATCGAAGTTAAAGTAGAAGTAGTGTCATTTAAAGATAGACTTGCGCGTACAAGAGCAGGTGACTATGATATAGTACTAAACACATGGAGTCCTAAATATGATGATGTTACAACATACTTGAATAGATGGTTTAAAGAAGATTCAAAAGAGAAAATAACAACTTCATGGTCAAAGAAAGAGTACAATGATATTGTTAAGAGAATAGGAGAAATGCAAGGAAGTTTAGAGAGAGATAAATTTGCATCACAAGCAGAAAGAATATTAATAGACGAAGCAGTAATTTCACCTCTATATTTTTCTGTAGAAAATCATTATATAAATAAAAATATAAAAAATATAATTAGAAGACCAATTACAAGCATAACTGATTTCACATATGCATATTATGAGAAGAGATAGGGGCTAAATAAGGAGGAAGATTATCTTTAAAGTGCAGAGAGTAAGCAATGAAAAAATAGCAAAAATCATGAATTTAAGTTTAATAGGAGTAGTTATAGTAAATACTATATTTGCATTTGTCCTAATTACAATAAATAAATTTTTATATTCAAGAGGATAAATTTTGGATATATATGGATTCCCTATAGTGATAATTTTAGGAAATTTAGGGTATATAATATATTTGTTTTGCTACAAGAAGATAATTCTATTATTTTCATTTCTAATTTTATTAGCACCTATATATTCTTGGATAAAAATTATAGTTATTAGTTTTGATTCATTTATAAATTTATCAACAAATGAATATTTATTGCTAATATTAATAGTTATTTTCGAATTTATACTTCCCATATCAATACTATTTTTTGGAAGTAAGAAAATGATGAAACTCAATCCGTATTAATTCAAGGGAGGTAAAATATGTTATATAAAGCTAAAATAGGTTACACAGATAGTTTAACTGGGAATATAAATGGTAGATCAAATACTGAAGCAGGAGGAAGTATATTTAGTGAGTTAGAAAATTTCACTCAAGTTGTAGATCCTACTAATACAGTATTGAAAATGAAAAACATGGAAATTAAATTTAACAAATTTCAAGTAGAAGAAATAAAAAAAATCAAAAATGATTTTGAATTTGAGTTAGTTGTAGGAGAATATTACTATATAGATGGATCATTAGAGATAGAGATGATGAATATAATGAAAGTAGAAAGATATATTGTGATACCAGATCATGATGATATAAGAAATACCAAAGATTTGCCGAAGACTGACTGGGAAGAAAATCCCGAATTTAGTTATGTTCCAGTTAAAAGAAGATACTATTATACGGAAACATTTTCAAAATTTATAAGTGCACCTTATGAACAAGCAATTGTAGCAAATATACCATTCATAAATGGAATTGTAGCTTATCTTTTTTATCTCCCTAAAAAACCAATTGTTACATTTGATCTTAATAATTTACGTGAAAGAAGAAAAGAACCAATAAAATTAGTTCTCTCACCATCAAAAGCAGATAAATCAGGTAAATTTTACGAATGGATAGCACAATTTTTTACATCAAATAATAGAAAATATGTTACAGGGGTCGAAGGAGTTGATTGGTTTGACTAATAAATTATTTAATATAAAAGAAATAGCATATTACAATAATGAAAATATTTTATGTATTTTCCATGGAATAAATGAAGATATAAGAATATACAGAGAATCCGTTGAAAGCTTTGTTAAAGTAGCGACTTTGATAAGCATTTCTGAAAGTAAAGAAAAAGCAATCATTGTTGATTGTGATGAGATATTGGAATCTGGAATTGGTACAGAAGAAGATGAAATTATAGAATTCAAAAAATATGTTCTTGTTGATTTAGAAGGAGAAATACATAGACTCTATGGTGAAATATTAGAAAATGAAGATATCTTAAATGAGATTCAAAATAAATTATACTTGAACTATGAGAAAACAGTAGATGATTACGGGATTAAATACTCAGACAAATCAAAAAAAATAGATGTTATTATTTCTTCTTGCCCAGATAGTTTTTATGATAAGATTAGGGGTCAATTGATTTTATTTGAAAATAATTAGTGGGAATCTCACTTACTGAGGATAATTTAACAAGAAAACTGATTAATAAGCAAACAGCCTATCTATAATGATAGGCCGTTTTTAAAATTATAAAATAAATTTTATCCAAGTTTACATAATTCAATTGCTATTTGAGATGCAAGTTTAGCATTATTGAATACAAGTGCAATATTTGCATCAAGACTTGACCCGCCTGTAATTTCTTTAATCTTACCTAGTAAGAAAGGGGTAGCTTGTTTTCCTCTTATATTCTTTTCCTCAGCTTCTATCAAAGCATTCTCAATTGCAACAGTTATTACATCATAATCCATTGAATACTCTTCTGGAATAGGATTAGCTATGACAACTCCACCATTAAGTCCTAATGACCATTTTGCATTTAAAATATTTGCAAATTCTTCAGCACTTTGAATATTATAATCTAATTCAAAACCACTTTTTCTTGTATAAAATGCAGGAAGCTCTTTAGTTTTATAACCTAGCACAGGAACCCCGTGAGTTTCAAGGTATTCTAATGTTAGAGATAAGTCTAAAATTGACTTAGCACCTGCACATATCACGGCAACATTAGTATTTGCAAGTTCTTCAAGATCTGCTGAAATATCCATAGTAGTTTCTGCATTACGATGAGCACCACCAATTCCACCTGTAGCAAATATTTTAACACCTGCAAGTTCTGCAAGAATCATTGTAGAGGCAACAGTTGTAGCACCATTTAATTTATTTGCAACAACATATGGAATATCTCTCCTACTTACCTTTGTAACATTAAGACCCTCTTTAGCAAGTAATTCTATTTCTTCATTAGATAATCCAACTTTCAATTTTCCATTTATAATTGCAATAGTTGCAGGAATTGCACCATTTTCTCTAATAATCTCTTCAACTTTTATAGCTGTTTCATAGTTTTGTGGATATGGCATTCCGTGCGATATTATTGTAGACTCTAAGGCAACAATCGCTCTATTCTCTAAAAGTGCAGTACTCACTTCTTCACTAATTTCTAAATAATTTTTCAAATTTTTCATAACTTCATCTCCTCAATAGTTTTGTATATATTTTCTAAACTAACATTTTTACTAACAGAATTTCTATCTAACAGCGTTATAATAGATGTAGCTGCAGCAAATTTTGCAGTTTCCTTTAAACTGAAATCATTAATAATACCGTATGCTATCCCTGCCGTTAATGCATCTCCTGCACCTGTGACATTTTTAGGCGATATCTTTTCAGATTTTATACATCCTTTTTCTGATTTGTTCATGTAAAAAACTCCATCACTTCCTAAAGAAATAAAAATATTCTCTACTCCTTTTTCTAAAAAGAAATTTCCAATTCTTGTTAAATCATTTTCATTTGAAATTTTTATTCCTGAAAGTGCTTCAGCTTCAATTTTGTTTGGTTTTATAGTATGAAAATCACCAATGAAATCAACGATTTTCATAGCTTTCTTTGTTGATACAGGATCTAGAATAATTCTTGTTTTATCTTTAAAGCTAGTAATATATTTAAGTGTATCAGCTTCTAGATTAGTATCTGTAACGATGGCTTGCGCATATTCTAAACTTTTAGATCTTCGTTCTAGATGTTCTCTAGTTAAGACTTTAAATATGTCCATTGAAGCAATTGCAATGCTCATATCCCTATTAGAGTCTAAAACCGATAGATATGTAGATGTAGATTGATTTTTAGGAAATAGAGACTCACTTATATCTATATTCTGATCTATTAAATAGTTTTTCATTTGCTCTCCATACATATCATCACCTAATATAGTTATAAACTTACTTCTAACACCCATTCGAGCGATATTATCGATAATATTTTTTGCAACACCACCATAAGAAACGCTAACTTTACCAGGATTAGAGTCGTGCGGCTTTATAGGAGAATATGAATAGCCTTGAATATCAACATTAGCACCACCGATTGATAAAATATAAGGATCCTCATTTATTAAATATCCTTTTCCAATGATATATCCTTTTTTCATTATATTACTTATATGAACTGCAATAGATGAACGTGTAATTGAAAGTTTTTTTGCAATCTCTTCCTGTGACACTAGAGGATTTTCTTTAATGACTTTAAGTATTTCTTTTTCTCTTTCTGTTAACATAGAACCACTCCTTTCTAAAATTTAATAAGCACTTGTTTATTTTTTAAGATTATTGTTTATTGACATATCTAATATTACTATTTTATTTGAAAAAAGTCAAGAAGAAATTAGATAATAAATGTGGTATAATATTAGAGAAAATAAAACATAGAATATTTAGATATAAGGGAGAGAAAATAGATGAAAAAAGCTGTAATTCTTGATACAAGTGCAATAATATATAGAAATCATTTTGCATTAATGGGGATGAAAAACTCAAAAGGAATGTCAACGGGTGCTACATATGGAATGATAAATACATTGAATGCTGTATTGAAAGAATTCAATCCAGATTTTCTAGTTGCTTGCTTAGATGTCAAAAGGTCAGAATTGAAAAGATCAGAGGATTTGGAGACATATAAAGCACATAGAGAAAGTATGCCAGATGAATTAGTCCAACAATTACCAAAAATAATGGAAGTTCTTGATGGATATAGAGTCCCTAAATATAAGATGATTGGATATGAAGCAGATGATGTAATTGCAACATTAGCATCAAAATTTGCAGCAGATGGAATAGAGGTATATGTAGTAACAGGAGATAAAGATCTTATGCAATTGGTTGATGGACATGTAAATATCGCATTATTAGGTAAAGGTGAAGGTAAATCACTATTTAGATATATAAGAACGGATGATGATGTTGTTGAATATTTAGGTGTAAAGCCTAACCAAGTATCTAATTTATTTGGATTAATGGGTGATTCATCTGATGGAATACCAGGTGTACAGGGGATAGGTCCAAAGACAGGTGTTGAACTGATTAATAAGTACGGTGATTTAGAAACATTGTATGAGAATATAGAAGATATTAAAGGTAAAAGAAAAGAAAAGTTGATAGAAGATAAGGAAAAAGCTTTTTTAAGTAGAGATCTTGCAGAGGTACATAGAAATCTTGATGTAGAGTATGATCATGACAAATTGATTCTTGAAGAAAAAGACTACGATATTTTATTACCACTATATAAAGAAATGGAATTCAAAAGATTTGTATTAGAAATTGAAAAAAAAGAAACTATAAAAGTTGAGAAACAAGAGCCAAGTATGAGTCTTTTTGGTAACACGCAAGAGCAAAAATTGCCAAGAGAAACTGACAAAACTGTAAATACAGAAATAGCCTATGAGATCATCAATCTAAATAAAATGAATGAAAAAATAGATCAAATGGGAGAAGAAATATCTATTTATGAAAATGAATTTGGAATTTCTATTTGTGATAATGCTACGAATATTGTAGTACTCTACAATGAAGAAAATAACAAAGGTGATATAAAAGAAGTATATTCTAAAATAAAAAATAAGAGAGTAGTTGCATATAATATAAAAGACTACTTCAAAAAAGGACTTGAGCCAAACGGAGTCAATTATTTTGATGTTGTCCTAGCATGGTATGTATTAGGAACGGAAAGTTCTCAAGATTTGGAAAATATAATATTTACTGAGTTTGGAGAAAATCTTGAAAAATTTGAAGATCAATTCAAGAAAAGAGATATAAATGATTTGGAAATAGTGTCAATAGAAGAAAAGGCGCTATTCTTATCTAGAAGAAGTTATTTAATAAAGAGATTAGAAACGGTGCTAGATGAAAGATTGAAAAATGAACATCTTAGTAAAGTTTATGAAAATATAGAAAACAAATTGATTCCCGTACTAGCAAAAATGGAATTAGAAGGAATAAAAGTAGATCTAAAATATTTTGAAACATATAAAATCGAGCTACAAGAAAAGATAAAAAAATTAGAAGAAGAAATATATTTATTAGCTGGAGAAAAATTCAATATAGGATCACCGAAACAGTTAGCAGAAATTCTGTTTGAGAAATTAGAAATAGAACCAGTGAAAAAAACAAAAACAGGGTATTCAACTGATGTTGAAGTATTAGAAGCATTGGCACTTAGAGAAATAAGCATAGCAGAGAAGTTATTAGAATACAGAAGTTATGCAAAATTATTGTCAACATATGTGGAGCCATTACCTAAATTAGTAGATGAAAATAGTAGAATACATACAACATTTAATCAAAATGGAACATCAACAGGGAGATTATCTTCTACAAACCCTAACTTACAAAATATTCCATCAAAAACAGAAGAAGGAATGAAGATTAGAAAAGGATTTGTATCAAAAGAAGGGTACAGTTTTATATCTTTTGATTATTCACAAATTGAATTGAGAGTATTGGCAGAATTATCGAAAGATGAGAATTTAGTCCACGCTTATTCGAAAGATAAAGATTTACACGATTTAACAGCAAGAAGATTATTCTACAAAACAGAAGAGGAAGAAGTTACAAGAGAAGAACGAAGTATTGCTAAAGTAATAAATTTCAGTATTCTGTATGGAAAAACACCATTTGGATTGTCAAAAGAACTGAAAATACCTATGGCAGAAGCAAAAATATATATAAATACATATTTCGAACAATATCCTAAAGTAAGAACATTTTTAAATGATGTTTTAGAAAGTGCAAGATTGAATGGATTTGTGGAAACTCTGTATGGGACAAGAAGATATATTAGTGGAATAAATTCTAGTAATAAAAATCTTCAAGCACAAGCGGAAAGAATGGCAGTTAATACAGTTGTTCAAGGAACTGCTGCAAATATACTTAAAGTAGTAATGATTGAATTATATAAAACATTAAAAGATAAAACAGATATAAAAATGTTACTTCAAGTCCATGATGAATTAATATTTGAGGTTAAAGATGAGTCAATTGATAAATACATGACGCTAATAGATGATTTAATGGAAAATACAATTAAATTTGATAGTGTGAGATTGAAAGCTAACGGGAACGTTGCCAAAACATGGGGAGAATTGAAGTAAATAAAGAATAGAAATAAATAATGGAGTATAAAAAATACAACTATATTTCTTTTGAAAAAGTTAATAAAGTTTTTTCTCTGAGAACCAATGATATAGCAAGGCGTTTGTAATTATTTAAAAAAGTTAAGTAAGTAGAACAAAAAAAAATAAAAAAATTTGTAAATGAAGAAAACCGAGGTATAAATGGAGTGTAGATAGGGCGGTGAAAATGAAAAATTTAAATTCAACGGATTATCAAGTTCTAGAAAGGATAAGAATAGATAGCAAAATTTCTAGAACAGATCTTTCAATTTTTTTTAATTTAACACCAGCAGCTATATCAAAGATAATAAAAAAGTTGATATCGTATAATCTAATTGTTGAAAGCCATTCACTTCAATCAACAGGAGGAAGGCCAAAAAAAACACTGAAAATTAATAGTGGTTATAAAAAAATAATAGGTATCAATTTAGGTCCGGAATTTATTGAAGTAGCTATTGGGCAATTAGATGGAAAGTTGTTGGAAGCAGACAAAAAATATTTTACATATAAAACTCAAGCCAAAGTAGTAGAGTTACTTTTTCAAGAAATTTCTAAAATGTTAAGTAAATATAATATTAATGAAATTGTTGGATTAGGATTAGCACTTCATGGAATTGTTGATAACAAAGAAGGTATTTCATTATTTTCGCCACATTTTAGATGGAGAGAGTTAAACATAAAAGAGTTGCTTGAAAAACTCTATAAGATGCCGATAATAGTTGAAAATGATGTTAGAGCAATGGCGATAGCTGAGCATGAGTTTGGAAGCGCAGAGAAGTTAAATAGTTTTGTCATGCTTTACATAAGTAATGGAATAGGATCATCAATAGTAATAGATGGTAAACCTTTTGAAGGAAACACATATAGTGCTGGTGAAATAGGACATTATGTTGTAAAAGAAAATTCAACAACAAAATGTAGCTGTGGGAAATACGGATGTTTGGAAGCAGAATTTTCAGATCAAGCTATAAAAGATAAAGTAAGTTGGCACTTTGAAGTAAATAATATTGAGCAACAAAAAGAAGATGATAATATCAAAATTATTTATGAAAAAGCAATGGAAAAGAAGGAGCCTTATTATTCTACTGTTAAAGAAGCGTCTTATGAAATAGGCAAAGCATTAGGAAACGTCTTAAATGTGCTAAACATTAATTCAATATTTGTATGCGGGGACATTATAAGCTCTAGAAATGTTTTTTTTGATAATTTTAATAAGGGTATGGAGAAAATGTTGATTAATAATGCAAATAAAACAATAATTGTAAAACCAACACAATTAGATGATTCTATTGGCGTTTATGGAGCGTTTTCATTAGTCATAACAAATCTTTTTAAAGAAAGAAAAATTCTACAAGCAGATTTTAAGGATATCAAAGGTAATAAAAAAAAAATATAGAGGTGAAGGTATGAAAAAATTATTATTATTAGCAGTTGTGCTAGGAACATTAGTTTCATGTGGAGGGAAAAAAGAAGCAGCAGCAGGGGCAGCAGCACCAGCTGGGGGAAAAGTAAAAATTGGAGTTACAGTTTATAAGTATGATGATAACTTCATGGCATTAGTAAGACAAGAAATAGAAAAATTAGGTGGAGTAGCAGGGGCAGAATTAATAATGAATGATTCACAAAACAGCCAATCTACTCAAAATGACCAAGTTGATGTAATGATTTCAAAAGGTGTAAAAGTATTAGCAATAAATTTAGTAGATCCAGCAGCAGCACAAACAATAATTGACAAAGCAAAAGCAGCAAATATACCAGTTGTATTTTATAATAAAGAGCCAACACCTGAAGCAATGGCAAGTTGGGATAAAGTATTTTATGTAGGTACAAAATCAGAAGAATCAGGAATTATTCAAGGAGACATAATAGAAAAACAATGGAAAGCACATCCAGAATGGGATTTAAACAAAGATGGTAAAATCCAATATGTTATGTTAAAAGGAGAACCAGGGCATCCTGATGCAGAAGCAAGAACAAAATACTCAATTAAAGAATTAAATGATAAAGGTATCCAAACTGAAAAATTACAAGAAGATACAGCTATGTGGGATACAGCTCAAGCAAAAGATAAAATGGATGCATGGATTTCAGGACCAAATAGAGATAAAATTGAAGTTGTAATCACGAATAATGATGGAATGGCATTAGGAGCAATAGAATCATTAAAAGGTGCAGGTAAAAAATTACCAGTATTTGGAGTAGATGCCTTAGCAGAAGCAATTGCGAAAATTGAATCTGGAGAAATGATGGGAACTGTATTGAATGATGCTAAAAATCAAGCAAAAGCAACATTTGAATTGGCATTTAACTTAGCTCAAGGAAAAGATGCAATCGCAGGAACAACTTGGAAATTAGTAGATAAAGCAGTAAGAGTAGCGTATGTTGGTGTAGATAAAGATAATGCAAAAGATTTTAAATAGAAGTAAATAATATGGATGCCACAATCAAAATCAAAAATTTGTTTGTGGTATCTTTTAAGAAAAAATAAAACACTCTAAAAGAAGAGGTGAAAAATGGAAGGTAATGCAAAAAAATACGAATATGCATTGGAAATGATCGGAATTACAAAAGAGTTTCCAGGAGTAAAAGCACTCGATGATGTACAATTAAAAATAAGACCTCATAGTGTCCATGCTTTAATGGGAGAGAATGGAGCAGGTAAATCTACACTGATGAAATGTTTGTTTGGAATTTATAATAAAGATGCAGGTAAAATTTATCTAGATGGACAAGAAATTAACTTTAAAAGTTCGAAAGAAGCGTTAGAATATGGAGTTTCAATGGTACATCAGGAGTTAAATCAAGTATTACAAAGAAATGTAATGGACAATATTTGGTTAGGTAGATATCCTAAAAAAGCTGGATTTATAGATGAAGAGAAAATGTATAAAGATACAAAAAAAATATTCGAAGATTTAGAAATAAATATAGATCCAAGAATAAAAGTTGAAAAATTATCAGTATCTCAAATGCAAATGTTAGAAATAGCAAAAGCAGTATCATACAAATCAAAAGTTTTAATACTAGATGAACCAACATCATCACTTACAGAAAATGAGGTAAATCACTTATTTAAAATAGTAAGAAAATTAAAAGATCAAGGAATTGGAGTTGTCTACATATCACATAAAATGGAAGAAATAACAGCTCTTTGTGATGAAATAACAATATTAAGAGATGGGAAATGGATTGCGACAGAGAAAGTTGAAGGGATGTCAACAGACCATGTCATCAATTTAATGGTAGGAAGAGATTTAACAAGTAGATTTCCTGAAAAAAGTAATATACCAAAAGAAGTTATTATGGAAGTAAAAAATCTAACAGCAAAAGTACAGCCTTCTATAATAGATGTAACATTTGATCTTCACAAAGGTGAAATATTAGGAATTGCAGGACTTGTAGGAGCAAAAAGAACAGAAATAGTGGAGACAATTTTTGGAATGAGAAGTATAGAAAGTGGAGAAATATACATTCATGGTAAGAAAACAAATATAAGAAGTCCAAAAGAAGCAACTCAAAATGGTTTGGCATTGATAACAGAAGAAAGACGAACAACAGGTATTTTTGGTATGTTGGATATAAAATTCAATTCTATTATTTCAAATATAAAAAGTTACAAAGGGACTGCAGGGTTATTAGATGATAGTAAGATTACAAAAGATACTAAATGGGTTATAGATAGTATGAGAGTTAAGACACCAACCCAGAAGACTCAAATAGGTAGTCTATCAGGAGGGAACCAACAAAAAGTAATAATAGGTCGTTGGTTATTAACAGAACCAGAAATATTATTAATGGATGAACCTACAAGAGGAATTGATGTAGGAGCAAAATTTGAAATATATCAACTTATGATAAATCTAGCAAATAAAGATAAAGGTGTAGTGATGATTTCATCAGAAATGCCAGAGTTATTGGGAGTAACAGATAGAATATTAGTTATGAGTAATGGAAGAGTTGCTGGAATCGTAAACACAAAAGAAACTTCACAAGAAGAAATTTTAAAATTAACTGCAAAGTACTTATAGGAGGTAGAAATGGCAGAGAAACAATTAGAAAAAAAGAAATTCAATGCAAAAGAATTTTTAATGAATGGTGGAATATATTTAGTATTAATAATATTATTAATAATAATAGGGATTAAAGATGCATCATTTTTTAGCTTGATAAATTTTCAGAATATACTTACTCAATCTTCAGTAAGAGTAATAATCGCATTAGGGGTTGCAGGATTGATTTTAACACAAGGAACTGATTTGTCAGCAGGAAGACAAGTAGGGGTTGCAGCACTAGTATCAGCAATATTTTTACAAGCATCAGGTAAAGCACTTACGCTATCTAAATTACCATTTGGTGGGATAATAAAAAGTATGCCACCTCAAGTTGCAATAGTAATGGTTATTATCATAGTATGTTTAATAGGAGCATTATTTGGATTCATCAATGGATTCATTATTGCTAAACTCCAAGTAACACCATTCATAACAACATTAGGAACAATGATAATATTTTATGGATTTAATTCATTACTTTTTGATGCTGTAGGAGCATCTCCAGTAGCATCATTTAAACCAGAGTATTCAAAATTAGTTCAAGGAGCTGTTTTTCAATCAGGACAAATGAGATTATCATATTTAATAGTATATGCAACAATAGCAACATTAATAATGTGGGTAGTTTGGAATAAGACAACATTTGGGAAAAATATATATGCAGTAGGAGGAAATCCAGAAGCAGCAAAAGTATCTGGAGTTAATGTTACAAGAACACTTATATTAGTATATGTTATAGCAGGAGTATTATATGCATTAGGAGGATTCCTAGAGGCAGCACGTATAGGATCAGCAACAAATAACGTAGGAAACTTATATGAGTTAGATGCAATAGCAGCATGTGTTGTTGGAGGAGTTTCATTTAGTGGAGGAATTGGAAAAATTAAAGGAGTAATAACAGGTGTACTAATCTTTACATTAATAAATTATGGATTATCGTACATAGGAGTAAGTCCTTATTGGCAATATATAATAAAAGGATTAATCATAATATCAGCAGTAGCAATAGATACATTGAAATATAGAAAAAGAACATAGAACATAGAAAAAACAATAAGTCTCCTTTGTATAGAATAGAATTCTATATAGAGGAGAATTTTTTAGAAAAAGTTCAAATAAAAGCAAAGAAGGAGACTAATATGATAGAAAATTTGAAGAAAAAGTTTTTAGAAATTTTCGGGTATGAATCAGAAGAGGAATTTTTTTCGCCTGGGAGAGTAAATCTAATTGGAGAACACACTGATTATAATGGTGGAAATGTATTCCCATGTGCTATAGATATTGGAACATTTGCTTTAGTCAGAAAAAGAGAAGATAATAAATTTAGAATGTATTCAGAAAATTTTGCAAAACTAGGAGCTTACGAATTCACTTTAGAAAAATTGGAAAATGAAAGTAAACATGGGTGGTCAAATTATCCTAAAGGAGTTATAAAAACATTTATTGATGCGGGATTTAAAATTGACACAGGATTTGATATATTATTTTATGGAACAATTCCTAATGGATCTGGATTATCTTCATCTGCATCAATTGAATTAGCAACATCAATAGTACTCAAAGACCTATTTCAATTAAATGTAGATATGGTAGATATGGTTAAGATGAGTCAAATAGCAGAAAATAAATTCATTGGAGTAAATTCAGGAATTATGGATCAATTTGCAATAGGTATGGGAAAAAAAGATAATGCAATATTACTTGATTGTAATACGTTAAAATATGAATATGTCCCAGTAATATTGAAAAATCACGATATAGTTATTGGAAATACAAATAAAAAAAGAGGATTGGCAGATTCTAAGTATAACGAGAGAAGAAGTGAATGTGAGCATGCACTAACTCAATTACAAGCAAAATTAGATATAAAAGCTCTTGGTGAACTGTCAATAGATGAATTTGAAAAAAATAAAAATATAATAACTAATGAAATAGAAAGAAAAAGAGCAAAACATGCGGTTTATGAGAATCAAAGAACTTTAAAAGCACAGAAAGCTTTGTCGGATGGTAGATTAGAAGAGTTTGGTAAATTAATGAATGAATCACATGTATCATTGAGAGATGATTATGAAGTTACAGGAAAAGAGCTAGATTCATTAGTAGAAGCAGCATGGAAACAAGAAGGAGTCATAGGTGCTAGAATGACAGGTGCAGGCTTTGGTGGTTGTACAGTTGCTATTGTTGAAAAGGATAAGGTGAATATGTTTATAAAAAACGTAGGAACAGAATACAGAGAAAAAACAGGTCTCAATGCTGATTTTTATATTGTAGCAGTAAGTGATGGAGCAAGAAAAATATAATATTGGGAGAATTAAGAATGGTGACAATATATAAAGAAACTTTTGGTGATATGAATGGAAGAGAAATAAACAAGTATAAAATGATTGATGACAGCGGGTTTCAAGTAAATGTTATAAATTATGGCGCAATAATAACAGATATTATTACAAAAGATAGAAATAATAAATTTGTAAATATTGTTTTAGGATATAATACATTTGAAGACTATAAGAAAAATGAATCATATATTGGCGCAATAATTGGAAGAACAGCAGGCAGAACAGAAAAAGGGAAATTTTCAATAGATGGAGAAGAATTTTCACTGCATATAAATAATGGCAATAACTCATCCCACGGTGGTAGAGAAGGATTAGATAAGAAAATATTTGATGTAGAAATTATAGAGAATGGGATAGTATTGAATTATATAAGCCCTGATATGGAAGAAGGATACCCAGGGAACCTTAACGTAAGTATTAAATACACAATAGAAGAAAATAGTACATTAAAGATGGAGTATCAAGCTGTATCAGATAAAGATACATATGTTAACTTAACAAATCATTCTTATTTCAATCTTTCTGGATGTGAGATTGAAAATAATGAAAGCTTTAGAGAAAATGGTGCAAAACAAACACTTAAAATAAATGCAGAGAAATTTTTAGAATTGGATAGTAATATGATTCCAAGGAATGTGAAAGATGTAAAGTCTTCAATATTTGACTTTAGATCGTATAGAATAATAGAGGAAGGCTTATTAGAAGGACATGAGCAGTTTCTAATAACAAGAGGTTATGACCATCCATTTATATTAGATAAGAGCTCAAAAGAATTTTCTGTTGATGCGAGCCTTTATTCGCAAACAAGTGGAATTAAAATGGATATTATTACTAATCAAGAGAGTTTAGTCTTTTATAGTGGTAATTTTCTTAAATTTGCAAATGAGCGCTATATTGGTATTGCATTAGAGACACAAGCAATTCCTAATAAAATAAATAGCAGTGATATAAGTGAGAAAGAAATGCAAATTTTAAAAAAAGGAGATAAATATTACTCTGAAACATTTTTAAAGTTTAGTATTCATGATAAAATATAGAAAATAAAAAGATAAAATTGGAGGTAATGATGAACGTACTAGTTGTAGGAGGAGCAGGATATATAGGGTCGCATGCAGTAAGTTTGTTGAAAAATCAAGGACATAATGTAATTATATATGATGACTTTTCCAAAGGACATAAAGAAGTAGGTCAAATATTAAACGTGAAAATTGTGGAGGGTGACTTAGCTGATAAAGCAAAAATAAAAGATATTTTCATTTCTGAAAAAATAGATGTTGTCATGCATTTTGCAGCATTCATAGAAGTTGGTGAATCTGTTATAGATCCAGCAAAATATTATGAAAACAATGTAGCTAAAGTCCTGAAATTATTAGATGCCATGGTAGAAAGCAATGTTTTAAAATTTATCTTTAGTTCAACAGCTGCAACATTTGGAGAACCAATAATGGAAAAAATAAATGAAGAGCACCCACAAAATCCAATTAATCCTTATGGACAATCAAAACTTATGGTTGAAAAAATACTAAAGGATTATGAGAAAGCATACGGAATGAAAAGTGTAGTATTTAGATACTTTAATGCTTGTGGATCAGACATGAATGGAATTATAGGGGAAAGTCATGACCCTGAATCACACTTAATCCCTCTAATATTACAAGCAGCAAGCGGAAGAAGAGACTCAATCAAAGTATTTGGAACGGACTATGCAACGCAAGACGGGACATGTATAAGGGATTATGTTCATGTATATGATTTGGCACAAGCACATATTTTAGGAATGGATAAAATGATAAAAGACAATCAAAGCTTTAACTATAATCTTGGAAGTGGATCAGGGTACTCTGTGAAAGAGATTATTGATAATGTAAAAAAAGTTACAGGCAAAGATTTCAAAGTGGAGTATGTTGAAAGAAGAGCCGGAGATCCAGGAATATTAATTGCGGATTCGGCAAAAGCTGAAAAAGAATTAGATTGGAAGCCGCAATATTCATTGGAGCAAATAGTTATTTCTGCATGGAAATGGGAAACAAATAGAAAATATTAAAGTTAGGAGTATTATGAAAGATATTTTTATAGAAATAGAAAAGTTAATAAGATATGCTATAAATAAAGGACTGATATGTAAACAAGACAAAATATTAGTTACCAATTTACTTTTAGAGACTATAGACATGCAGGATTATAGAGAGTTCACTGAAGAGGAGACTCTTCAAATAGATCAAGAAATGACGAACATAGAATATCCAACAGAAATTCTTGATAATATTGTTGAATGGGCAGCAATAAATGGAAAGCTGGAAGATGATACTATAACATATAGAGATTTATTGAATTCTAAAATAATGGGACAGATTATTCCAAGAACATCAGAAATAAAAAAGGTCTTTGATTCAAAATATTTAGAGAGTAAAACAGAAGCAACAGATTATTTTTATGAATTATCAAAACAAAGTAACTATATTAGAACGGATAGAATAACGAAAGATGTTCACTGGTATTATTTAAATAAATATGGAAATCTTGAAATAACAATAAATCTTTCAAAGCCAGAAAAAGATCCAAGAGATATCGCAGCAGCAAAGAATATTGTATCGAAAGGTTATCCAAAATGTCTATTATGCAAAGAGAATGAAGGCTATATGGGGAATGTGAATCATCCTGGAAGACAAAATCATAGAATATTGAATATAAATTTAACAAATGAAGAGTGGTACTTACAATATTCTCCATATGTATATTATAACGAACATTCAATAGTATTCTCTTCAGAACATAGACCAATGAAAATAGATAAATTGGGATTCCAAAGATTAGTTGAATTTGTTGAAATGTTCCCACATTATTTCATTGGATCAAATGCTGATTTACCAATAGTTGGGGGTTCTATTTTGTCACATGATCATTTTCAAGCAGGAAGACACGTGTTCCCTATGGAAATGTCAGAAGTTGAAGAAAATATAATTTTTGAGAAATATAAAAAAGTCGAGGCAGGATTATTAAAATGGCCGATGTCAGTTATAAGAATTAGGGGAGAAAAACAGGAACTAGTAGATCTATCTGAAGAGATACTTAATAAATGGATAGAGTATTCTGATATAGAGAATGAGATTTATGCAAATACAAATGGTGAAAGACATAATACAATTACGCCTATTGCAAGATTTAAGAATGGGAAATATGAAATGGACTTAGTGCTTAGAAATAACAGAGTAAGTAGTGAGCATCCTTTAGGAATATTCCACCCACACGAAGAGCATCATAATATAAAAAAAGAGAATATAGGTCTTATTGAAGTTATGGGGCTTGCAGTGTTACCTGGAAGGTTAAAAGAGGAAATTGCTCAAATTAAAAGTATATTGGAAAGAGCAAGTTCAGTAGAAGAAATATATAAATTAATGGATTTAGATAATAATGTATCAAAACATAGAAAATGGATAAAAACTTATATAGAAGATGAAGAAATAGGAAAAATGATTTCTCAAGATATAGATATATTTTTAGAAAATGCAATAGGAGAAACTTTTTCTAGAGTTTTAGAAGATAGTGGAATTTATAAGAAGACAGAAGAAGGAAAAAAAGGATTTAAGAAATTTATTGATTATATAAATAAAAATTAGTGCTAAAGAATGATTTGGTTTTGAAATATGGGAGGGCAAGAATGTTTAATTATTCATGGGTAAGGGACATCAATATATATGAAAAAAATGTACTAAAACAGAAATCAACATATGAAAGTTTCTTAAATGATGAAAACTTCAAATTAAGCAAAGAAAATAAGCAGTTACTAAATGGTAACTGGTTATTTGATTATGCAACAAATTATAGTAATACAAAACCAATTGAATATTATTACACAGTACCTTTAAATTTGCTGTCAGGAATAAAAGTACCTGGTCATATGCAACTTCAAGGCTATGATACGCCAAAATATGTTAATACACAGTATCCATGGGATGGATTAGAAAATATAAAACCACCAGAAATACCTGAGAAATTTAATCCTGTAGGGACATATGTTAAAGTTTTTGATATGTCTTTAGATAAATTAGATAAAGTAATTATAACATTTGAGGGAGTAGAGTCAGCTTATGCAGTATGGTTAAACAATGAATTTATAGGGTATAAAGAGGATACGTTTACAACAGGTAGTTTTGATATAACATCACAAATAAAAGATAAAGATAATAGATTAGTTGTACAAGTTTTCAAATGGTGTTCTGGATCATGGCTAGAAGATCAAGACTTTTTTAGATTTTCTGGGATTTTCAGAGATGTCTTTATAGCGAGTGTATCGGAATCTCATGCAGTAGATATGAAAATAAGTAGTAAACTTATAAATGATTATAAAGACGGAGAATTATTAGTAAAACTAGATCATTTAGACAGAAATAACAAGAAATTTATTGTGAAATTATATGAATTCGATAGAGAATTTAAAAATGGAATGGGAAGTAGAATAGTATATGAAGAGATCAATTCTAACGTTTTAGATACAAGTGTTAAGATTGAGAACATAAATGCTTGGTCTGCTGAAACTCCTAATCTTTATATATTAAAGATAGAGATATATGTAGACGAGAGATTAGTAGAAATAATAAGCGATAGAGTTGGCTTTAGAATATTAGAATTAAAAGATAAAGTTTATCATTTGAATGGCAAAAGAATTGTATTTAATGGTGTTAATAGACATGAATGGTCGTGTGAAACAGGACGTGCAATTACAAAAGAAGATATGATAAATGATATGAGAATAATGAAAGAACATAATATAAATGCAATAAGAACATCGCATTATCCAAACCATACCGAATTTTATAGATTGTGTGATGAATATGGTTTTTATGTAATGGATGAGACAAATTTAGAAACACATGGATCGTGGGTTGCATATAATCACCCAAATGAATCAATGCCTGATGGAGCTAGATATTATATTCCTGGAAATGATCCAATGTATCGTGATTTGTTACTTTTTAGAGCAGAAAACATGTATGAAAGAGATAAAAATAGACCTTGTATTGTTATGTGGTCATGTGGGAATGAATCACTAGGTGGAGAGAATATTCTTGAAGTATCCAAATATTTCAAATCAAAAGATAAAGAGCGATTAGTTCATTATGAAGGTGTGTTTTTTGATAGAACTACGGACATAAGTGATGTGGAGTCACGTATGTATGATAAGATAGAGAATGTTGAAGAGTTTCTAAATAATAATCCAGATAGACCGTTTATATATTGTGAATACGCACATGCAATGGGGAATTCATTAGGAAATTTTTTTAAATATCAAAATTTAACTAGAAAATATGAAATGTATCAAGGTGGATTTATTTGGGAATTTAAAGATCATTCTTTGTTAGTAGATAGAAATGGGAAGAAAGAATTAATGTATGGCGGAGACTTTGATGATAGACCAACAGATGGTAATTTTGTATGTGATGGAATAGTGGAAGGAGATGGACGTCTAACTCCTAAGATTACAGAGGTTAAATACATATATCAACCTTTTCAAATAACAATTGATGAGAGAAACATAACAATAAAAAATGAATATTTATTTAGAAACTTATCAGACTATATTGTAAAAGTAATTTATTATAATGGATTTGAAACAAATTGTGATGGAACATTAAAAAATATAGTTAGCATAGAGGAAATAGTTGTACCATGTGAGCCATTAGGAGAAACAAAAATAGCAATTAATAATAAATCTGATAATGTAGTTGTTTATGTGAAAACAAAAAAAGATGAAGGACTATTACTAAAAGATCATGTTGTTGCTTATGAACAAAAGATTTTTACTGAAAGAAAAAAAAGTAAAGTAACTGGAAATGCAGTAAAAACAATTGATGGAAATTTTAATGTTGGAATGAGGACAGATAATTTAACAATGTTGGCAAGTCATATATTTGGAGGACTTAATTCCATTAAATACAATGATCTAGAATATTTAAAAGATGCAATTCATCCACTGTTCTATAGAGCGCCTATAGATAATGACAGAGGTGCAAAAATACCATTTACCCATAGTTTACTACGTAACATGTCAACTAATTCTAATGTTTCTATAGATGTTAGAGAACATAGGATAACATTACAGTATAAATTATTACCAGATAGAGAAGTATTTGCATATGTTGATATCACATTACATGATGATAATTCATTATTAATTGATATGAAGTATCCTGGTTATGATAACTTGCCAGATTTGTTGAATTTTGGTATTATATTTAAGTTAGATCCTTCGCTTAATAAAGTTTCATACATAGGTAGAGGGCCTGAAGAAAACTATATTGATAGAAAACTTGGATCAATGATAGGTAAATATGAAACTACAGTAGATGAGATGTGTACAAAATATATTTATCCACAAGAATGTGGAAATAGAACTGAGGTATCAGAAGTTTCTATTTATAATGAACAACACAACATTTTATTCGAAGGTGTCGATAACCTAATTGAATTTAGTGCTATACCATACAGCTTCTCACAATTGGAAGAGGCAAAGCATTTTTATGAATTAGGAGAATCGACAGGTACATATGTTAGAATATCAAGCAAACATAGTGGAATAGGTGGAGATGACAGCTGGGGTTCAAGATGTCATGAAGAATACAAAATACTTAGTGAAGAACCGCAATCATTGAAATTTATAATAAAATTTCAAAATGAGAAAAGTATTATGAGAGAGGTGTAAAATGAAATATAAAATCATAGCAACGGATATGGATGATACATTACTAAATAGTAGTCATGAAATAAGTGAAGAGAATATACAGTCAATAATAGAAGTTCAAGAAAAAGGAGTTAAATTTGTACTCGCAAGTGGAAGACCTACATTTGCAATGCATAGTTTTGCAAATGAACTTGATATGAAAAGATTAGGTGGTTATATTTTAGGATACAATGGTGGTGAAATAATTGATGTATCAACAGGAGATATTATTTTTGAAAAGGCATTAACACGAGATGATATAGAAGTAATTTATAATGAATCAAAAAGTAATGAGTTATCATTCTTAACATACAGCGATGACACAATTTATGGTGATGAATGGAATGAATACACTACTGAAGAAGTAACATTAACAGGGATGAAATGGAAAGAAATAAATAGTTTTGATGAGTTGCCAATAGAAAAGTCAATAAAATGTATGATATTGGGGGAACCTAAAAAGTTGACTGCTGTTCAGAAGAAGTTACAAGAAAAGTACAAACAGGACTATGTAATAAATATATCGAAACCAATATTTTTGGAATTTACAAAAAAAGGGATAAATAAAGGAGAGTCATTAAAAAGACTCTGCGATATGTTAGGTATTTCAACAGAAGAAATGATATGTGTTGGAGATAGCTTTAATGATATGACAATGCTAGAAGTAGCAGGATTACCAGTAGCTGTAGAAAATGCGAGAGAAGAAATAAAAGCAATTTCAAAATTTATTACAACATCGAATGATAATCATGCGTTGAAAACCTTAATTTTCAAGTATTTTAGAGATTAGAAATAATAAAATTCAAAATTTGAAAAATGAATATATCTATGATATAATAATGAAAATTATAATGTTCAAAATAAATTGATATAATCTAATAAGGGAGAGATGAATTATGAGAAAAGTAATCGTAGCTGGAAACTGGAAAATGAATAAAACTGTTAAAGAAGCAGTAAGTTTTTTATCTGAGTTAAAACCATTAGTATCAGATGTTAAAAATGCAGGAATAGTTATAGGGGCACCATTTACAGCATTATATGCAGCAGTTAAAGAAGTTGAAGGTTCAAACATTAAAATAGCAGCACAAAATATGAACGCAAAAGATAGTGGAGCATATACAGGAGAAATTTCACCTTTAATGTTAAAAGAAATAGGTGTTGAATATGTTATATTAGGGCATTCTGAAAGAAGAGAATACTATGGAGAAACTGATGAAATAGTAAATGAAAAAGTAAAAGCAGCATTAGTACACGGACTAAAACCAATTTTATGTGTTGGAGAAAAGTTAGAAGAAAGAGAAGCTGGGACAATGGAAGCAGTTGTGAAAACACAAACAGTTGGTGGACTTAAAGGGATAACAGCAGAAGAAATGAAAAATGTTGTAATAGCATACGAACCAGTATGGGCTATTGGAACAGGTAAAACTGCATCACCTGAGCAAGCTCAAGAAGTTCATGCATTTATAAGAACATTATTAACAGAATTATATGGAGAAGTTGTTGCACAAGACGTAACAGTTCAATATGGTGGATCAATGAAAGGTGATAATGCAAAAGAATTAATCTCTCAAACAGATATAGATGGTGGATTAGTTGGAGGAGCAAGCTTAGAAGCACCAAGTTTTGCAGAAATAATAAAAGCAGGAGATTCTATATAGTTTGTAATATATTTAGGAGGAAACAATGAGAGCATTTTTAGTAGTAATATTAGTTGTTCTAGCAATAATGATGATTGGATTGATTTTATTGCAACCAGATAGAAGTCAAGGAATATCAAAGAATGCTAATGTTTTGGATTATGAAAAAGAAGGAATAGAAAAATTCACAGAATATATAGCGGCAGCATTTTTAATTGTTGCGGTATTATTTCAAGTAGTTAGATAAAAAATAAGGACATTTTCAAATAGTTGGAAATGTTCTTTTTTTATGGTATTATAAGAATAAGAAGATATAAAATAAATCTTACTAGGAGGAACATATATGAAAGTGATACCATACTTAACGTTTGAAAACACGATCGAAGCAATAAAATACTACGAAACAATTTTTGGGGAAATATTAGTTAAAAGAATGCCAATGACTGAAGAGATGGCTAAAGGGATGGGAGTAGAAGGAGACATATCAGGAAAGACACTTCATTCGGAACTGAATTTTGGAGGATCATTAGTGTACGCATCAGACTGTTTTGGTGAAAGTAATCCAATACATCCTGTATCATTATCTCTTTCATTTGATAAAGATAAGAAAGAGGAAGAAGAAAAAGCAAGAAAAATATTTAAAACAGCGACAGAAAACGAAACAATTAATGTAGTAATGCCTTTAGAAATGCAGTTTTGGGGAGAAGAAATGGGTGTATTTGTAGATAAATTAGGAAATACATGGATGGTAGGAATATCTTCTTATTCAGAAAATAGAAAAGAAGGCGGAGTACACGAAACATTTTTTAATTAATAATTGTAAAGAAAATATATTCTAGGAGGAAAAATGGAGAAAATATATAAAATAGCAGTAATTGCGGGTGATGGTATAGGGCCTGAAGTTTTAGCAGAAGGAATAAAAGTACTTAATAGAATTTCAGAAAGAACGAAAGAAATGAAATTTGAATTCACATATTTCCCTTGGGGATGTGAATATTACTTGAAACACGGAAAAATGATGGATGATAATGGACTAGAAATATTATCTGACTTCGATGCTATATATTTAGGTGCAGTTGGGTTTCCAGGTGTTCCTGATCATATTTCTTTATGGGATTTATTACTTAAAATAAGAAAAGGATTTGACCAATATGTTAATTTAAGACCAATACAATTAATTGATGGTGCACCATGTCCTCTGAAAGATGTAAAAAAAGAAGACATTAATATGATGGTTGTTAGAGAAAATAGTGAAGGAGAATATGCTGGAGCTGGAGATTGGTTATTCAAAGGGAAACCTGAAGAAGTCGTTTTACAAACAGGAGTATTCTCAAGAAAAGGAACAGAAAGAATTATAAGATACGCTTATGAAATGGCAAGAAAAGAGAAAAGATCATTAACAAGTATAAGTAAAGCAAACGCGCTTAATTATTCAATGGTATTTTGGGATGAAGTATTTATAGAAGTTGGAAAAGAATATCCAGATGTAAAAACATATTCGTATTTAGTAGATGCTGCAGCAATGTTTTTTATTAAACAACCTGAAAGATTTGAAATAGTTGTAACATCTAATTTATTTGGAGATATACTAACTGATCTAGGAGCGGCAATTGCTGGTGGAATGGGTCTTGCAGCAGGGGCAAATATCAATCCTGAAAGAAAATATCCATCAATGTTCGAACCAATTCATGGATCAGCACCAGATATTGCAGGAAAAGGAATAGCAAATCCTTTAGCATCGATATGGTCAGTAAGTCAAATGCTAGATTTCTTTGGATATGAAAATTATGGAAAAGAAGTCTTACAAGCAATAGAAAAAGTACTAGTAGAAGGTAAATCACTAACACCTGATTTAGGAGGAACAGCATCAACATCTGAAGTTGGGGATGCGGTAGTTTCGAAGTTGTAGGGGATTTAAAAATTAGAAAAACATCAACAAAGGACTATAGTCTGGAGTTGGTGTTTTTGTTTCAAATAAAAAACAAATTTCTTGAAAATATTCTCAAAGAAAATAATAGGCTCAAAGCCAGTGTTTGTAACACACACACACAATACTTAATGATAAAAAACGAATTTTTCAAAGATGGATCAGTCCCATTTGTTTAGAGCATGTTGTACCAAAAGTAAGTAAAATATGTTAAACTAAAAAAATGGGAGTGATCAGAATGGTAGGAAGTACAGGGAAGAGATATGGAGAAGAATTTAAATTA
>JAGOYM010000075.1 GCA_018059165.1 Leptotrichiaceae bacterium | reverse complement strand
CCTTTATCTGCAATTCCAGATACGTCTAAAGGTGACATTTTGAATATTTCATCATGCAACATTCCTTTATAACCTCTTCTTATTCCATATACTTCAATTCCTTTTTTCATAGCTGTCTTAGCAACTGCTCTCACAGCTGTATTCATTCCTTGTGAATCTCCTCCACTTGTTAGAACTGCTATTCTCTTCATAGCTATTCTCCTTCCTTCTCAAAAAATTCTCCAATTTTTCTATACTTATTATATCTCTTTTCTAGTAAATTTTCAATTTCAAATTTATCTATTTTCTTAAATTCTTTCAAAACTGCTGTTTTTAAATTAATTGATGCTTGTTTTAAGTCCCTATGTGCACCACCTAGCGGTTCTTTTACTATTCCATCTATAATTCCAAAACTTTTTAAACTAATTGAATCTATTTTTAGGCTTCGTGCTGCATCTGGTGCTTTTTTTGAATCATTAAATAATATTGTTGCGCATCCTTCTGGTGAAATTACAGAATAAACACTATTTTCTAACATAAGTATCGAATCAGCAACCCCAATTCCTAATGCTCCTCCACTTCCACCTTCACCTATTACAACTGCAACTATTGGAACTTTGATACCAAACATCTCAGCTAAATTTTTTGCAATTGCCTCACTTTGACCTTTTTCTTCTGCTTCTATTCCTGGGTATGCCCCAGATGTATCTATGAATGTAAGGATTGGTAGTTTAAATCTCTCTGCCATTCTCATTAATCTTAGTGCTTTTCTATATCCTTCTGGACTTGCCATACCAAAATTTCTAAATATATTTGATTCAATATCTCTTCCTTTTTGATGGCCTATTATCATAAGTTTATATCCATCCACACTTGCTAATCCACCAACTATAGCAGCATCATCTCTAGATAGTCTATCACCATGTAATTCTACGAAATCTTCTGTAATCTCTGAAATATAATCCAATGTATATGGTCTTTTAGGATTTCTGGAAATTTGTGTCCTTGCCCATGCATCCATTTCTGTTTCTGAGTATTCTATCATTTTAGCTTGTAATTTAACTTCTAATTCTTCAATTTGTTTACTGAAGTCTATACCTTGCTCTACAGAAAATTTCTTTAATTCTTCAATTTTTCCTTCTAATTCAGATATCTCTAATTCTATACTCATATTTCCTCCAATACTAAACAAGCTTCTCTAGAATACGATAAATTGTTTCTTTTAAATCTTTTCTTTCCGCTATAACGTCTACCATTCCATGCTCTAATAAGAACTCTGCTCTTTGAAATCCTTTTGGTAATTTCTGATTTATCGTTTGTTCTATAACTCTTGGTCCTGCAAAACCAATTAATGCTCCTGGTTCAGTTACTATAACATCTCCTAATAATGCAAATGATGCTGAAACTCCTCCAGTTGTAGGATCCACAGGTACTGATATGAAAGGAATTCCGGCCTCGTTAAGACGTTTTACCGCTCCTGATGTTTTTGCCATTTGCATCAAAGAAACTATTCCTTCTTGCATTCTTGCTCCACCAGAACTTGCAACTAAAATTGCTGGTATTTTCTTCTCAAGTGCTCTTTCTAATGTTCTAGTTATCTTTTCGCCTACTACTGACCCCATGCTTCCACCCATAAATCCAAATTCCATAGCAGCAATACTCACTTCTATCTCATATATTTTACCTGTTCCAGAAATAACAGCGTCTATCATCCTGCTCTTTTCTCGAGCTTCTTCCAATTTTTCTTTATAATTAGGAAAATTTAAAAAATCTTTTGAATTTAGTGTCATATCTTCTTCTATAAATGTTCCCTCGTCTATAAGCAACTCTATTCTTTCAAAAGCTGTTAATCTAAAGTAATTTCCACATTTAGGACATATGTTTAAATTATTTTTTAAATCCTCATTGTATATTATTTCGTTACACTTACTACATTTTTTCCATTGATTATTTTCAATAACATCAACTGATAATTTTGACTTAGATGTCACGGTTGCATATTTATTTTTTGATTTCTTGCTTGAGAACAAACCCATTCATACCACCTCTAAAATATTTTCATATCTTTTACTTTTCAATCTAACAATTTTAACATTATAAAATACAATTGTTATGTGAATGTGAAACTGTTGCATTATATTTTAGCAACAAAAATAGAAAAAGTCCATATATTATTTTATATTTCTTATTATTTTAGCAAACTTAATAAATAATGTCACTCCAATTTTGAAAGTGACATTATTTATTATTTAATTTATTTACTATTTACATTCCTTTTGATAAAAAGTATATTGCAAATAGTGTTGCAAGTCCGTACATAACTGGATGTACTTTCTTTGCTTGTCCTGATGCAACTTTTAATATTGTGTATGTTAAAAATCCTATAGCTATCCCTTCTGCAATTGAGAATGACAGAATCATAAAAATCATTGTGAAGAATGCCGCTGTAGTTTCTGCAAAATCTTCAAAATCTATATGTTTAGTACTTGATGCCATCAATGCTCCAACACAAACTAATGCAGGTGCTGTAACTGCTGAATTAACTACTGCTAATAATGGCGACAAAAACAATGCTAGAATAAATAATATTGCTGTTGTAAATGCTGTTAATCCTGTTCTTCCACCTGCCTCAACTCCTACAACACTTTCTGCATAACTTGTGACTGAACTTGTTCCTATTATAGCTCCTAGAGTTGTCGCTGTTGCATCTGCCATTAGTGCTTTTTCTCCATCAATCAATTTACCTTTACTATCTAATAAGCCTCCACGTGTACATACACCCATTAGAGTTCCTGCTGTATCAAAGAAGTCTAAAAACAAAACTGAAAATACTACAAACCAAAAACTTGGTTGTGTAATTAGTCCCATTGGATTTGTTCCTGTAAATAATTGAAATGCCACTGGTTTTAAGCTTGGAATCGATGCGAAAAGCGCTGTTGGAACTGGCACTAATCCCGTAATCATACCAACTATTGCCGTTACTATCATACCAATAAATATAGCCGTGTTTACTCCACGTGCAATAAGAATTAACGTTAAGAATATTCCAAATATCCCTAAAAGCGTCATTGGTGCTGTTAAATTTCCAAGCGTGACCATAGTTGCTTCACTTGAGACAACTATTCCAACTGACTTTAATCCTATAAATGCAATGAAAAATCCTACTCCTGCACTTACAGCATATTTCAATGAATTTGGTATAGCATTTATTATTTTTTCTCTTAATCCTGTCCCTGCTATTATCATAAACAATAATCCTGAAATAAATATTGCAAATAACCCTTGTTCCCATGTATAACCTAATTTACCGCAAATTGTAAATGCGAAGAATGCATTCATTCCCATTCCAGGTGCCTGTGCCACTGGATAGTTCGCATAAAGAGCCATCATCATTGTTCCAAATACTGCTGCTAGCGCAGTTGCAACAAACACTGCTTTTATGTCCATCCCTGCTTTTGATAATATATCTGGATTTACAAACAAGATATATGACATTGATAAGAATGTAGTTAATCCTGCTATCACTTCTGTCCTAATCGTCGTATTTCTCTCTTTTAGCTTAAAAAACTCTTGAATCATTTCATTCCTCCTAAGATTTGTTTTATTTATATAATAAGATTATATATTCTGAAAAATTTGCAATAAAAAAGCCCCAAGGGGGGCTCTTTTTATAAATTCAAAAACTCCCCCATAGTAGATCATTTACGGTGACCTGTAGAAACTCTTGACCTTATTTCAAGATTATATGGGTTATTTATTTTTATTACTTGAATTATAGCATAATTTTTAAATCCCGTAAAGAGTTCTATATTACAAATGTAAAATTATCAAATTCAACTTTATAGCATGCCAAGCATAATCTCTTCGCAACATCTTTTTTTCCATATTTCTTATCTCCAACTATAGGATTCTTTCTATGCGCTAATTGTGCTCTTATCTGATGTTTTCTTCCTGTCATTAATTCTATCTCCAACGTTGTTATTCTCTCATTTTGCATCTTTTCAAATTCTTCAAGCAACATTAACTTTTCAAGATGTTCTTGTCTTAAATTTCTTTTTCTAACAATTGATATGCATTTTTTAGATTCTTTAAGCTCTTCATCACTAACAATTACATTTTTTTCTGTAACTTTAAGGTAGTTTTCCATCTTAATATAACTATCCTTTATATCACCATGAACAATTGCTACGTATTTTTTCTTTATTTCATTATTTCTTATTTTCTCTGTCATATATCTAAGAAATTTAAGATTTTTGCATCCAATAACTAATCCTGATGTATCATTATCAAGTCTATTTGCAAAGTTAACATTACTATTATTATAAATCTGCTTATAAATTTCTGAAAGTCCAAATTTATGTCCTGTTCCTTTGTGCATTGGTATTTGCGGTGGCTTGTTAACAATAAAGAAGTCTTCATTTTCAAATATTATTAGTGATTTATAATAATAATTATCATATTCGTCATCATAAACTTTCTTAGATTCTTTCAATGCTCCAGTCAATACATCTTCTTGAAATTTCAAGTATTTTATTGTAACGACATCTCCTAATACTAGTCTATAGTTTTCTTTAATTTTAGCACCATTTACACGGACATCCCCTTTTTTTAAAGCTCTAAAAATATTACTTAATGTCTCATTTTTACATATTTTTTTCAGTAGTCTATCTATTCTACTGTTTTCATACTCTAAATCTACTGTATATTCCATAATTCCCCTTTTTATTTAATTTT
>JAGOYM010000029.1 GCA_018059165.1 Leptotrichiaceae bacterium | reverse complement strand
CACTGCTCAAATCAGTAATCATTTTATTGTTAAATCTTCTAATAAAGAAGTCTCTTTTTTTCTTACTAAATAAACTTACTAATAAAATTATTATGTATAGAATAAATCTAATCATGTTATATATTATAATCATATCATTCCCTCTTTTTCAAAAAAAAACCCGCCAAAGGCGGGCATTATTATTTAGCTACTTTGTCTGCTAATTTTTTACCAACTTTAAATTTAACTACTTTTTTTGCAGCTATTTTGATATCTTTTCCAGTTTGTGGATTTCTACCATTTCTAGCAGCTCTTTTTTGTACTGCAAATGATCCCCATCCAACGAATTGAACTGAATCTCCTTTTACTAATGTTGCTTCAACAGTTCCTAAAAATTCATTAACTAATTCCTCAGCTCTTTTTTTAGTTTCACCTGTTGATTTTGCATATGCTTCTACGAATTCTTTTTTTGACATTTTTGTACCTCCTATATATATTTAAGAATATTATACTCTTTTTTTTTTTTTTGTCCAGTCTTTTTTACTTGTCTTTATTAGCTTTAACGATTTTCTTTGTCCCAAAGTACTGATTTTACTGGCTTAGATTTTTATTTTTATATTCTTCAATTACTAGTAATATTTTTTCTTTTACCTCTTCTATAGTATTTCCTGTAGTATCAATCTCTATCGCATCTTCTGCTTTTTTTAGTGGACTTTCTACTCTAGTAGAATCAATTCTATCTCTCTCAATAATATTTTTAAGAACATCCTCAAATGATATCTCACTATTATTTTTTAACTCTGAATATCTCCTTTTTGCTCTTTCAACTTCATCTGCAATCAAGTATATTTTTATTTCTGCATTTGGAAATACAACTGTTCCAATATCTCTTCCATCTAAAATTGTATTTTTAGATTTAGAAATTTCTCTCTGCAATTCTACCATCTTATATCTTATTTCTTTAATTTTAGCTACTTTTGATACATTTTCAGATACTATTGGAGTCCGTATTTCATCCGTTACATCAACATTATTTAAGAAAAATCTATTATTTAATATATCTATCTTCATATTCTTTAATTCTTTTTCTATACTTCGAATATCTTCTAAAGATATTTTTTTGTTAACTAATCGTAATGTCACCATTCTATACATTGCACCTGTATCTAAATACTCAAAACCTAACTCTAAAGCAACTAATTTTGCTATCGTACTTTTCCCACTACCAGCTGGTCCATCTATCGCTATAATCATGATTTACCTCTCTTATTTATCTTTTTCATACTTAAATGCCACAGCAGACCATTTATTTTTTTCTTTTCTCTCAATTTCAATGAAAGAATGTGTTTCTGCCATTTTTATGAAGTCTTCACTTTTTTCTTTAAGTATTCCAGAAAATATTATTATTGCTCCATCTTTCAAAACAGTTTCTATGCTATCTAGCAATTGTGTTAATACATCTACTAAAATATTTGAAACAATAATATCATATTTTTCATCTACATCATCAACAAGATTTCCAATTATCACATTGTAATTTTCATTAATATGATTTCTCTGCATATTTTCAATCACAACATTTTTAACATTTGGGTCAATATCAATTCCATCTACATTATTAATACCCATTTTTTTTCCAATTAACATCAATATTCCTGATCCGCAACCTATATCTAAAAGATTTTCTTTACCTGCTGAATATTTTTCAAGTAATTCTACACATAGTGAAGTTGTTTCATGAGTCCCTGTTCCAAATGCCATTCCAGGATCAATTTCAATCACGATTTCATCTTCTTCTTCTTTTTCATATTCTTGCCAGCTCGGTTTTACTGTTATTTTATCTGTTATTTTTGTGGTCTTGAAATATTTTTTCCATTCATCTTTCCAGTCATTTTCTGAACATCCTGAAGTGTAAATTTCATACATTAACTCTTGATTTTCTTCTTGATACGAATTTAGACTTTCTATTAGAATATTTAATTTAGTATTAGTAAATCTATTGTCAATAACGTATCCAATTATACTCCATACACTATTTTGATATTTATGTAAATCATAATCTAATTTATTTTCAGAAAAATAATCTACAACTTCAATTTGATCAATTCCTATTTCAGATAGCAAACTGATCAGTTTATTCTTTGTTATTTCTAGATTATCAGAAAAATAATCTATTTTAATTTTAATCCATTTCATGATCTAATTCCTTCTTTAAATATGATCCAAATTTTTGGGCTGATAGATTAAGTTCAACTGGTGTTATTGAAATATAATTTTCTTTTATAACATACCAATCATCCTCATAATCTTCAAATGTTTCTATTGCATCGCCTGTAATCCAGTAGTACTCTCCACCATGTGGATCATAACGCTTATCAAAATTTTCAACATATTTTCGATCCCCTTGATTTGTAAGCTTATAACCTTTTATTTTTTTACCTTCAATATTAGGGACATTTATATTTAGTAAATGATTTTTTGGAAACTCTATATTATCTATACTTTGTAAAAATTTAGTGATAAAGTTTGCAACAAAATCATAATTTTCGACCTCATCAAACGGCTCACATAGCGATACAGCAATTGATTTTATATTAAGTAATGTTGCTTCTGCTGCTGCTCCAAATGTTCCTGAATAGAAGAGGTCTGCTCCTAAATTAGCACCTCTATTTATTCCACTAATCATCAAATCAAATTCTATATCTTTATATATTTCCCATCTTGCCATTTTCACACAATCAGCAGGCTTTCCATTTATCATATATCCAAAAAAAGCACCATCTAATTCAAATTCTTTGTATCTTAATGGCATTTTTAGTGTTATTCCGTGACTCATTCCACTTGAATCTTCTGATGGTGCTACAACATAAACATCATGCCCATATTCTCTTAACTTTTTTGTTAATGTTTGAATTCCTTCTGCTTGAATACCATCATCATTTGATATTAGTATTTTCTTCAATTTTCTATTCATTTCTATACCTCATCATATGACAAATTTACTCTACTTATACTTAATGCTTTTCCAGTATTCTCATTTATATCAACTTCCAAACCATTGATTCTTATATTATCTTCACAAACCATCCACTTAGAAGGCATACCATCTTTAAACTTCTGGATACTCTCTTTTTTATTCATACCAAGAACTCCGTCATGTCCACCTGTCATTCCCGCATCACTTATATATGCAGTACCACCTGGTAATATTCTCTCATCTGCCGTTTGTACGTGTGTATGTGTCCCATAGACAACAGATGCTTTTCCTGTTAAGTTCCAACCCATTGCTTGTTTTTCTGATGTAGCTTCACCATGAAAATCAACTACTAGGATGTCTGACGTTTCTAATATTTGAGGAACAATCTCCTCTGCTGCTAAAAATGGGCAGTCTATTAATGGCATATAAACTTTTCCTTGTAAATTTAATACTGCTATTTTTTTTCCATGCTTTTCTACTACAGTAAATCCATTTCCTGGTGCTTTTTTAGAAAAGTTATATGGTCTTATAAGGTTTTTATTTTCATCTATGTAAGAATAAATATCTCTTCTATCCCAACTATGATTTCCCAATGTTATAACGTCTACACCACTAGAAAACATCTTATTTGCAATCTTCGCTGTTATTCCAAATCCCCCAGCAGAATTTTCACCATTCACTATTATAAAATCATAATTTTCTTTATGCTTTTCTAAATATTTTAATAATATCTTTCTTCCTGGCTCCCCAACTACATCTCCTATTATTAAAAACTTCATTTATATCCTTTCTATGCTACTTTATTTTATTTTATCCTTATATAAAATGAAAGCGGTCAATCTTGACCACTTCATCTGTTTTATCTATTTTGCATATTCTATTGCTCTTGTCTCTCTAATTACAGTAACTTTTATTTGTCCTGGATACTGCATTTTTTCTTCTATTTCTTTTGCAACTTCTCTAGATAATATTGTTGCTTTGTCATCATCCATTTTTTCAGGGTTAACAATTAATCTAATTTCTCTTCCTGCTTGGATAGCATAAGAACTTTCTATTCCTTCATGTGAGTTAGCAATTTCCTCTAACTGTTCTAATCTTTTTAAGTAGTTAGATAATGTTTCTCTTCTCGCACCAGGTCTTGATGCAGAAATAGAATCTGCTGCTTGTACAAGAACTGCCTCTATACTTAATTGATCAACTTCATTATGGTGAGCTTCAACTGCATTTATTACTATCTCAGTTTCTTTAGAGAATTTTCTTAAGAATTCTCCACCATTAATTGCATGTGACCCTTCTTGTTCATGTGAAAATGCCTTACCTATATCATGCAACAATGCTGCTCTTTTTGCTACATCAATATTTGCTCCAATTTCCGCTGCTAATGTTGCTGCTATATGTGCAACTTCTATTGAATGTTGAAGTATATTTTGCCCAAATGATGTTCTGAATTTTAGTTTTCCTAAAACTTTTAAAACTTCTCTTGGTAATGCTGGAATTCCAACTTCCAAAATTGCTTGTTCAGCGGCTTCCATTATACTTTCATCAACTTCTTGTTGTGCTTTTTCAACTACTTCTTCTATCTTTGTAGGATGAATTCTTCCGTCAGAAATTAATTTTTCAAGTGCTATTTTTGCAACTTCTCTTCGTACACCATCGAATGACGATAGTACAACTGCTTCAGGGGTATCATCAATTATTAAATCTACACCTGTTGCTGCTTCAATTGCTCTAATATTTCTTCCTTCTCTTCCTATTATTCTACCTTTCATCTCTTCACTTGGAAGCTGAATAACTGAAATTGTAGAATCAACAACATAGTCAGTAGCTGCTTTTCCAATTGCTGTTGATATAATTCTTTTAGATATTCTATCTTTATCTCTATCTAAATTATGCTCGTAATCTCTAATTAGCAATGCTTTATCATGATCTAATTCATTTTCTAATTTTGTAAGGATTACTTTCGCTGCCTCTTCTTTTGATAATTCAGAAATTCTTTCTAATTCTTGATTCCCTTTATCAACAAGTTCATTTAAATACGTTTCTTTTGATACTAGATCTTCTTTTTGAACCTCAATTTTTGCTTCTTTTTCTTCAAGTCTCAAAATTCTTGATTCTAGTGTCTCTTCTTTTTTTGCTAATCTTTCTTCTTTTGCCGTGATATCACTTTTCATTAATTTGATTTCTTCTTCTGCTGTTTTTCTTTTTTCAAGGATCTCCTCTTTTACTTTAAGTTCCCCTTCTTTTTTCAATGTTTCTACTTCTTTTTCTACTTCCTTTTTTGACGATTCTAATCTTCTTTTTGCATCGATTATTCTCAGTTCTAGTTCGCTAACTTCTCCATATTTCTTTTTAAACGTCGATCTGCTTATAAAAAAGGCAATTAAAAAAGTCAAAAGGGCAAATAGAATAATCACTAAATTTAATAGTAGATTGTTCATGTCCTTCTCCTCTCCTAACTCTTTTCTTCTACATTTGCTATTTTCCATTGATCATTTTTTTTTTGCCATATAATATTAAAATACTCACTCGTTGAGTCATAATTAATTATCATTGTACTTTGTGCTTTATTTTTTGATATCTGAATGGCTTTTGAAAATGTTAATGTTAATAGAGAGATATCATTTTTTTCTAATTCGTTTAGTATGATATTATTTCTAAATGTAGGCAAAAAAAATTCTTTTAATTTATTATATTTATTCAAACTTGCAGCATCTTTGATTTCTAGAGTAATATTCTCGATATTGATCTTTTCACTCTCAAAATCTGTATTAGGTAATGTATTCAATGCTGTACAATTAATAAAAATCAACAAAATTGGTATAAAAATTAATTTATTTATTCTTTTCAATTTTCCTCCAAAAGTTTGATAACACATTTTACCATATATTTTATAGATATTCAAGCCTTATCTCCATCTTTTATGTTGCCACATATATTGTTCTGGATACTTTCTTATTGTCTCTTCAAACAAATAAAAAAGTTTTTGTGTGTTATAAGCAACTGTTTCCTTTAAATTTTCTTTTTTTTCTATATTTATTACTTCTTGATTTACTATTTTTATACCTTCTTTATCAAAAATTGCATATGTATAAACTATTGGTATTTTATATTTTAGACTTAACAATATTGCACCTGAAGCTGCCATTGTTTTTCTTCCAAAAAAACTTATTTCTATATCATTTGTATAATGATCTGTTACAAGTGCTAATAATGGTTTTTCCCTCAAGGCTTTATTAAGATTCTCCGTATCACCTTTCATAACAGTGTTCATGCCTGCTTGTATTCTGTATTTAGCCATCAACTCATTCAATTTTTTATTCTTTTGACTTCTGAATATTGCATAAGCTTTTTTTGTTTTTGACATTTTACAACCAGCTTCAAATGCGCCTAAATGCAAACTTGCAATTATTATTCCCTTTCCTTTTGCAAACTCATTATCGACTATATCTTCATTTTCAATTACTGTGTCATCTCTATCTGTTACCTCTTTTAAATAGGCAGTTACAACCATCATTTTAGCCATGTTTTTATATGATTTCTTTGCTATATCTATTATTTCTTTTTCTGTTTTTTCAGGAAACGCTCCCTTTATATTACTAATTGTTACTTCACGCCTTTTCTTAATAACATAATATGCTAATAACCCAACTTGCTCAAATATAGCATATCTAACTTTTAAAGGCAAAAATATTAGTAATCCTCTTACGCCTTTTATCAAATAATACTCTATTTTATGCTTCATTTGGTCTCCTTAACATCTATTTTTTTTAATACAATTAAGAAAAGTACTACTACTAATATACCTTTAGCTATACTTGTTAAACTTATTGACCACCAAATTCCATTTAGTCCCAATAATGGTATTAAAATCAATGCTATAGGTATTCTTAGTGATGTAAATATAATACTTATTAAGGTTGGTTGAAGTGTTTTACCCATTCCGTTAAATGCTCCTGATGTAGTTATTTCTGCACACATAAATAACTGTGAAAATCCTACTATACTTAAGTAGCTTATTCCTAATGTAATCATTTTTTCATCTTTAAAAAATATTCCGTACAGTGGTCTAGGGAAAAATACAAATATAACAGTTATTATCCCACCCAATATTAGTATATTTGATAGTACTATTTTGTATGTTTTTGCTATACGGTCATAATTTTTTGCACCATAATTTTGCCCCACGAATGTTGCAACAGCACTTGCTAATCCAAATGATATATTCCATGAGAATGCTTCAAATTGTATTCCAAGCCTTTGAATTCCGAGTGCATTAACGTTTATAGTAGAAATTAATCCCGCTAGGAATAATGAAAATATTGAAAACAAAAATGAATTAATACCACTAGGTAATCCTAATTTTATTAATTTCTTATAATCTTCAATTTTATCTGCATGTAAAAATTTTAATTTTTTAAACCTTGATTTCTTCCTTGTCATATAAAAGTACATAATTATTAATGTTATAATTTGAGAGGTACTTGTTGCCCATGCTGCTCCAGTTATTCCCATATGATAATTTCCAAGTAAAATCCAGTCAAGTAATGCATTAGTTAGCAATCCAAATGAATTAATTATAAATGGTCCAAATGTATCTCCATCTCCATTTATTATCGCTGACATCGTAATTATTAAATATAGCGGAATATAACCTATCGCAGTCACCACTAAATAATCTGATGCCATTTTTAATTTATTTACATCTGTTACTTTTAATAATTCAATTAATTCTTTTGGAAATACTATATTTACAAGTGTATATATAGTAGCTACTATTAATGTCACAATTAATGATATCCTTGCATATTTCCTTGCGCTTGTAATTTTCTTTCCACCAATTGATTGTGCAACTAATACTTGTGCTCCTAATTTTGGTATATTTGATAAGAAAAACCCGAAATTTATGAAAAAACTTGCTGCTGCTGCTGCAACCAAAGCTTCATCACCTAAATATATTGCTATAAACTTACTATCAACTAGATTATATAATATTGACACTAGTGATGTAAATATTATTGGAAGGGATAGTCTTAATAGATTTATTGCGATTGGCCCTTCCAGTATATTGATTTTACTATTCTTTTTCACTTTATCACTTCTTTCTTAATTTTGTTACTTATAGCATCAACTGCCAAAATTCTACACTTACATATTTGTTGAATTTTTGACCCACTTCCTTAAATGTTCCTAACAGTTCAAATCCAAACTCTAAATGTAATTTTTTACTACCTTCATTTGGTACAGATACAACTCCAATAAGTGAGTGCGCACCTATTTGTCGTGATCGTTCTATAAGTTCTTTGTATAGTTGTCTTCCAATTCCTTTTTTTGTTTTAGTTTGATCAAGATAAATACTTGTTTCAAATGTTATTTCATA
The DNA here is from genome assembly GCA_018059165.1 of Leptotrichiaceae bacterium. Taxonomy (GTDB): domain Bacteria; phylum Fusobacteriota; class Fusobacteriia; order Fusobacteriales; family Leptotrichiaceae; genus JAGOYM01. The sequence goes on along the minus strand of JAGOYM010000029.1, from coordinate 6,889 downwards.
AGCTTTTCTATCTCTCCAAACCCCAGCGTACGCATATCCAATAACTTCATTATTTTCTTCATAAACAATATAAGGGAATCCTTTTAATAATATTTCTTCTATTTTTTTTTCTGTTTCCTCTACACTTAATAGATCTGTCTGAAATGTAATAACCGTATTTTCAATGTAATAATTGTAAATTTCAGTAATATTTTTTGCATCAGACATTTTAACATTTCTTATCATATTCATTTCCTCCTCTTAATCATTTATTAATCATAATCATTAGTATAGAAAAGAGAGCCGGAGCTCTCTTTCTTAAATTTACTATTTTCTTATTCCTAATTTTTCAATTAATGTTCTGTATTCTTCTATATTTCTACCTTTTATGTAGTTTAGAAGTCTTCTTCTTTTACCAACCATTTTCAAAAGACCTGCTCTTGAGTGAACATCTTTAAAGTGAAACTTTAAATGTCCTGTTAAGTGATTAATTCTTTCTGTTAATATTGCTACTTGAACTTCTGCTGATCCGCTATCTTGTGGATTTTTACCAAATTCAGCTACTATTTCTTGTTTTGTTCTCATTGCCATTATAATTCCTCCTAATATTTGAAATATCTTAACCAAGAACATAGTGGCAACTTATGTTCCTAGAAAAAATTCTTAGTTTATTTTACCATATTCTACATATATTTGTCAAATTCTAAAATCTCAACCCATTAATTTATTAAAACTTTATACTCTTCTGCCAACTCAAATCCATATTCTTTGGCTTTTTTAAACCAAAACTTTGACTTTTCAATATTTTTCTTTTGATAATAATATATTCCTAAATTATTAAATGCTGTCGCATTACCTTGTATTGCAGCCTTTAAATTTAATACTCTCACCATTTTTGATGCTTCAGGATAGTAAAGACTTAAATCAACTGTAGAATAATTATCCCCATTTTCAGATAAAGTTTCAAATATTTTTTTAGCTTCGGGAATTTTCCATAGTGTTGATTCCAGCTTTAATCCTATTTTTTTATTATTCACCTCTTCTAGTAAATATGCTAATCTGTATCCTGAAGTTATTGAACCTTTAGAATATGCTTTTCTATAAATATCTTTTGCTTTTTCTATCTCATTATTACTTTCATAGAATTTGCCAAGATATGTCATAACATCAACATCATTCTTTTCTATTGAGCTCAAGTAATTCTCTAGTGCCTTATTTTTATTTTTCAACTTCTCGTATAGAAATCCTTTATATCCTGTTATAAGAGAGTCATCAGAGTTAGTATCTTCCAGAATTCGTACTGCTAAAGTATCATTTTTACCTTCATTTGATATTTTAAATGCTATTTCAAAAGCAGCTAAATAATATCTTTTTTGTGTATACAATATATTATAAATTTCTCCTGCCTCTTGACTTTTATCTTCCATTTCAAGCATCTTAGCTTTTGAATACATAGCAGGTGGATATCCTTCTGTAATAAATTCTTTTAATATATCATATGCTTTTGAATAGTTAGAATATTTTTCTAATATTAACGTTCCCATTTCTTTTTTCTCGTTTGTAGTAATAGTATTATCTGTGAGTTTCTCATTCAATTCTTCAATTCTCTTGTACTCATTACTATAATTTTTATTATATTCATAGGAATAAATCGAATAAATATCCCCTTTGCTCTTCCCTAATTTGAAATTTTCTTGTGCTTTTGTATATTCTAAATTATCTTGATATATAGTCCCTAGTGTATAGTAAGATTTTATATTTCCTTGTTTGATTGAACTCTCTAATAGTTTTATTATTTTATCCTTTGAATCATTTCTTCGGCTTGAAATTAGCGCTTTGTAATATTCCGCTTCACCTTTACTTTTTTTTGTATATTTATCAAAGAATGCTTCTTGTGTATTTCCAAAATAATTATATACTGCTTCAAACACTTCTTTATTTCCATTGTTTGCGGCATTATTAAAATTTTTCATTATCTCTTTTTCATCTTTATTTTCAAGTGTCGCCATCAGTCCTTTTTCTAAGTAATTATACCCCTGCTCTTTATTCGCACATGAAAATAAAAAAATCAATGTTATTAATAAAACTATTTTTTTCATATTCTACTTCTTCCTTTTTCTTTATTTTTGTAAATTACTTAACTAGTGAACCTAATTTTACTTCTTTTGAAATCTCAATTAACTTTATTTTTTTCTTTTCTTCTGTTGTTAGAAGCATTCCTTGCGAAAGCTCATTTCTTAACGTTACTGGTTCTAAATTAGTTACTGCTAGTACTTTTTTTCCTACTAATTCTTCTATATTTGCATAATGTTTTGCAATACCTGAAATTATCTGTCTTTTTTCAGTTCCGGTATCTACTATAAATTTCAATAACTTATCTGCTCCATCAATTTTTGAAACATTCAAAATCTCCACAACTTTTATTTGAATTTTTGAGAAATCACTTATTGTAATAGGATTCTCAATTGATAGATTTTCATTTATTGCAAATTCATCTTCTACAGCTTTTTCTATATATTCTAGTCTCGGAAATATTGGTATTGCCTCTCCTAGTTTATTATTAGCCGGATAACTTCCCCAATTCTTAATTTCATTAAGAGTTCTTTCCTGACTTGCATCAAGACCTAATTGTTCTCGCATTTTCTTTGATGTGTCTGGCATAAAAGGTGAAATTAAAACTGCTATTTTCTCAAGTGCATCAACTAAATTATACATTACTGTTGATAATCTTGCTTTTTTACTTTCTTCACGTGATAATATCCACGGTTCCGATTCATCTATATATTTGTTCATTCTAGATATAAATTTCCATATATTTTTTAGAACATCAGAAAATTGGTATTCATTAAATGAGTTATCTATCTCAACTAATACTTCCAACCACATTTTTTGAATTTCTAGATCTAACTCTGTTTCCTCTTTCTCATAAATAACTACTGAATCAAAATATTTTTTTTGCATTCCTATAGTTCTATTAAGAAGATTCCCTAGATCATTCGCTAAATCTGAATTAATCCTTTGTACCATTGCTTTTTCAGAGTAATCTCCATCTTGTCCAAATGTTGCTTCTCTCATTAAATAGTATCTAAATGAATCTAATCCGTATTTTTCTACTTCTTCATGAGGATTTATAACATTTCCTTTAGATTTAGACATTTTTTCACCTTCAACAGTCCACCATCCGTGTGCAGCTATTGTATCTGGTAATTTTATCTCAGCGGCCATAAGCATTGCTGGCCAAATAATTGCATGAAATCTCAATATGTCTTTCCCTATTAAGTGTACAACTTTACCATCTTCCCAAACTTTTTTGAACATTTCATTATTATTAGGATATCCTGCACCTGTTAAGTAGTTTGTTAATGCATCAAACCATACGTATATTACATGTCCTTCTTCCAAGTCTAGAGGTATCCCCCAATCAAATGTTGTTCTAGATATTGAAAGATCTTGTAGACCTTGATTTATAAATGATATTACTTCATTTTTTCTATAAGATGGTTTTATGAAATCTGGATTTTCTTCTATGTGAGCTAGTAATTTATCTGCATATTTTGATAGTCTAAAAAAGTAAGAAGTTTCCTTAACTGTTATTAATTCTCTCCCACAATGAGGACAAAATTTTTCATTTACTATACTATTTTCAGGTATAAATGCTTCATCAGAAACACAATATTTCCCTTCATACTCCCCTTTATATATGTCACCTTTGTCATACACCTTTTTTATTATTGTCTTTACACTTGTTATATGTCTTTCTTGAGTTGTTCTCATATAATCTGTATTTGAAATGTTTAAATCACTCCATAAGTCAGTAAAGTTTTTTGACATTTTATCTACCCATTCAATTGGTGTAAATCCATTTTTTTCAGCTGCTTCTTGTATTTTTTGTCCATGCTCATCAACACCCGTAAGAAAGCTAACATCTTTTCCTTTAAGCCTTTCGTATCTTGCTAGAACATCTGCTACTATTGTAGTGTATGCTGTTCCTACATGTGGTGCCGCATTAGGGTAATAAATTGGTGTTGTTACATAATATGACTTTGATGACATTCTATCTTCTCCCTTTTCTTTTTATTCATTTTTTTATTAGATATTTCTTTTTATACTCTTCATATGCTTCAACTGCATTTTCGTGTAATTTCTCTTTGACTATTACCGTTGCTTCTTCTATACTCATATCTTTAGGTATATAAAATGGGTCTCCTGTGTATAAAATTACTTTTGAAAACGGCTTAGGAATTTCCATTCTATCCCATGTCTTAAGTATCCACTTCTTACTTGCATATCCTGTTGCTACGACAATTGGAAGCCCTGACTTCTGAGCTATATAAACTGCTCCACCTTTAGGATCAAATATCGGTCCTTTAGGCCCATCAATTGCTATGCCTATCGAATATTTTAACTTTATTAATCTCAATATTTCTTTCAAACTTTTTATATTATCCCGATTTGATGATCCCCTTATGACTTCATTTCCTTCACCAATCAGTAACTCAGCTAACATTTCTCCATCTTTTGATGGACTAACTAATGCTGCTTTATGACTAACTATTCTAGTTGTATTTGCAGAAAGAAAAATTTTTCTATGCCAAAAAACAACAATGTACTGATCATTATTATTAAACTTCTCTGATGTATATCTTGTTTTTTTTAGACTAAAACTAATCACTTTAAATATTGTATACCCTATCTTACCTAATATTTTATGCTTATTCATATTTAAATCTCACTTTATTTATGGTTGGCAATTACAATTGCCGTTAATTCTAATATCTTTTTCTCTATCTTTTCATTCGTTTGATTTCTTAAAAAACCTGTACAAATTAAAGTTGAGTAACCATGCACATAATACCATATTTGCAATATGATTTTTTCTATTTTTTCTTCACTTAATCCTTCAAATCTTTCATCATGTTTAGATTTATCCACCACGTCTTTCACAACAATATCAAAAAGATCCTTAAAATCATCGCCCATAAGAAAAATAGATTTGAACAATTCTCTCTCTTCTCTTGCGAATATAGCAATACCCATTGCTACATTTAACATTTGTCTATCTGTATATTCCTTATTTATATATCTTGAGAAATTTGATTTCGCTATTTCTATAACTTCTTCTTTTAGAATTTCAAGATTCGAGAAATGTGCATAAATAGGTGCCGTCGAACCTTTTAATTTCTTAGCTATTTTTCTTGCGCTTATGTTTTTCATTCCTTCTTGTTTCATCAAATCATATGTCGCATTTACTATGTTCTCTCTTGTAAATTTCACTTTTGCCATAGGTAATCCTCCTTATTTCACATTATTTTTTATAAATCACAAATTTCCAATTCTCATAATTTTTTTCTTCTATCTTAGTCCAATTTTTTTCATCAAAATCAGGAAAATATGCATCTGCATTCTCATTTTCATAATCAATATAGCTTATATATAACTTATTACAAAATGGTAATAACTCTCTATATATTTGACTACCACCTAATATAAAAACTTCTTCAGTTACATCTCCATATTTCTTTATAACATCTTCTATGTTATTAAATACTGTTATTCCTTTTTCTTTAGCATATTCAGCATCCAAATTTCTAGATATAATAATATTTTCTCTATTTGGTAGTTTTCTACCTATACTTTCAAACGTTTTTCTTCCCATAACAATTTTCTTTCCAGTTGTTATTTCTTTGAAATTTTTCAAGTCTTCTGGTATATGCCACATAAGTTTGTTATCGCAACCTATTTCATTATTCTTACCTACTGCAACAATAATACTAAACATCTTGCCTCCTCTAAACTGCAACCTCAAATTTTATAAGTGGCTGTGGGTTATAATTCTCCAAAGTAATATCATCAAATTTTAGTTCATTGAAGGGTTTATCTGCTATTTTTACTATTGGTAACTCTCCTGGTGTTCTTGTTAGTTGTTCTTTTAACCCATCAATATGGTTTTCATATATATGTGCATCAATTATAGTATGTGCAAATTCTCCTAATTCATATCCACATTCTTTTGCTATCATCATTGTAAGCAAAGAATAACAGGCTAAATTAAACGGTATCCCTAACGCAATATCTCCGCTTCTCTGAGTCAAATGACAGTTTAGTTTGTTTCCTAATACATTGAATGCAAATGTATAGTGACATGGCGGTAATTTGCTTACAGCCGCATTCCCTGGATTCCATGCTAGAACAATTAATCGTCTACCATTTCTATGATTAGGATTTGTTTTCATCTCTTTCAAAGTATCTATAATATATTGTATTTGATCAAATACTAATTGACCATTTTCTTCTCTTTTTGTCCATTTACTGTCTTCTTTTATGAATACTTCTCCATCTAAGCCAGTCTCAGGAACAGGATATCTTCTCCAAAATCTTCCATAAGCTGTCTCCAATAGTCCTTCTTCATCAGCCCATGCATCCCATATTTTAGTTTTATCACGTAAATTTTTTATATGCTCTTCTCCGCTCAAATACCAAAAAAGCTCATGCAACATTGAATTGAAAAATACTTTTTTAGTACTTAATAAAGGGTATCCTTTGTTTAAGTCTACTTTATATGAATATGCAAATGTCGAAATTGTTGCGACACCTGTTCTATTTTCTTTTCTTACACCATTTTTAAGAACGTAATCTACTAATTCTAAATACTCTTTCACTTCTGTCCCTCCTATTTTCTAACTTATACTATTTATTATTAATTCACGTATTTTATCCAAGATTTCTTTCTGCCTTACTGAAGAGACTTCTTTATAGAAAACAATATATTTATCGGTTTCAAGAAGAATTTTGTTTTCAAAAACTTCTACATCACCTATTTTAAATATATATTTATTTCTCATTCCAACTTTTTCAGCAAAAATTACGCTAATTTCCGTATTTTGTGACAACGTTTCTATTTGTTCTTTTA
>JAGOYM010000074.1 GCA_018059165.1 Leptotrichiaceae bacterium | reverse complement strand
GATTGAAAAATAGCACTATGCTCGCTATCTACAGGGATTATTTCTGAATTGTATTTATTCAGTAATTTCTTTATCAAATATCCTCCTGCAACTAATGTTTCTTTATTTGCAAGCGCTATTCTTTTTTCTTTTTTTATTGCTTCAATTGTCGCGGCTAATCCTATCGATCCACTAACAGCAGTTAGTATTGTATCTGTTTCATCCAATGAGCCTAATTCTTTTAGCCCTTCTTCCCCTAGAAGCACTTTAGTATTAGGAAACGAACCACTCAACTCTTTGTATCCTTCCTCAGTCCCAATACTCACGTATTTAGGTTGGAACATTTCTATTTGTTCTGCTAATCTTTTGTAATTACTATGTCCACTTAATGCTACAATTTCAAATTTATCAGTATTTGCCTGAATAATTTTAAGTGCATTTTCTCCTATGCTTCCAGTCGATCCTAATATTGTTATTTTTTTTTTCATTTCACACCACACCCTACTATTATTAAAAATATATTCATATACACAAAAAGTGCTCCTCACAAATCATCTATTGTATAAAGCACTCTTTTATTAATTAATTTTCTTTCATTTGTAATGTTCTTAGCAATTTCTTGTTATCAAATGCAAATCCTGCTCCTAGAACAACTGATTCTAGAGGATTTTCTGGTCTTGTAACTTTAATTTGAGTTTCAGCTTCAAGTAGTACATCTAGATTTCTTACAAGAGAACCACCACCTGTTAATATAATTCCATTATCAAGTATATCCGCTGCTAATTCCGGTGGACATTTTTCTAGTACTTCTTTTGTTGCAGAAACTATTAAATTTATAGATTCAATAATAGCTTCTCTTACTTCATTAGAATTTATAGTCAACTCTTTTGGTATCCCATCTAGCAAATCTCTTCCTTTTACTTGCATTGTCAAAGGTGTTTCTTCAATAATTGCAGTTCCAATTTGTTTTTTTATTCTTTCTGCAGTTCTATCTCCAATTAATAAATTAAATTTAGTTTTCACATATCTAATTATATCTTGATCAAAAATATTACTCGCAACTCTTATCGATTTACTAGCAACTATCTCATCAATTGACAATATTGCTATATCTGTCGATCCACCACCTATATCTATTACCATGTTTCCTTCAGGTCTTGAAATATCTACCCCAACCCCCATAACAGCTGCTCTACCTTCTTCTATTAAATAAACTTTCTTAGCATTAATAATAGCATCAAATAAGGCTCTTTTCTCTACTGTTGTAACTTCTATAGGTACACATATCATAACTTCTGGTCTAGATAATCCTGGTCCATATATTTTTTTTATGAATTCTGAAATCATTGCTCTTGTAGAATCTATATCAGAAATAACACCATCACTAAGTGGTTTTACCGCCACTATACTATCTGGTGTTTTCCCTAACATTTCTCTAGCTTCTTTTCCAACTGCAATAACTTGGTTTGTTTTTCTATCTTTTGCAACAACTGAAGGTTCATTAAGAACTATTTTATTTTTTTGCTTGTCATATATCAAAATATTTGATGTCCCTAAATCTATTGATATACTTTTATTCAACCTAAAAAAATTAGTAAACTTATTAAACATTCTCCCATCTCCTCTTAAATTGCCGTTATATATTTAGCAATTCTTTTTCTTTTTTTGCTAATGTTTCGTCAATAGTTGCAACAAATTTATCAGTAGATTTTTGGATTATATCTTCTTTTGCTTTCAATTCATCCTCTGTTATATCTCCGTCTTTTTCTAATCTTCTAAGCTTATTATTAATATCTTTTCTTATATTTCTAACAGCTACTTTACCGTCTTCTGCTTCTTTTTTTACTACTTTAACATACTCTTTTCTTCTCTCTGCTGTTAATTCTGGTACCGCTAATCTTATTATTTTCCCATCATTTGACGGATTAAATCCAAGATTTGCTTGCATTATTGCTTTTTCAATTGCTGGAATAACTGATTTATCCCATGGATCAATTGTTAATAATCTTGCTTCAGGAGCTGATAATGTCCCAACTTGATTAATTGGAGTCATTGCTCCATATACTTCTATTGATAATCCATCTAACATTGATACATTTGCTCTTCCTGCTCTTACGTGAGAAAATTTCTCTTTTGTATTATCAAGAGCTTTTTGCATTTTGTCTTCTGCTTCTTTCATTATAGCATCTAACATATAAATACACCACCTAGTCATTTTTTTATTCTTTATTTTATTTTTACTAGTGTTCCTATCGTCTCGCCTTTTGCCATTTTTAATATATTTCCATCTTCTAATGCATTAAAAACCACAATTGGTAATCCATTTTCTTTACATAGTGATAATGCTGCTGTATCCATAACTTTTAAGTCTTTTGATATTGCTTCTTCAAATGTAACTTCTTCATATTTTACAGCATCTATAAATTTCATTGGATCTTTGTTATAAATTCCATCAACTTTAGTCCCTTTAGCTAACAAATCTGCTCCTATTTCTAAAGCTCTCAATGCTCCACCAGAATCTGTTGTGAAATAAGGATTTCCAGTTCCTCCTGCGAATATAACAACTCTTCCTTTTTCAAGGTGTCTTATTGCTCTTCTTCTTATGTAAGGTTCTGCTATTTGTGGCATTTGAATAGATGTCAATACTCTTGTTGGAATTCCAATTGCTTCTATTGAATTTTGTAATGCTATTCCATTCATTATAGTTGCAAGCATTCCCATTGTATCTCCAGCTACTCTATCAACACCTTTTTCAGTTCCTGATAGTCCTCTAAAAATATTTCCACCACCTATAACAATTGCAATTTGAACACCTTCATCATGAACATCTTTTATTTGTTTTGCAAAACTTTCTAATACCTCATCTGAAAACCCAAATTCTTTTTCTCCCGCTAAAGCTTCTCCACTTAATTTCAATAAAATTCTTTTGTATTTAAGCATATTTTGCCTCCAAAATTTTTTAAAAAATAAGGGCATACACCCTTATTTTATTAATTCCCTGCTAATTGAGCTGCTACTTCTGCTGCAAAATCTACTTCTTCTTTTTCTATACCTTCTCCTACTTTATATCTATCGAATCCTATAACTGTTAATGGAGCTATGAATTGTTGTATTGTTTTACTATCATCTCTTACATATTTTTGAGCTACTAAACAATTCTCTTCATAGAATTTTCTCATTTTTCCTTCTAATATTTTTTCAATTATATTAGCTGGTTTTCCTTCTTCTTCTAATTGTTTTTTAGATATTTCTCTTTCTCTATCTAGATCATCTGTTGTTACTTGATCTGGATTTAAGTATTTAGGATCCATTGCAGCTATGTGCATTGAAACTCCTCTTGCTTTTTCAATGTTTTCAGGTGTTGCTTCTCCATCAACATTTAATAAAACTCCTACTTTTCCACCTAAATGTATATATGTTTCAACAAATCCTGATGTTTCAACATAAGTTAATCTTCTTATGTTCATATTTTCTCCGATTTTTGCTATTAATTCAGTTAATACATCTTCTACTTTTTTTCCTTCTATTTCAAATGCTTTTAATTCATCTTCACTAGTAACATCATGTTTTAACGATAATTCTACTAATTTTTCTCCAAATGATTTAAATTCTTCATTTTTAGCAACAAAATCTGTTTCAGAGTTGAATTCTAATATAGCACCTTTTTTTCTATCTGATGTAACTGCTCCAAATACTAATCCCTCAGCTGCTACTCTTCCTGATTTTTTAGCTGCTTTTGCTATTCCTTTTTCTCTTAACCAATCTATTGATTTTTCTATATCTCCTGCATTTTCTTCTAATGCTTTTTTACAGTCAAGCATTCCCGCTCCTGTTCTTTCTCTTAATTCTTTTATTAATCCTGTAGTTACAGCCATTATTTCCTCCTAATATTTTTAAAACTTATAAAATTAGTTACTTACTGTTTCAGTTGCTACTTCTGCTAATTGCTCTTCTACCGGAGCTTCTGTACTTCCTTCAGTTACACCATTTGCTTCTACTACTGCATTAGCAATTACTTGAGCAAATAATTTAACTGATCTTATTGCGTCATCATTTGCTGGTATTTTAAAATCTACTAAATCTGGATCTACGTTAGTATCTATTAAAGCAACAATTGGTATTCCTAATTTTTTTGCTTCTTCTAATGCTAAAAATTCTTTTTTAATATCTACAACAAATAATGCTGCAGGTAATTTATGCATATTTTTGATTCCACCTATATTTTTAGAAAGTTTATTCATTTCTTTTCTTAATAAACTTGCTTCTTTCTTAGTATAAGCTTGGTCTAAAGTTCCGTTTTCTTCCATTTCTTCTAATTCTTTCAATCTTTTTACTCTTGTTTTGATAGTTGATAAGTTAGTTAATAACCCACCTAACCATCTATGGTTTACATAAAATCCTCCACATCTTTCCGCTTCTTCTTTTATTGCATCTTGTGCTTGTTTTTTAGTTCCTACAAATAACACTTGTCCACCTTCTGATGCTGCTTGTCTTACAAATTCATAAGCTCTTTCAGTTGCTCCTAATGTTTGATGTAAATCTAAAATATGAATACCATTTCTTTCCGTAAAGATATACGGTTTCATTTTAGGGTTCCATCTTTTTGCTTGGTGCCCAAAGTGAGCTCCCACTTCTAATAATTGTTTCATTGTAATTACTGCCATTTGTTTCCTCCTAATATTTTTTTGGTTTTTCTCCCACTTATCTTCATGAGCAATTCCACATACGTGGCACCATACTCACAAACAAAACAAAGTGTGATTATTAAACAACACCATATTTTAACATTTTATTGAATGACTGTCAACAAATTAATCCCTATATAT
>JAGOYM010000073.1 GCA_018059165.1 Leptotrichiaceae bacterium | reverse complement strand
AATTTTGATACCTACAATTCTTTAACACCTAACTGGTATTATAAAGTGTTACGATAAAATCCGCAATGCCTTGATTTTACTACAGTTTTGGCAAGTGAGCTTTCCCTTAGACTTTCCCTTATGTTATATCCTTTTCCCTTGTGTTACGACACCTCATAAGGGCAAAAACAAGGGAAGCAAAATCCGGTAACAGCTAATAACATTATATAAATCACATAATCGGCTGGAACTGGTCAAGATGCTTCTACAACTGAAACAGATAAGAGAAAGGACTTTGCAATATGAATATCGTTCATGCAGAATATAATAAATATCACAACATCATAGACATCAATTATTACAATGGCTACATACTTCGGATTGACTGTGGCAAGGCAGAAGATGGATTGATTACTACTCCTAACTCTCAACGAATGTTGGATGCACTGGCGATTGACAATCCACTAGAATATGCCCGTTTGTATCTTGATTCAGAAATGCAAGATTGGGTGAATGCGATGAATATGGAATGGTATAGCACTTGATAAAAGAACATAAAAATGAGAAGAAATCTGTCAAAAGTATTTCTATAAAATACGATATTTCTTTAGCCCTTCCATAAATAATGAAATAGAGCCGATAACTCACAATCGAAATAACGAGTGATTCATCGGCTCTATATTTTATGGTTATGGATATCATGAGTATCGCTTTATATGCAATTGCTATTTTGTTAATTCCCAATATTTATGACCCATAAAGAAGATTGTTAATTCGTTTTGATCTACTTCTATCTCAAAATTCACGCTATTATCTCTCTGTTCCACAAAAATCATATTTGAGGAAGATATGCTATATAATGCATTGCCACAGGTAATACCCAATTCGGGCATATCTTTGTTTACAACAAGTCCTCCATTTTCTTGAAAGGTAAACACTTCCTCTGCATTTGCATTCTTCCATGTACCAATAATATTTTTTTTATTCTGAATGTGCTTTATTTTTCCAACACATACAACGATAAGTATAGCTACACTTACAATTAAAGCAATGCCTACAACACTCTTTGCCAATTTCTTTTTATTCAATTTCTATTATCTCCATTTTTAGTTTCTTTAAGATTGAATGATTCCATATTGCTTAATTCAGTATCTCCATGAATTTCTAACATTGATACGCTTCTCACAGGAAATAGAATAGGAGAGATTCATTCATAAATAATTAAATCATTCATACTTACCTGAATTTGTAATGTTTTTCCATATTTTCTCATAATTATCTACTATAGTTTTTTCTGAGGTCAAAAATGCAAACATAGATATACTTGAATAGAGAGTTTCCGCCGAATCAAAAACCACACAACTTTCATCATGAGTTAGATTTCTCTTTGAATATATTTCCGATACAGGCATAAATGAATTTTCTTCCTCTTTGGTGTATTTATACCCATCAATACATCCTAGATTTTTTAAAAATATTAAATAAGTATCTTCGGTCTTCAGATATTGCCATCCGTTAGTGTAAAATTCTTCACCTCTAACAAATGATACAGGTTCTATAATGTAAATACAGTCACCTACTGAAAGATTAGCAGAATTATCCTTATAGATTTCCTCTATTTTTACCATTGTTTTTGTTGATCGTAAACTCATTTCACGAGAATTTGTTACAGTTATACGAGCTATTAAAGAAGAATCTTTTTCCATATCATCCAATGAGTAATTACTTTCATTGTTAAAGTAAGAAGTTTTCTGCCCTCCTGTATAGAAAATTTCCATAGCTGTATTTTCTGATAAAGCAATATCAGGATCATGAACCCCTGTAGTTGTTTTTATCCCAGTCTTTCCATAGAATAAGGCTGTCACCATACAAATGATTACAACACAGATAGTTAATACAAATTTCTTCATTACATCAACTCCTTAATTTTACCAAATTCCATGCATATCTTCTCATCCGCTAATATTTCAATATCTTCTTTATTATGGCTTGTCAGTATAGTAATGGTATCATTCTTTTTTTCTTCCAATATACGTTCACGAAATAAATCAATGCTATGCTGATCCAATGCGTTAGTTGGCTCATCCAAAAGCAAAATTTTTGGATGTTCCATCAGTGCTTGACAAAGAGCTAGTTTTTGACGCATTCCTAATGAATATTTATTTACTTTTTTCTTTGATTTGGGATCAAGACCAAAGTATATCATTATTTCATATATTTCTTCATCTGATACAATTCCTTTTATATTGGAAAGCATTTTCAAATTTTCAAATCCTGAATACATACTCCAAAAAGAAATATTTTCAATAACAGCTCCTAAATCTGGTAAAACATCCATATCTTTATGTAATGCCTTGTGATTATATTTTATGTATCCTTTGTCTGTATTTATAAAACCTGCAATGGCTCTGAGTAGCATTGTTTTACCTGAACCATTTTTACCATATATTCCATATATTTTACCAGATTCAAATGTATAACTGATATCATCAAGCACTTTTTCACCTTTAATTGACTTTGAAATAGATTTTACATATAAATTCATGGATATCATTCACCTCACAATATTTGTTTTTTTTCGCAAAGAAATTTACCTATCCACACCAAAACAGCGGATGATATAACTGAAATGAGACAGCTTGACTTAAAATTCAATAAATCTATATTGCTTGTAGTCCATTCGTAATTTTCTTCGACATAATATATAATAAGCTTGTTATGCCAATTAAATAAAGGAATATGTAGCAAGGAATAATGCCAAATTTTCCATATAACATTTCCCATTGAAAAATAAAATCCACACACCATTACTGGAATAAAAAATACAATAAATGCAACGATGTATCCTATAATTGAATCTTTCCAAAATGAAAACAAATAACTAATCATTTGCAAATGAAAAATCTCTATCAATAGCATAAAAATAACTTTGAAATCTTCTAAGCCATTAGAGGTATGCTCTACAAAAAGAAAAAACAAATAATCGGAAACAACTACAATACAGTCACGTAATATCATTTTTATTAATATATCCTTATAAATTATGTGTTTTTTCCCATAACGAGGAAGTAGAATTACCATGTTATCATTTGCATCATTAAATAAGTCCATTGTAAGATAACAAATCTCAAGGATAAACAAAATCGCAAAAAATGATAAAGATATAAGGTCAAACGAATGATCTATTAGTATTCCCCCAAAATATATTTGTGAACGTACTCCTTCTGTTATTGTAACCAGACTATTATGAAACCCCAAGTACACATTAGCATAAAAATATCTAATTACAAATGTTATAAGTGATACTAGTAAGCATTTTCCAACATTAACATTCAAAATTTTTTTCTTATATAACTTCATAATTTTTTATTTTTCTCTGTATAATGCCAATACTTAATCCAAAAATAAGCAATATCAGAACAATTTCTCCTATTATATTTCCATGAACATTAGGCATAATATAACCTTGTATAGAGAATTCATTTAGCCCAAAGACAGAAACAATCAAATTAAAAACAATATAGAATATAAACAAAGCACCAGGTATCTTTGCGAAATATAGAACTTTCATTTTGTTATAATATGAAAGAGCATAAGCTAAGATAGCTAATCCCGAGCCAAAAATTCCGTAATTAAAAATGTATATTAGATTATATAAAGTTGGATGTTGCAATCTCACCATATCAAGAAAATTGTCAGCGTTATATGATACCAAACCTATAGCGTAATCAGGTTCTCCCCAAGCACTGTCATATCCATGTATTGGATATGTCAAGTGGCATAATAATAAATTTATGAGCATTGGTATTGTTATTGTCAAAAAGGTTACAATCAGAATGCCAAATAATTTTCCTGCTAAATATTTCTTTTTCCCGATTCTTTGAATAAGTAGGATTGAACTATTGCTTTTTTCTTCTCTTATTAAGGAAAGTGATGCAATAATTGTTGCATAAACAGGCAATAACAGATACATTATATATGGAATATATGCCGCTTCAGTGCCCTGTAATACGAAATTTTCATTTGCTGAACGAATAAATTGATAACTTTTTCCTATATCATTTTTTACACATAAAATATACGAAGCAATATTTAAAATCATTAGAGCAATAAAAACAACTTTATATTCTGCACGATCAATACAATGTTTGATTTCTATAAGAACCATTTTTTTCATAATCTTTACCAAAAGGGCATAAACCCACGAAGAGGTTTATGCCCATCCCTTCTGTTATCTAAAATCTACATTTCCACTTACAAATGCAGTTGATAATTGAGATTGATAATTTTCCATTCCCATACCGACCTGTGTGTTAGTAGAATTATAACCGCTCTTGGTAAAGATTAAATTACAAGATCCTGTTCCAACACCCTGCTTATACTTATTAGATATTTTACTCTTGCTGTTATTGACAGCCCAGAAATTTGCGTAAGAGGTATTGGTAATTGCTGTTACCTCATTTGTGATGTAATCATCGGATGTTGTTTTTGCATGCATAGAGGTAAAGTTATTAGTCTTATTCAGTTTAAGTGCATAAGCGGTGTAAGATGCCGCCTGAGAATATGCTGCTGAAGAAAGAAATACACATCCTGCACAAAACAAACCAATACCTACTTTTGCAATCTTCTGTTTTAAACTTTTTAACATCATAGTCAATTCCTCCCAATCTTATTTTTTTAACTGCGTTGGTACTTTTGGTTCATACAACAAACCACGGCACAATGAATTTGCATTACTTCGAGCAATAGCAGTCACTGCCTGAAGTACGAGACGGGCACTTTTCTGGGGTGCCTTGTTTACTTGCTTATTGTCCATCGTTTTCACCCCCCCCCTCCTTAATTGTCTGACAATTACAGACAACTTTATTTGTTTACCATGGTATGTGCTTAATATAACAGAGTATTTAATTTTTTCAATCCCTCTATGCACGAATGGTAGCCCAACATGCACGAACTGTTCTACATATAGGTATAAA
>JAGOYM010000072.1 GCA_018059165.1 Leptotrichiaceae bacterium | reverse complement strand
AATTCATTGATAAAACGAAAGATTGAAAATATTGACACAGCAATAAGAAATATGATATATTAATATATACAAAAAAAGCTTTATGCAGTTTCCAAGATTAGAGGGGGTCACCCTTCTATGATTATAACTTTAATATAATTGTAAATGATTATATGTTAGGAGCTGGCTGTTGTCAGCTTTTTTTAATAAAAAAGGAGTGGAAAGAGAGGTAATGATACAGATGTTCAAAAATAAGAATATACAAGTAATATTAAAAGTATCAGTTCTAGTTATATTTTCTTTAGCATGGCTTATATGGTCATATCCGAAGCAAATGACTCAACCAGAACAGAAAGATTTGTTTGATAGTTACGTTGTAACATTAGCTTTAACAGGGGCAGGTGCAATAATAGGAATATCAGTTGGAGCATTATTAGCATTTTTAAGATTTCAAGGAATAAAAGTAGTGGAATTTATAATTGATGAATATATTGACATAATGAGGGGAACACCTCTTATGATACAATTATTAATATTATATCTAGGAATACTTGCAAAAGTACCTAATGTCTTCATAGTTGCATCAATAGCATTTGGGCTTAATAGTGCGGCATATGTAGCAGAAATAATAAGAGCAGGTATAGAGAGCTTAGATAAGGGACAAATGGAGGCAGCAAAGGCAATAGGTATGCCATATGGATTATCAATGTGGGAAATTATTTTACCACAAGCAATAAGAAATATATTACCATCGCTTGTAAATGAATTTATTGTGTTATTCAAAGAGACATCAATTGTTGGATTAATATCAATATTGGATCTAACATTTAAAAGTAAAGGATTAGTAGCAACATATTTCAATTCAAAACCAATATTTTTTGCAGGAGCAATATATTACGTTAGTGTTAAGATATTTTCATTCTTTGCAAAAGTGTTAGAAAGGAAGTTGAAAGAAAATGATTAAAATAGAAGAATTATACAAAAGTTTTGGAAACTTAGAAGTTCTAAAAGGTATTAATACCCATATATCAAAAGGTGAAGTTGTTGCTGTAATCGGACCATCAGGAAGTGGAAAATCAACATTTCTTAGATGCATCAATAGATTAGAAGAGCCAACATCTGGGGATATTTATATTGCAGATGATAATATAATGAGTAGAGATGTTGATACAAATTTAATGAGACAGAAAGTAGGAATGGTTTTTCAACATTTCAACCTATTTCCCCATAAATCGGTATTAGAAAACTTAACATTGGGACCAATAAGACTCAAGAAAATGAGCAAATCAAAAGCAGAAGAATTAGCAGTAAAATTACTAAAAAAAGTTGGACTTGAAGATAAAAAGGATGCTTATCCAAAAAAATTATCAGGTGGGCAAAAGCAAAGGGTTGCAATAGCAAGAGCACTTGCTATGGAGCCGGAAATAATGTTATTTGATGAACCAACATCAGCACTAGATCCTGAAATGGTTGGAGAGGTTTTACAAGTTATGAAAGACCTTGCACACGAAGGAATGACAATGGTTGTTGTTACACATGAAATGGGATTTGCAAAGAATGTTGCAAATAGGGTACTATTCATGGATAAGGGTAATATATTAGAAGACAATAGTCCTTCTACAATATTTTCTAATCCAGAGCATAAAAGAACAAAAGAATTTTTAGATAAAGTATTAAATCATTAATATTATAAACAATAAAACAAAAAATAGGAGGAAAAATGAAAAAATTATTATTATTATTAGCAATATTAACTGTATTTATAGTTAGTTGTGGTGGTAAAGAAGCGGCAAAGAAAGATGAAGTAAAAACATTAATTGTGGGGACAAATGCAGAGTATAGTCCGTTTGAATTTAAAAAAGATGGAAAAATAACAGGATTTGATTATGATCTAATGGAAGAGATTGCAAAAGAAGCAGGAATAAAAATTCAATGGCAAGAAATGAGTTTTGATGGATTAATACCAGCACTTAAAGCAGGGAAAATAAATGCAATAATATCAGGTATGACAGCAACAGAAGAAAGAAAAAAAGCAGTAGACTTTACAGATGTATATTATGTTTCAAACCAAGCGTATATAAAAGTAAAAGGTGATACAACATTAACAAAAAGAGAAGATATGAATGGTAAAACTGTAGGAGCTCAACTTGGAAGTATACAAGAAATGGACGCTAAAACAATAACAGGAGCAAAAGTTGTAGTAAATGAATCAGTACCTAACTTAATAATGCAACTTAATGGAAAAAAAGTTAATGCTGTGGTATTAGAAGATGTAGTTGCATTAAACTACATGAAAGAAAATCCCAATATCGAAGTGTTCGCAACACAACCAATAGAAGGTGGGTTAGCAATAGCATTCGATAAAGATAAAAATAAAGAGTTAATAACTAAAATAAACGAAACTATTAAAAAAATGAAAGCTGATGGAAGATACGACAAATTGATTGCAAAATATGAATTAAATTTGAAAAAATAGTATAGATAACTGAGCTGCACTGTAAAAGGTGTAGTTTTTTTATTGAGAAAATTTATAATTTAAAAAGGATGATACTGAGTAAACAGTAATCATCCTTTTTGTTTTAATGTAATTTCTCATAATATAATTATAAGAAGAATAATAAATCTTTGTAAGTAGGTAGAGGCCAAATAGTTCTATCTACTATTTTTTCTAATTCATCACAAGGTTTTCTCAATGCTGCAATCCCTGTCAATAATTCAGAAGCTGCTAGATCAGATTGTTTTGCGATATCTGATTCTTTTGCTACTTTATCAATTTTCTTGATTAAGCTCTTAGTTTCTAATCTTAATGTATTGATATTTGTAACTAATTCTTTCAATAACTCTTCTTGTTCTTTAGTAAATGCTTTTCCGTATTTAGATACTGTTTCAATATTTTGTCCTACAATATTAGTATATTTTATAGCTGCAGGAAGAATATCTTTAGTTGCTATTTCAATTAATGTTCTTGCTTCAATGCTTAATTGAGTAACATATCTTTCCGCATATGCAAAATATCTAGCTTCTAATTCATCTTTAGTTAAAGTTCCTAATTCTTTTGAAATTTGGATAACTTCTTTACTAGTAAATGTTCTTAATGATTCGTTAGTAGTTAATACATTAGCAAGACCTCTTTTTTTAGCTTCTTTTGCCCATGCTTCACTGTATCCATTACCATTAAATATAATTCTACTATGTTTTTTGTATGATTCAGTAATAATAGTTTTAACAACTTTCTCTATATCTTTTCCTTTTGCTTTTTCTAATTTATCTGCATATTCAGAAAGAACTTTTGCTACTATAGTATTAATTGCAGCTCCAGTAGTTGCAGGAGTTGAACTTGATCCTGGCATTCTGAACTCAAATTTATTTCCAGTGAAGGCAAATGGTGATGTTCTATTTCTATCTCCAGCATCTTTATCTAATGCAGGTAATACATCTACACCTAATTTCAATTTAGACATTGCTTGTGCAGGAGATTTTCTATTTAATGCTACATCTTCTAACACTTCAGTTAATTGACTTCCTAAGAATGCTGAAATTATAGCAGGAGGAGCTTCGTGTCCACCTAATCTATGATCATTAGTTGCAGTTGCAGTAGTAACTCTTAATAAAGGGTAGTATCTGTCAACAGCTTCTAATACAGCTGATAAGAATAATAAGAACTGTGTGTTTTGTTTTGGATCATTTCCAGGTTCCAATAAGTTTTGTCCATCATCAGTTCCCATTGACCAGTTATTATGTTTACCAGATCCGTTAATTCCAGCAAATGGTTTTTCGTGTAATAATGCAACTAAATTATGTTTTAGTGCAACTTTTTCAATAGTTTCCATAATTAATTGATTTTGATCTGCAGCTAAATTAGCTATTGAAAATAAAGGTGCTATTTCAAATTGGTTAGGTGCAACTTCATTATGTCTAGTTTTAGAAACAATTCCTAATTTCCATAATTCTACATCTAAATCACTCATAAAATTAATAACAACATCTTTAATTTTTCCAAAATAATGATCGCTTAATTCTTGACCTTTAGGTGATGGTGCTCCAAATAATGTTCTACCAGTTAATAATAAATCTTCTCTTTTTTCAAAAAGACATTTTTTAACTAAGAAGTATTCTTGCTCAATTCCTAATGTAGAGTAAACATGTTTAGAAGTAGTATTTCCTAATGCTTTTAAAATTCTTAATGCATGAATGTTAATAGCTCCCATAGATCTTAGTAATGGAACTTTTTTATCTAATGCTTCTCCAGTAAATGAAATGAAAGCAGTAGGTATATATAATGTAGATCCGTTTGCATTTTCTCTTATGAATGGAGGAGAACTAGTATCCCATACTGTATAACCTCTTGCCTCAAATGTACTTCTCAATCCACCATTTGGGAATGATGATGCATCTGGCTCACCTTTAATTAGATTGCTTCCAGAGAATTTATATAATGGATCTCCATCTCCACCTGGCTCTAAAAATGAGTCATGTTTTTCTGCAGTTAAGTCTGTTAATGGGTGAAACCAGTGACAATAATGTGTAGCTCCTCTTTTAACAGCCCAATCCTTAATAGCCGCAGCAATAACATTCGCTGTAGTTTTTGATAATTCAGTCTCTCCTAGCTGTGATGCTTTGAATTCTTTAAAAACATCTTTTGGTACTCTTTTCTTTAAATTGTTTTCAGCAAAAATATTTTCGCCAAATACATTCATTAAATTTTCCATAATAGCCTCCTTAAAAGTAGTATCTCCGTTTAATAGTTTAAATTTAAAGTCTTTTTCCATCTTTAAATACAATATATTATATTATATTTATGTATTTCAAGTCAAGCATAAATTTTATAAATGTGAATAAAAAAATATAATGTATTCAATTGCTTAATATCACTAATTAAAACTATATTTTCAAAAAAATGATTTTTTTTTTCTATCATAAAAAGAATTAATTTT
Source organism: Leptotrichiaceae bacterium (assembly GCA_018059165.1). GTDB lineage: Bacteria > Fusobacteriota > Fusobacteriia > Fusobacteriales > Leptotrichiaceae > JAGOYM01. The sequence goes on along the minus strand of JAGOYM010000072.1, from coordinate 74 downwards.
CAATATCTTGTAAAATAGTGTAGAATATATATTATGTAATAATTAGGAGGTGTGACTATTGAATAATAGTAATA
>JAGOYM010000071.1 GCA_018059165.1 Leptotrichiaceae bacterium | reverse complement strand
TCAAACGAATCATTTAATGATTTAATATCAAGATTTTTAGGTAGGTTTGGAGCAAGTATTTCTACTTCTACCAGTGCACCTGCAGAAATTATAAAAGTTATGGATAAATATAAATTTGTTGAACAAAATAATGGTAAGCCATTATACTATTTACCTTATGATGTATCAACATTTTAAATAAAAATAAAAGAGCTAAGTGAAAAATCTTAGCTCTTTTTATTATATGATTTTAGAGAAATAACCTTGTCATTTCTTCTAGAAACTCTATTTTTGTATATGGTTTTGATAAAAATGCTTTTGCACCTGCTTCTCTACACATTTCTTTATAATTCGCAAACATTATCATACTACTACACATCATTATTTTTGCATTAGAATCATAGTCAACTATTATTTTAGTTGCTTTCATTCCATTTAAACGAGGCATATTTATATCCATTGTAACAATATCAGGGATAATTGTTTTATATAATTCTATAGCTTCTAATCCATCTGCTGCTTCATATGTTGTATATCCTTGCTCTTCTAGTAGCTCCCTTATTTCTGATCTGATATACATTGTATCGTCAACAATCAATGCTTTTTTCATTTTATCACCTCAATAGAAATTTTATAAGAATAATTCAACTAACTTTTTGGCTTCCGCATCTTCATCACATGTTCCAATCACTTCATTATCTGGGAGTGCCTCAGAAAGTCTATAAAATGCATTCCCCATGACATAGCCTTTTCCAACTTCTTGTAACATTTCATAATCATTAAAACCATCTCCAAAAGCCACTGCTTCTGACATTTCTATTCCTTCACGTTCCAATATGAATCTTATTGCATTTGCTTTATTTGATTTCAAATTAAATACTTCTAAACAATCTGGTGATACAAAGACAACATTTAATTCTCCATTTGATACATCAAGTAATTCTCGTTCTAATTTCAATAAATTTTCATGTTCCCCAATATAGAAAAATTTTGATATCTCTTTCGTTGCAATTTCGTTTAATGGCATTATCATTGGATAGTCGAGGTTCCATTCTTCCAGCTTTATTTCCGCCTTTTCTGGAAGGTGCCCTGAAACAATCCACTCATCATCTATGTATGCATTTAAAAATATTTCTTCCCCGTGTTTTTTATAATCAATCTCACAAATATCATTTATAAACTTCTTCTCAATTGGATTGCTGTATAACAGCGTTCCATCTTTATCATTTACTCTTGATCCATTTGATGTTATTAATGGTACTTCAATCCCTATTGATTCCATTATTTCTTTCGTATTTGGATACACTCTTCCTGTTGCAATATAAAATTTGATACCTTTATCCATAATTTTATTTATAATTTCCTTTGAAAATTCACTAACAACTCTATTTGATGTCAACAAAGTTCCATCTAAATCACTTATAACTGCTTTATATTTAGACATAATCTCACCTCACATAGAATTTTATCACAAATCAATCTAAAAATAAATCTTAAATTTATACTTCTTTTTTTTTGTTTTTTGTATTATAATCTGTTGAGAGGTGATTTTATGGCAACATTTAAAGAGTATCTAGAATTTTCTAATTCTATTGAATATAAAGAAAAACAAGTGGAAATTTTTAATAAAATAACATTATCAGACAAAAGCATCCAGAAATTACAAAGTATTGATTATCCAATCTCTTTGTTAATTTTTTCAGAGCCTTATTGTCCTGATTGTAGAGCGGTTACTCCATTTTTTGAAAAGTGTGCAAAAGTTAACGATAATATTAAGATAGAATATCTTTCGCGTGAAGAAAATTTCTCTACTTTATCACAGTTAAATAAAGATGCTAGAATTCCGTCTGTATTTTATTTTAAAAATAGTAGTTTCCATATTTTTATTTCTGAATTTCCTAATTTTATAAAAAAACTTATGAATGAGGATCCTAATATGTATGATGAGATAAAATATGATTTTAGAACAGGAAAGTATAACATTCAAATAGAAGAGGAAATTATAAATTTTATAGTTTCAATTTAAAAAATCGCCTTCGAAATATATCGAGGGCGATCTTTTATTTAATATTTTATACATTTTCTATTTCTATCTTTATACTTGAATTATTTTTACCACCTTTTTTACCATGAACTATTACAAGTTCTTTCTTACTTGAAACAAAAAATTTCAATACAAGTATATTCATGTTTTTGTTATAAATATATTTCTGTAAATCATTTAGCCTATTAGATGGAATAATTATGCAAAACTCACCTTCATTTTTCAGAAGCTCTTTAACTTTTAAAATTAATTTTTCTAAAGTCAAAGTTTTCTCATATTTCGATACCAACTCTACTTCATCCATTGGTAATTTGCCAGAATTAAGTTTATAATATGGTGGATTTGAAAAAATGTAATCAAACTTCCCTGAAACATTCATTATATCATCGTTCAAAGGTAAAATTTTACCTTCTAGCTTGTTTTTAGATACATTTGCAACCAAATACTCGTACACATTCTTTTGAAGCTCTACAGCTGTTATATTTTCAATATTTTCATTTTTAGATATTAAAAGAGAAATTATACCATTCCCCGCTCCTATTTCTAAAAATTTTTTCTTATCTTTTGTTTTTTTAAAATATCCATCAATATAATTTGATAAGTATATTGCATCAGAAGTTATCTTAAATGAAGCACTCACTTCTATTTCAATATTTACACTTTCAAGATGTTCAGTTGTCTTTTCTTGAATTCTCATTATTTCTCCACTCGAAACAGAAATTACTCTTTATTTTTAAATGTTTCTTCTGTTTTCTTTTCAATTTCTTTTTCAAGAACTTTCTTTTCTTCTTTATTAAAATTAATCTCACTTAGATCAAATTTATTAATCCCTTTACTTGGTATTGAAACAAATAAGTAGTCATTTAGTATATTCAAGCTCACTACATTTCCTGTTCCTTCTGGTGTTTTCACCATTTGTCCAACTATTGGAAATAAATCTTGCTTCTCAGAATACTGCTCATGTTCAAATGACATGCAACATTTCAATCTACCACATATTCCTGATATTTTAGAAGGTGTAACAGACACACTTTGATCTCTAGCCATTTTAATACTTACAGTGTCAAACTTGCTAACTATTGATTTACAACAAAGCTGCTTCCCACAGCCCCCAGAATCACCTACAAATTTAGCATGATCCCTAACACCAATTTGTCTAAGTTCTATTCTTACTTTAAAGACAGAAGCTAGATCTTTTACCAATTCCCTAAAATCTACTCTTTCTTCAGATGCAAAATAAAAAATTAACTTCTTCTTGTCAAATGTAAATTCCGTAGAAACATGTTTTAATCCTAATGAGTATTTTGCTTGCTTATTTTTAAAAATAAAACCCGCCTTTATAGCTTCTTCTCTCAAAAGATTATACTTTGCAATATCTTCAGGTGTGGCTATTCGTATTATATTAGGACTCTTACAAATATCTTTAGCCACTACAATGTTTTTAAAAGAATTTATTTTTGCTGCTTCTATTCCTCTTGCCGTTTCAACAATTGCATAACCACCTACATTAATATCCTTATTAAAAGGAGCTTTATATACTTCTCTTTTTTGAAATATCTCAAAATTTAAATCTAAAAGTATAAAGTCACCTGCTTCTTTTGAGTTACCAATACATTTCTTTTCCATATCTTCCGAATGCACTTAGAATCCTCCCTTCATCGTTAGGTTTAATTTGATAAAACTCAACTCTTTTCTTAAAAGTTTTATTTACCTCTTTAACTAACTCTCTAAAATCTAATCTAGAATTTGCTGTAAAATAAAAAATCAACTTATTTTCATCAAATGTATATTCACCAATTACTAAATTCATCTCTGGTAATTTTTCTCTAACAATTTTCTTACATACAAAATATGCCTCATATGCTTTTTCATCTAACTTTGATAATTTCTCTATTTCAGATGTATCTAACTTTCGTTTAACTTCTCGGATTTTTACTCCATCCTCATCCACAAGTGTTTCGTCATACTTTTCAGTCTCTCCAATAACTATTCCTATCTGATCACCTCTTATCGTTTCCACAATAACGTAATCCCCTTTTGCATAATTCAAACTGTCATCCACGAAGAACGGATAAACTTTTTTTGTTCTTCTAAATTTTATGTTAAGTACTTTCACAATACACCTTCCTCTAAAAAACTAAAATAACCATTTTTGCTTATTATTATATGATCTAAAACTCTAACATCCATAATCCCCATAACTTCTTGTATTTTTGAAGTTACCGCAAAGTCTGCTTTTGATGGTTTCAACGAACCTGATGGATGGTTATGGACTAATATTATTGATTTTGCTCCATAATTTAAAACTTTTTCAACAATTTCACGAATATAAATGGAACTTCTATCTATTGTTCCTAAAAATATATCCTCATCTTTTAAAAGTTCATTTTGCGTATTTAAGAAAATTACTTTAAATACCTCTTTATTTCTATGTGATAAATCAAATTTTAGATACTTTAAAAGTTGCTGATTATCTGAAATTGATATACCTCTCTTAAAACTATTTTTATATAACTCTTTGTCAACTAATTCAAAAACAAGCTTGAAAAGGACAATTGATCGCTCTGAAATATATCTTTCAGATAACATTGTACTCTCCGATTGAGAAATAAAATTATATAAATTATCATATTTCAAAAGAATTTCCTTTGAAATTTGTTTACAATCTCTTCTAACAACAGTGAAAGAAAGAAGTAACTCCAGTATCTCATGTTCTGCAAAACCATTCAATCCTGTAGAAAGAAATCTTTTCCTCAATCTTTCCCTATGTCCATAATTATTATTCATTTTTCCCCCCAGAAAATAAATTTTAACTATCTATATAAATAAACTATTTGAATAAATACGCACCTGATAGGACTTGAACCCATAACCTTCTGATCCGAAGTCAGACGCTCTATCCAGTTGAGCTACAGATGCACAAAATGATAATATATTATCTCATATATGCAATAGTATAGCAAGAAAAATTATTAATGTTA
>JAGOYM010000028.1 GCA_018059165.1 Leptotrichiaceae bacterium | reverse complement strand
AAGAAAAGTATTAGGATTTAAGACACCTAATCAATTAGTACTGGAGTATAAAGAAAGATCAGAATCCAAAAACTAAGAAGAGTTTTTATTTTTACTATTTTTGTAACATATGTTTGACAACTGTACAAAATTAAAAAATGTAAAAAACAAAATAAATCGCTTTTTTTCTTATTCTATGGTATAATTTTTACAAAAACATTCAATAAACGGTAAGGAGTGAAAACGTATAATGGTATTAGAATTAAGAGAATTACAGAAAAATACAGAATCATATTTAGGTAAGGAAATTGAGATTAATGGATGGGTTAAAAAAATTAGATCACAAAAGACATTTGGATTTATTGAGTTGAATGATGGAACATTTTTCAACGGAATTCAAGTAGTCGTAGAAGATACACTTCCTAATTTTGAAGAAGTATCAAAATTAACAATATCATCATCAATAAAAGTATATGGAAAAGTAGTAAAGTCTGAAGGAAAAGGTCAAGCGTATGAAATAAAATCTGAAAAAGTGGAAATATATAATAAAGCAGATAGCGATTACCCACTACAAAATAAAAGACATACATTTGAATTTTTGAGAACAATATCTCATTTGAGACCAAGAACGAATACATTTTTTGCGGTGTTTAGAGTTCGTTCTTTACTATCATACGCAATTCACAAATATTTTCAAGATAAAGATTTTGTACATGTTCATACACCAATAATTACAGGAAGTGATGCCGAAGGCGCAGGAGAAATGTTCAAATTAACAACTCTAGATTTATATAAAGTCCCAATGACAGAAGGAGGAGAAATTGACTATAAAAAAGATTTCTTTTCTAAACAAGCAAATTTAACTGTTAGTGGACAATTAAATGCTGAGACATTTTGTATGGCATTTAAAAATACGTATACATTTGGGCCAACATTTAGAGCAGAAAATTCTAATACACCCAAACATGCAGCAGAATTTTGGATGATAGAGCCAGAGATTGCATTTGCAGATTTAAATGTAAATATGGAAGTTGCTGAAGGAATGGTCAAATATATCATAAAATATGTATTGGAGAATGCACCAGAAGAAATGAAATTTTTTAATGATTTCATAGATAAAACATTGCTTGAAAGATTAACAAATTTAGTTAATTCTGACTTTGGAAAGGTGACGTATACAGAAGCTATAGAAATACTTAAAGAATGTAAAGAAGAATTTGAATATCCAGTTTCGTGGGGAATTGATTTGCAGACAGAGCATGAAAGATATTTAGCAGAGAAACATTTTAAAAAGCCGGTATTTGTAACTGATTACCCAAAAGACATTAAAGCATTTTACATGAAACTTAATGAAGATGGTAAAACGGTTAGAGCAATGGACTTACTAGCACCGGGTATAGGAGAAATAATTGGTGGAAGCCAAAGAGAAGAGAATTATGAATTACTAGTAAATAGAATAAAAGAAATGGGATTAAATGAAGAGGATTATTGGTGGTATTTAGATTTAAGAAAATATGGAAGTGTACCACATTCAGGATATGGTCTAGGGTTTGAAAGAATGATAATGTATATTACGGGAATGACAAATATAAGAGATGTGATACCATTTCCAAGAACTACAAACAACTTAGAATTCTAAAAGTCGACATTCAGGAGGAAAAATGAAAAGAAAAATAGTAGCTTTATTACTTATTTTAGGTGTTTCAATAATACTTTCAGCAGATTTACTTGATAAAATACAAAGAATAGATTCTTTAGAGCAACAAGGAAAATACGCACAAGCAGAAAAAGAAGCAAGAGCATTGTTATCAGATCCATCAATAACTCCATCAGAAAGAGCATCAGTTCAAAATATATTGTCTAGTATAGCTAGAAAAAAAGCAGCACAAGCACAGCCAACACAACAACCTGTAACAGCAGGAACTGAGGGAGTACCAGGGGTACAAACACAATTAGGACCTGATGGACAACCATTACCTGCTGTTCCAGCGGGGCCATCAGCAATAGATAGTGGAACAATACAAGCAACAAGTAAAGATGATGTCTCAGATGGTTCGAAATTTAAGACGTATGATAATTATGAAAAAGCAGTTTTAGGAAAACCAACATCATCAGCAATTTATAGTTTATGTAGTTTGTATTTTAAAGATGGATTATATGAAAGAGCTGTGAAGTTAGCAAAAAAAGATAAAGCAAGAGATGTAAGAAACTTATTTATAATTGCAATAGGTTCAAGATTATCAGGAAACTTTGATGAATCAATAAATGCATATAATGAAATATTGGCAGTATCACCAGATAATGCAGAGGCTAATTTGGGTTTAGGAATAGCATACAAATCTAAAAGAGATTTCTCTAAAGCCATAAATTATTTACAAAGATATCTAAATATTAGACCAGATGCAGAAGTAAGTAGAGAAATTGCTGTATTAAGTGAGGCAATGAACAATAAATAATTAAATCAAATGTTAATTGGGGGATTAATATGGGGTGGTTAAAATTAAAAGAATATGGTCTTAAAGAGGCATATATTCGTAAATTAATGAAGGAATTTGGTGCTTATTCAGATATGTTTATAGCATCAAATTTCAATTTGTTTAGTGACAAATTCAAATCAACATTAGAAAAAGTTGATAAAGTAGATGTTTCTAGAATACTTGAAACACATAATAAATCAAGTGTTCGAATCATTTCTGCAAAGGATAATGAGTATCCAAGTGATATTAAAAAACTTGTAGATTTTCCTACATTCCTTTATGTAAAAGGTAATGAAATGCATAGAGAGAGAAAAATAGCAGTTGTTGGAACAAGAAAAGTAACAAAGTTTGGGAAAGCTTCGTGTGAGAAAATTGTCAAAGATTTGCTAGAATATGATATAACAATTGTGAGTGGTTTAGCAGAAGGAATCGATACTATAGCGTTAAATATTGCAGTGCAAAAAAACAATAATCCGATTGCAATAGTAGGAACAGGACTTGATATAGTCTATCCATTTGAAAACAGAGAAATATGGGAGAAAATTGGGAGAGAAGGAACAATAATAAGCGAATACCCACTAGGAACAAGTGCACAAAAATGGAATTTTCCAAAGAGAAATAGATTGATTGCAGCTATTTCTAATGGTGTATTAGTAGCTGAAAGTTTTCATCGTGGTGGTTCATTAATAACAGCAGAATTAGCATATTCGTTGGATAAAGAAATATTTGCAATACCTGGTTTTATTAATTATCCATCATTCGAAGGATGCAATAATCTTATTAAAGAAAATAAAGCAAAACTAGTAACAACAGGGGAAGACATAATAAAGGAATTCTTTTGGGAAGCATCATCATATAAAAGTAAAAAAGCAAATCTTGATGAAGACGAGCGAATAATATATGACTGTTTAACCGAAGAGAAAAGTTTGGAACAATTAGACAGTGAATTAGAAGGTATATTAGACTCTAAGAAAATATTATATGTCTTAATGATACTGAAAATAAAAGGAATCATTGTTGAAACAGGAGTTTCAAAATATATTCGAATAGTAGATTAGATTAATACAATAACATTAGGATGTGATAACTTGGCAAAGAAACTTGTGATAGTGGAGTCGCCATCAAAGGCAAAGACAATAGAGAAAATATTAGGTAAGGGCTATGAAGTTACAGCTTCATATGGTCATGTAATTGATTTACCAAAAACAAAAATAGGAATTGATATAGAAAATAATTTTGAGCCTCAATACCAAGTAATAAAGGGTAAAGGGGAAATGCTTAAGAAGCTTAAAGATAAAGCAAAAAAAGCAGATAAGGTATATCTAGCTTCCGATCAAGATCGTGAAGGAGAAGCAATTGCTTGGCATATTGCGAATTATATTAGCCAACCAGAAAAGATAAAAAGAATAGAGTTTAATGAAATAACAAAAACAGCAGTAAATAATGCAATTAAAAATCCTAGAGATATAAATGTGAATTTAGTTGATGCACAGCAAGCAAGACGTCTAATGGATAGAATAGTTGGATATAAAATTAGTCCACTATTATGGAAAATAATTAGTAAAAATGCTAGTGCAGGTCGTGTTCAATCGGTTGCACTGAAACTTATTTGTGATCTTGAAGATGAGATTCGTATATTTGTATCTCAAAAATATTGGGAAGTTAATACGTTATTAGATAACGGCATTGAGCTAGGAATTGCTGAAATTGGCGGAGAAAAAATTGATAGAATATTCGATGAGAAAATAGTTACACAATTGAAATCAGACTTGAAAGGTGAAAGCCTGTTAGTTGATTCAATAAAAATAAAGAAAAAAACACAAAGACCACCACTTGTATTTAAGACGAGTACATTGCAGCAATTAGCGTCTTCATATCTTGGATATGGTGCTTCAAAAACAATGAGAGTAGCTCAACAGTTGTATGAAGGACTTCCAATAAGTGGAGAAAATGTAGGTCTTATAACATATATGAGAACAGATTCAACAAGAATATCAGCAGATGCAACGAATTCTGCAAAAGAATATATAACAAAAAAATATGGTGAAGAGTATGTGGGAAGTTACGTTACAGGAAAAGCTAAGAGTAATGTTCAAGATGCACATGAAGGAATTAGACCATCAGATGTTAATTTAGAGCCTGAAGCAATAAAAGGAAACTTGAGTAATGAGCAATATAGATTATATAAACTAATATGGGATAGATTCTTAGTATCTCAATTAGCTGCTATGAAGTATGATCAAATGCAGATTGAAGCATCAAATAAAAGTAAGAAAATAAATTATAAATTCAAAGGAACGATAAATAAAGTTACTTTTGATGGATATTACAAAGTGTTTAAAGATGAAGATGAAATAAAAACAGCATCTTTCCCTAAATTAGACGAGGGAGATAAATTAGAAATAAAAAAATTGAATATAAAAGAAGGTGTGACTAAGCCACCTGCAAGATATTCAGAAGCATCACTTGTCAAAAAGCTTGAATCAGAGGGGATTGGAAGACCATCAACATACGCTTCAATAGTTGAGACACTTAAGTCGCGTCATTATGTTGAAATAGTTGAAAAGAGATTCCATCCAACAGTATTAGGATATGAAGTTAAGACTGAATTAGAAAAAAACTTCAAAAATATAATGAACATCAAATTTACCGCAAATATGGAAAAAGAGTTAGATGATGTTGAAAATGGAACAATTAAATGGAAGACATTATTATCTGAATTCTATGGGGACTTAGATAAAGAACTACAAAAGTATGAAAAAAGTATTCAAGAATTGAAAGACAAAAGAATAGAATCAGATGTTTTGGACTCAAATAAACAGCCTATGTTATTGAAAACTGGAAGATTTGGAAAGTATCTAGTTTCTGAAACAGATAGTAAAGAAAAAATTTCATTAAGCAATGTTGCAATAAGCCAAGATGAAATGGATGCAGGGAAAATATTTGTTAAGGAAGAGGCTGAAAAAGCACAAAATATAAAAAAAGGGTTATTCACAGATTTCTTCACTGAAGATGGAAGTAGATACTTGTTAAAAATAGGTAGATATGGAGAGTATTTGGAAAGTGAGAACTATGAAAAAGATCAAAAAAGAATGCCTTTGCCACTTGTAATAAAGACTAAATATAAAAAAGATCAAGTAAATATAGCAAATGGAGAATTACAAATTAAAGATGAACTTATAGAACTTTTATTAGAAGATCAAAAAGTAATAGATGCAGCTGGTGAGTGTGAAAAATGCGGAAAACCATTTGAAATAAAAATAGGAAGATTTGGTAAGTTTCTTGCATGTACTGGATATCCAGATTGTAAGAATATAAAAAGAATACCTAAAAAGAAATAGTCTGGAGTGATTCAATATGAATAAATTAAACACTCAATTAGAAAAATTTATATATTATGAAGAGGTTATACTCGGGAAAAGCTATAACACAATAAAAAGTTATAAAAAGGATATTTTACAATTCATAGAATATATAGATAAAAATGAAGGAATAAAGGATTTTGATGAAGTTGAGATAATAACATTTAGATCATTTATAGCATATCTTAACTCTGACAGTAATGAAAATGATGAGAAATCATCAAGTTCTGTCGGAAAAAGAAGTATAAACAGAAAGATATCAGCACTTCGAACATTTTTTAAGTATTTAAATGAACAAGAAATAGTAAAAAATAATAAGGTCGGATACATATCAATGCCTAAATTCGAAAAAGGGCTACCAACAGTTCTTAATAAGGATGATATTGATAAAATAAGAGCTGTAATAAATACAGATAAGATAACAGGGGTTAGAGATAGGCTAGTAGTAGAATTACTTTACTCTAGCGGAATAAGAGCAAGCGAACTAATAGATATGAGTGAACATATGATAAATATGAGTGAACGAGAAATACGTGTCATAGGTAAAGGTAACAAAGAAAGAATAACATTCTTTAGTCAAAATGCAGAGAAATGGTTAAAACATTATATTGATCTGAAAAAAAGAGATTATAAGAATTATGATTCTAGTGTTATTTTTGTGAATAGTAGAGGAGAAAAGCTTAACTCTAGATCGTTGAGAAGATTAATAACAGACTATGCAAAAAAAGCTGATATAAATAAAGAAGTTACGCCACATGTATTTAGGCATTCATTCGCAACAACATTATTAAATAAAGGTGTTGACATAAGATATTTGCAAGAATTATTAGGTCATAGCAGTATATCAACAACACAAATATATACACATGTAAGTAAAGCATTACTGCGTGAAGTGTACATGAGTGCACATCCACTAGTAAATGGATAAATGGAGGAAAAAGTGATAGAGAAGAAATGTATTGGTTGCGGTGTTGAATTACAACACGAAGATAAAAATGGTATAGGGTATGTACCTGAAGAAAAGTTTATTTCAGAAGAAAACTTACTTTGCCAAAGATGTTTTAAAATTAAGAATTATGGAACAAATATTGAGAATCCATTTGGTAAAGAGGATTACAATAAAGTAGTTAAAGATGCAATAAATGGATCAAATATAATATTACCTATTTTTGATATAATTGATTTTGAAGGATCATTTAGTGAAGAAATCCTTGATTATTTGAGAGATTATAGATCAATTGTGTTAATAAACAAGATAGACTTGCTTCCTGGATATATTCATCCGACAGAGATTGCGGATTGGGTTAAATCAAGACTAGCAGAAGAAAGTATAGTTCCAGATCAAATATCATTTTTGAGTACAAAAAGTAAATATGGAATAAACGGTGTAATCAAAAAGATAAGTAATATGTTTGGTGAAAATAAAGTAAGGGCCGTTATTTTTGGTGCTACAAACGTAGGAAAATCATCATTAATAAATTTATTGACGAAAAATCCTAATTTGACAGTTTCAAAATATGCAGGAACTACTCTAAAAGTAGTAAATAACAAAATTCCATCAACAAATATAACAATTGTAGATACTCCAGGATTAATTCCTGAAGGAAGATTATCAGACTTACTGTCAGCAGAGGCTTCACTACAATTAGTACCAAACAATGAAATTTCAAGAAAAACATTTAAGTTAGATGACGGGCAAATATTTATGTTTGATGAACTTTGTTACTTTAAAATTCTAAATAACAATGCTGATTATAATGCTATTTTCTCAGTATACTCATCAAAAGATGTTAAGTTCCATGTAACAAATGAAAATAGAGTTGATGAATTAATAGAATCTAATTTCTTTACATTACTATCAAAAGAAGAAAGTAAAGAATATCATCAACTAGACTGGGTTACAAAGAAAATAACTGTTGCAGAATCAGAAGAATTGGCAATTGCAGGATTAGGGTGGTTAAATGTTAAAAGAGGCCCTCTAGAGATAGAGTTAAGGATTCCAAAAAGTGTGAAAATAGTAAAAAGAAAAGGAATATTTAATTCCTCAAAAAGATAAATAAAATAAGGATTTGAGGTGTCTGTAAATGAGACAAATGAGTCAAAGAGATAGAGAAAAAAAGATAAAAACTAAAAAAATGATAAGATTTTATATATGGAGATTACTATCATTAATTATTATAACGTTATTTTCATTTTTGATAGGATTTTATATTGTATCTGAAAAAGCCAAGAAAATAAAAATAAAAGAATTAGAAATACAGAAGAAAATAGGGGTAAAATAGTCATGGAATTTTCAATATTAGGAAGTGGAAGCAGTGGAAACTCTAGTTTTATTCAAATGGGAGACAAATGCTTCTTAATCGATGCAGGATTTAGTGGAAAAAAAACAATTGAAAAATTAGCAAGAATAAATAAAGATATAAGCATGATAAATGGAATATTTATAACACACGAACATGGAGATCATATTTTAGGATTAGGAATACTATCAAGAAAATATGATATTCCAATATACTTACATGAAGTAACATACAAAACAATTTCTCATAAGTTAGGAAAGATCGATGAGAAAAACATAAATTTCATAAAAAAAGATAAAATTGTATTTGAAAACTGTGTAGTAAGTTGTTTTGAAGTAATGCATGATGCAAATATATGTTTAGGATACACATTTGAATATAACAGGAAAAAGTTATCTTATGCTAGTGATATTGGGTATGTTGATAACATTATTAGAGAAAACTTTAGAGATAGTGATGTCATTGTATTGGAAAGTAATTATGATTATGAGATGTTAATGACAGGGCCTTATCATTGGGAGTTAAAAAATAGAGTTAAAGGTCGTAATGGACATTTATCAAATGCTGAGGCAACAAAATTTTTAAATACTGTTCAATCTGAAAAGTTAAAAAAAATATATTTAATGCACATAAGTAAAGAAAATAATACTCCAGAGTTAGCATATAACTCATTGAAAGAAATGCTCATAAGAGACAATAAACATCATATTGAAGTAGAAGTAGCTCTAGAAGAAGAGACATCAATATATAAACTTTAAGGAGTATTTTATGTTATGGAATGATTTAGAAATGGAAATAAATATTTGTAGCAAATGTAATCTAGAGAGAACTAGGATGAATCCTATTGTAGGTCGTGGTAATAAAAAAGCCCATATTATGTTTGTTATGGATGATATTAGTGAAGTAGAAGATAGAAAAGAGGAATTACTCGTAGATAAGGATGGAGAATATTTCAGGAAATTTATGGAATTCTCAAAATTTGATATAGATGATTCATATTTTACAACTTTATCTAAATGCAGTGCACACGGAGAATTAGTTTCTGAAGAAACAAGACTTCTTTGCTCAGAGTATTTAATGGCGCAAATAGCGCTAGTAAATCCTAAGTACATAATTGCGGTAGGGGAAGAAGTAACAAATTACTTTTTACCAAATGAAAAAATAACTGATATTAGAAATATTGTAGGTAATAAATATTCATATATGGGCGATATAACAATAATACCAATATATGATCTCAGTTATTTATTTAAGGCAGATTCAAAAGAAAAATGGAAGTTAGTAAGTATTTTAAAAGAATTATAAATAAGGATATAAAAGGAGAAATTTTAAGATGATAGGAATAGGAATAGTAGGAATGCCAAATGTAGGAAAATCAACATTATTTAATGCAATAACAAAGACACAAAATGCAGAAGCAGCAAATTACCCTTTTGCAACAATTGAACCAAATATAGGATTAGTAAGTGTTCCAGATATAAGATTGCAACAGTTAGAAAAAGTAATTAATCCAGAGAAAACAGTTGGAGCAACTGTTGAATTTGTAGATATTGCAGGATTAGTAAAAGGTGCCTCAAAAGGTGAGGGACTAGGAAATCAATTCTTATCAACAATTAGAAATACAGCAGCAATTTGCCAAGTTGTAAGATGTTTTGATGATGATAATATAATCCACGTAGAAGGATCAGTAGACCCAATAAGAGATATAGAAACAATTAATGCAGAACTTATATTTGCTGATATTGATACCGTTGAGAAAGCGCTTCAGAAAAATGCAAAATTAGCTAAAAGTGGTAATCAACAAGCAAAAGAATTAGTAGCAGCTTTAGATAAATGTAAATTGCATCTTGAAGACTACAAATTGATTAAAACATTAACATTAACTGATAGAGAATTAGATTTACTAAAAACATACCAATTCTTAACACTTAAACCTATGATGTATGCAGCTAATATATCAGAAGATGATTTGACAGATAATGTCGAGAATGACTATGTAAAAAAAGTTAGAGAATATGCAGAACAATATAATAGTGAAGTTGTAACATTCTCAGCAAAAGTAGAAGCAGAGCTTATAGAAATAGAAGATGAAGAAGAAAGACAAGAATTTATAGACGCACTAGGAATAAAAGAACCGAGTCTTAATAGATTAATTAGAGGTGGATTCAAGTTACTAGGGCTTATAACATACTTTACAGCAGGTGTAAAAGAAGTAAGAGCATGGACAATAACAAAAGGTACATTAGCACCAAAAGCTGCTTCAGAAATCCATTCTGATATAGAAAAAGGATTCATTAGAGCAGAAGTTGTTTCATTTGAAAAGTTTATAGAGCTTGATGGGTGGCAAGGATCAAAAGAAAAAGGTGCTATGAAGCTAGAAGGAAAAGAGTATACAGTAAATGATGGGGATGTAATGTTCTTTAGATTTAATGTATAAATAGAAGTAGGTGGTGACAAGTATGGGTGAAAATTTCACAGCAAGAATATTTAAATTTTTTGAACCAAGCGTATTTTTTGAATTTTTAAAAGATAATGCAATAAAAATATTACTAGGAATAGTTATATACAAACTAGGGGTATTCGGAAGCAAATATATTGATAAGTTCTTTAAATTATTGTTTGAGAAAGCAAAAATAGATAAAAGTGTTTCGAGCTTTATAAGATCACTATTAAGAATAGTATATTATGTAGCAATAATAGTAATAATACTATCTCTATTTGAAGTAAATATATCAACAATTACAGGGTTTTTAGGAGCATTAAGTTTAATTTTAGGATTTGCATTTAAAGAGACATTAAGTAACTTTTTTGGTGGATTTATAATACTAACATTTAAACCATTTAAAGTAGGTGATGTTATTGAATATAAGAATTATCAAGGTGAAGTTGCATCAATAGAAATTTTTTATACAAAAATACGGAACTATCAAAATGAATTAGTAATAATACCTAATGGAATTCTTACGAATACAGAACTTAGAAATTTATCAAAAAATAAGGTGAGAAGATTAGATCTTAAAATCACCGTAGATTATAAAGCAGATATACGTAAAGTAAAAGAAATACTTCAAGAAATAGTTAATAATAATCCTTTAGCATTAAAAAGACCGGAATATATAATAGGATTAGGGGAACTAGGATCAATTGGAATTATATATAGTGTCTTTGTATATGTGAAAGTTGAAGATTATGCTAATCTCAAATATTCATTGAATGAGGAAATAAAACTAAAATTTGAAGCAAATGGAATTCATATTCCTAATACTATTTTAGATACCTATAGGATAAAGGAAGGAGAATAAATATGAGTATAAAGATAGATTTATTTATAAATCAAAGAACGCAAGGAAATAGTTATGTTGTTAGTAATAAAAAGGATTGTTATGTGGTAGATCCAGGTGGCTATGATATGAGCGCTGTCATTAAATATATAACTGAATCTAAACTAGATCTTAAAGGGATACTTATAACACACGGCCATTTTGATCATATAATAGGTATTCCAGAAATTATAAATTATAAAAAAATCCCAGTTTATATTGGAGAAAATGATTTTGAGTTCTTATATGATTCAACATTATCATTGTCATTATGGAGTGATATGGATTTTACACTTTCAAAAGATATCGAAGTTATAAAGTTGAAAGAAAATGATGAGGTTTTCGGATTTAAAGTAATTAATACACCGGGACATACACATGGTGGAATTTGTTTCTATAATATTGATGAGAAGGTAATGTTTTCAGGAGATACAATATTTAAAATGTCACATGGTAGAACAGATCTTCCAACAGGAAATATGAAAGAACTAGAACAAACATTAGAAGAATTATTTAAGCTAAATCCAAGTATTTTAATATACCCAGGACATGGCGGTACAACAACTATAGGAGCAGAGAAAGAAAATAGTTTTTTTGGATTTTAAAAGATAGTAAAAAAAAGAAACCCTCATAATATTTTATGAGGGTTTTGTAGTTTAAATTAATGACATACTCTTAAAGATAGTATCTGTCCACTCAAAAAGTTCTTCTAAGTCATAATCTCCAGAATGAGGAACTCCCCAAGGAATAGCGAAGTCAACAACATATCCAAGATTCTGTAATTTTGTTGCCATTATAGTAGGTACGGCAAGCGCAGTATCACTATCTATTGAACCATGACGAATTCTCCAATATCTTGCGGTCGTAGTATTTTTTGCACCAATATAATTCATAGCGTTCATCATTTTAATTATTTTAGGATCAGACATAGTAGCACTTCCAGTGCTATTTTTTTGTCCATACGCTGTAAAATGTTGCGTATCAATTGTTGAAGTTCCAAATAAAGAATTTTCCCCGCTGCTTAAGTCAAATTTATCAAATGCAGAAGTTGTTTTAAGTCGACCCATATTGCTTACATAAGCATTCATATCAACATCTATAACTTTGTTATCATTTATTGTTATCCATGTTAGTTGTGATAAATCAGTTCCCTTATCCATAGCTTTTTGAGCAGAAGCAATTATGTATGATTTTACAAAATCTTTAAAATTACCATTACCATCAGAATCAAGAGATAAAACATTACCTTTTTTATCTTTTAGTTTTAGACTATTTAAGTATTTTGGAAACATAGCTTTTAACTCGTTCGATGCTTTAATTTGATCTTCTGTCATACTTCCTGTAACGTATGTTCTTTCTACTTTAAAATCTGTTGATTGAGTAATTTTAAGACTCTTGTACTCATTAATTCCGTTAAATAGCCATTCATATGCCATATCTGCATTTTCTAAATTAGTTATAGGGCAATAAGCAGAGACTACTAAAACAGCATCGCTAGCATTTGCAGCACCAATCTCTTTTAAATATTTATCATAATCTTTATTATTTCCACTTGCACCAAGTAAACTAGATAATGCTCCACCAGCACTCGTACCATTTGAAACGATTCTATTGGCACTTCCAGGCATAACTTTATCATTGTAGTGTAAGTAACGGACCGCTGCTTTTAAATCTACAATAGCGGCAGGGGCTTTTCCTGTATACAATCCATTAGCATTTTTTGTAACTCTTCCTCTTGCACCTGGAGAAGCTACAACGTATCCTTTACTTAATGCAACAAATATCGCATTAGGATTAACTCCGTCTCTCGAAGTCCCTGGAGAACCGGCTTCAGCTGGCATATATCCACCAACTTGATTAGGGAAAAATATTGGAGCATCGTAGTTATTGTAACCATTAACAGATTCTCCTTTAAAATAAGCTTCTGGCACAAAAAAATTCATAGTTTCATATTTTGTGTCAATAGGATTTTTCACATAGACAATCTGCTCATATGCACGATAATTTATTGTGACTCCATTAATAGTAAGCGTCTTAACAGTATATTTGCTAGAATCAAAATCTATGCTGTAAGATTTTTTCGTTGTACTAGTAGTGCTTGTAGTAGTTCCTGCGTGAAGAACTCCCACACTTAGACTTAAACATGCTAGAATTGCCATTTTCTTCCAATTTTTCATAAACTCACCTCTTAATTATTTTTATTTCTTAACTATAGTATACACTAATTATGTGATGTTTGTGTGATGTTTATGTGATAAAAACAAAAGAAATCAAAAAATCAAAAAAGTTAGAAAAACTAAAAATATTGTTTTAAATGACAAAAAAACAATGAAACTATACTTTTGAAATCTTCTATAAACGTTGAATATCGACTTCGGAGTTTTTAGGTTTAACTGGTAAACTTAGCCTATGAAAGAAACAGAAATATAAAATAAAATTTTGGAGGTAATAATATGTTTTTTGAAGACTTAGCAATGGTGATGAGTATAGGGGGATTAATCTTATCAGTTACAATATTAATCTTATCAGGAATAGTGGACTATATTAAAAAGGAATATGTAATTGAAAAGAGAAACAAAGGAAATAGTAATACTGGAGAAAAGAGAAATTATAAAGCAAGAAAACCATTAAAACATGTAGAAGTTAAAGCAGAAGAAAAACACAATTTCAATGAGTATAATATAATAATAGAAAAAATAGCAT
The DNA here is from genome assembly GCA_018059165.1 of Leptotrichiaceae bacterium. GTDB lineage: Bacteria > Fusobacteriota > Fusobacteriia > Fusobacteriales > Leptotrichiaceae > JAGOYM01. Next base: position 1,693 of record JAGOYM010000028.1, on the reverse strand, counting down.
AATAATACATATAAATAAAGGAGAGATTTTTATGATTAAGAGAATAGCGGGACACTATGATGATAAAACATTATCAAAAGGAGTAGAGGCAGGACAATATATATACTTGTCACACCATAGTGGAGGATATGAAAAAGAAGAAGTTAGTCATCAAATGAGAAAAACATTTGAAGGAATAAAAGATACATTATCATATTTTGATGCCAATCTAAGTGATATGCTACAAGTAAATTTATACTTAAAAACAAAAGAGGATTTTGAGGATGCAATTTCAGTATTTGGAGAATATTTTGAAGAACAAGATGCACCAACGCGAACAACAGTAATAACTGATTTTGTTGAGGAAGGCTGTTTATGTCAAATAGATGGTGTAGCATATAAAGAAAACATTGCTGGATAAAACAAGATATTATTTGAAAATAGGAGCTAAAAATGGTATAATCACTGAAAAATATAATTAAATAGAAGTTTTATGGAGGATTTTTATATGAGAAGTTTATCAGGGATTCAACCAAGTGGAACATTACATATAGGTAACTATTTTGGTGCAATGAAACAATTTATAGATATTCAGGATAATTATGATGGATTTTACTTTATTGCAGATTATCATGCGCTAACATCATTTCCAAATCCAAAAGATTTGAAAAAATGGAGTATAGATGTAGTATTGGATTATTTAGCACTAGGACTTGATCCTAAAAAATCAACAATTTTCTTACAATCAGATGTACCAGAACATGTTGAATTGTCATGGCTTTTAGCAAATGTTACGCCTCTAGCACTACTCGAAAGAGGGCATTCATATAAAGATAAGATAGCTAAGGGAATAAAACCTAATACTGGATTGTTTACTTATCCAGTTCTTATGGCAGCGGATATTCTAATATATGACGCTGATATAGTACCTGTAGGAAAAGACCAAAAGCAACATCTAGAGATGACTAGAGATATAGCAATAAAATTCAATGAGATGTACGAATGTGACGTTTTTAAGTTACCAGAACCTAAGATTTTGGAATCAGTAGCAGTGGTACCAGGAACAGATGGAGAAAAGATGAGCAAATCTTATGGAAACGTTATAAATATGTTCTTGCCAGAAAAAGAATTAAAAAAACAAATCATGAACATAGTTTCAGATTCTACACCACTGGAAGATCCGAAGGACCCAGACAATAATATCACGAAGATATATTCTTTATTTGCAACAAAAGAAGAGATCGAGATATTGAAAAATAAATTTGAAGCAGGGAACTATGGATATGGACATGCGAAAACAGAGCTATTTGAAAAAATAATGGAACATTTCTCAGATGCTAGAAAAAAAAGAGAAGAGTTAACAAATAACATGGATTATGTACATGCAATATTAAAAGAGGGATCAAATAGAGCACGTGAAATAGCGGCAAAAAAAGTTTCAATTGTACGAGATGCAGTAGGATTATTAGGAAGAAATTATTAAAATGGGGATGAATGATATAAAATAGAAAAATTACGAACCTTTAGACGATATGTTAGTTACACATATCTTGTTTAAAGGTTTTATTTATTGTAATTTTTTTAAAAATTGGATCAGTCCCATTTGTTTAGAGCATGTTGTACCAAAAGTAAGTAAAATATGTTAAACTAAAAAAATGGGAGTGATCAGAATGGTAGGAAGTACAGGGAAGAGATATGGAGAAGAATTTAAATT
>JAGOYM010000027.1 GCA_018059165.1 Leptotrichiaceae bacterium | reverse complement strand
ACTTATACGTATTTTAGAAATGATAAAAATTAGGAGAGATTATGGAAAAATATATATTTTTAGATAGAGATGGAACAATAAATGTAGAAAAACATTATTTACATAAAATAGAAGATTTTGAATATGAAAATGGAGTGTTAGAGGCTCTTGAAGGACTACAAAAACTTGGATACAAGTTTATTATTGTTACTAATCAAGCAGGTATTGCAAAAGGATATTATACTGAAAGAGATTATTTGATTTTGGAAGAATTTATTGAAAAAGATTTACTCAAAAAAGGTATAATAATTCAGAAAACATACCATTGTCCACATCACCCACAAGGGAAAATCCCATACAATGTAAATTGTGAATGCAGAAAACCCAAAACTGGTATGTTTATTAAAGCGATTGAGGAATTCAATATTGATATTGAAAATTCTTATATGGTCGGAGATAGATTTACAGATTTAAAGCCGGCAGATGAATTAGGAATTTACCCGGTACTTATAAAAACTGGATATGGAGAAGACCAATTGGATGCCCTTATTCAATCTGATAAAACTATAGAAGGAAAGTTTAAAAGGGTTATGGTTGTTGAAAACTTAATGGATTTATTAAATAAACTACATACTAATAACAAAAATTAATTTATTGAAAAAATGTATTACTAGTGGTATAATTTATAGGATTATAATTTATTATAGTCAATGTTATGTATCGGAGATAAAATAATGGATATAGATAATATTTTTAGTAGTCTAATTAAAGAAATGGGCTATCAAAATAATAAGACAGTAATGATTAACAAGGTTGTAATGAACTCTAAAGAAGTAGAAAAGAATAATCTTTTTATTGCTATCAGAGGGGGAAACGCCTACGTTAATGAGGCACTTGAAAAGGGCGCGTTTGTAATATATGATGACAATACAACGAATTTAAATAATAATCCCAATTCTTTTTTAGTTGATGATAGTGTTAAGTTTATGCAAGAATTGGCACACGAATGGAGAAATGTATTAAATATAAAAATTATTGGAATAACAGGAAGTAATGGTAAAACAACAGTGAAAGATATGGTTTTTCAACTTCTAAGCACAAAATATAACGGAAAGAAAACAGAAGGGAATTATAATAATCACATAGGATTACCCTTCACTTTGTTGCGTTCAGAAAAAAATGATGATTTTATGGTTTTAGAAATGGGAATGAGTGATTTTGGAGAAATAGAGTTATTAGCTAAAATATCAGAACCCAATATAGGTATTATTACTAATATTGGAGATTCACATTTAGAATTTCTGAAAACAAGAGAAAATGTATTTAAAGCAAAGACAGAGATGCTTCCGTTTTTAAAAGAATCACTTATAATCAATTCAGATGATGAATATTTGAGTAAAATAGACATATCTAAAAATAGAGACATAAATAAAATTTACAAAGTTAAAAGATTTGAAGAAGACAAAAAACCTTATAAATATTCGTATAAAATAGAAAGTATAAATGATTTAGGATCGAGATTTATATTTTATTACTCTCAAGCAACCTCGGAAGAGTCCTTAGACAATACAAGAGAGATAATAATAGAGACAAATGTAATTGGAGAACATAATATAAGTAACTTATGTCTTGCGATTACGTGTGCGCTAAATTTGGGAGTATTAGAAGTCGAAATAATAGAGGCCACAAAAAATATAAAGCTAACGGATATGAGATTTCAAAAAGTTGAAACAAATAGCATGATATATATTAATGATGCATATAATGCAAGCCCGATATCGATGGAAAAAGCAATAAATACATTCTCATCTATTTACAATGAAGGTAGTTATAAGGTCATAATTTTAGGAGATATTCTGGAATTAGGTCCCGATGAAAATAGATTTCATGAGGATATTAAAGAGCATTTACTGCTAGCAAATCATGATGAAGTACTCTTATTTGGGAGTAGAATGAAATATTTATATAATGCACTAAAAAATGATTCGAATTATCCAAAGAAAATTCGTCATTTTGATGATAAGAATGAGATAAAACAAGAAATAGAGAAAATAAAAATAAAACAAGAATTAAAAGGATTGAAGACGGTTGCTTTACTAAAAGCATCGAGAGGAATGAAATTAGAAGAAGTTATAGAAAAGAGGATATAAATGCTATATTTATTACATCAGTTATTTACTAATGACATAAGATTTTTTAGAATATTTAAATCAATAACAATAAGAGGAGCAATTGCATTTACTATTGCGTTAATGTTCATGTTAATTTTTGGAAAGCCGTTCATTGCGTGGTTAAAAAAGAAAAAATATGGAGATACAGCAAAAGACTGTGGGCCTCAATCACATTTTTCAAAATCAGGAACACCGACAATGGGAGGATTATTAATAATAGGAAGTATCCTGTTTTCGTTATTAATAACAGGGAATTTCACTAATAAATTCACAGTTTTTTTATTTATAATAACAATATTATTTACAACAATAGGATTCTATGATGATTATTTAAAGTTAACGCGACACAAAAGTGGATTATCAGGTAAGAAGAAGATACTAGGTCAATTTATAATAACAGTACTTACATTCCTGTTTATTTATAAATACGGACTTATAAGCCATAAAATAGATTTCTCTATAGTGAATCCATTACTTAAAAACTCGTTTTTTTACATAACACCAATTCTATTTTTTGTGTTTATGTTTTTAGTAATTGCAGGATCTTCTAATGCAGTAAATTTAACAGATGGATTAGATGGATTGGTAAGTGGTCCGCTAATAGTTGTTAGTATTACACTGTTAATAATTGCATATTTAACAGGACACTACAATTATGCAAATTATTTAAATTTATTTTATGTAAAAGAAACAGGAGAAATAGTAGTGTATTTAGCAGCAGTTATAGGGGCATTAATTGGATTCTTATGGTTTAACTTCTATCCAGCACAAGTATTTATGGGAGATACAGGGTCTCTAACACTTGGTGGAATACTAGGGATAATTGTTATATTCTTGAAACAAGAATTACTGTTACCAATAGCAGGTTTTATATTTATATTAGAAGCCGTGTCTGTTGTTATTCAAGTTTGGCATTTTAAAAAATTTGGAAAAAGAGTATTTAAAATGGCACCAATACACCACCATTTTGAATTACTAGGAGTCCCAGAAACAAAAGTTACAATAAGATTTTGGATAGTTACAATACTTACATGTTTATTGACGTTTGTAATTTTGAAATTAAGATAATAAAGTGAGTATATCAAATAATAAAAAGGATAAGAAAATGGAAAAAGTCATAGTTTTTGGAGCAGGACTAAGCGGACTGGGTGCAAAAGAGTTACTAGAAAAAAATAACTTTAAAGTTTATCTTGTAGATGATAAAATTGGAATTTCAAGTAAAGAAGGGATAGAAATTATAAATACTGAAAATATAGCATTTATAGTAAAAAGTCCGGGTATTTCATGGCAAGTTGATTTGCTGAAAGAAGCAGGAAAAAAAGAGATAGAAGTGATTTCTGAAATTGACCTTGCCTATAAATATATGAATAAAGGAATAAAGATAATAGGTATAACAGGAACAAATGGTAAAACAACAACAGCAACAAAAATTTATGAACTTTTAGTAGCAGCAGAATTAAAAGTAGCGCTTGCTGGAAACGCGGGCTACTCTTTTGCAAAGCTGGTTGCAGATGAAGTAGACTTACAATATATAGTTTTAGAATTAAGCAGCTATCAGCTAGAAAATAATCCTAAAATACATCCATTTATTGCTGGAAATATAAACTTAACACCTGATCATTTGATGAGATATGAAAGTGTAGACGATTACTATATAACAAAATTTAATATATTTAATAATCAAAATGAGACTGATTACGCACTTATAAATATTGATGATAATGAATTTGAGAGAATTTCTGAAATTCTAGAAGAAAGAGCTCAACTCAATGTCAAGCCAAGAAAAGTATTTTTGAGTAAAAAGACAAGAGGAACAGTTTTTATATTTGAGAGTAAAGTTTGTGTAATGAAGAATCTGAATGAAAAAATAGATAACTTTATATATGAAAACAATGACAGAATAGATAAAATAGTTAATGAAAAATCAGAAGTAATTATAGATATTGACGAAATATCATTAAAAGGAAACCACAATTTAGAGAATGTACTATTCATAATAGGGATAGGAAAAATATTAAATATACCTAATGAAGTAATATCACAATTTTTAAAGACAACTAAAGCATTAGAACACAGATTGGAAAACTTTTTTTTGAAACAAAACACATTATTTATAAATGATTCAAAAGGGACAAATGTCGAATCAACAATAAAAGCGATTGAAGCATTTAAAAATAGAATTGTATTGATTGCAGGTGGAGAGAATAAAAAAATCTGTAATGAAGAGTTAATTAAAAAAATTAATGAAAGAGTAGGATTTGTCTATTTAATAGGAGAAACTGGAACAATACTAGCAGAGGAAATGAATAAAGTAGGTTATAAAAAGTATAAGAACTTAGGAACATTAGAAAAAGTTCTTTTGGATATCAAACAAAATATAGATTTTGAAGATAGTCAAACTATTTTATTTTCACCTGCAACAGCAAGTTTTGATCAGTTTAAAAACTTTGAAGAAAGAGGAAGAATTTTCAAAGAATTGACTAATAAAATATTAGGGGAGAAATAAATTGAAAGATAAAAAAATATTAGGAAGTACTTTCTTAATTACTATAATAATTCTAATAGTTATAAGTATTTCAATGATAGCAAGCGTTAGTTTTACAAAAGGAATGAGAGAGTACAATAACTATTACTACTTTTTACAGAGACAAGTCATATGGATTACCCTTGGGGCAGGAGTTTTCTATGCTGTTTCAAGAATAGATTATAGATGGTATCAAGGGAAAAGAACGATGTTGTATTTATTAGGTCTAGTCTTGCTAGTTCTTGTACTAATTATGGGAAAAGAAGTTAATGGGGCACAACGTTGGCTAGGGTTTGGGTCTATTTCTATACAGCCATCAGAATTTGCGAAGTTAATATTTATATTGTATTTAGCATCTTCTTTAGAATTTTATAGATACAAAAACTACACTCCAAGAGCAACTTTATTTGCATCTTTTATTCCTTTAATGCTTTACTGTGTTTTGATCGTTGCAGAGAAAGCATTTAGTAATACTATGCATTTATTTTTGATAGGGTCAATAATGATGCTTATGTCAAGAATTGATTTGATAGAATACTCTATAGCATTTTTAGTTTCTAGTTTGTTGGGGCTAATAGCAATGTTTTCTTCACCATATAGGATGAAAAGAATACTGAGTTATATGAATGGATTCGGAGAAGGAAATAACGATATAGGTTATCAAGCTAGACAATCATTAATAGCAATTGGTGGTGGAGGCTTATTTGGAAGATTTTATGGAAATGGTCTTCAGAAATATTTTTTTCTCCCAGAAATAAACACAGATTATATATTTGCAGGATACTCAGAAGAATTTGGATTTATAGGAACTATTCTATTGATGAGCGTTTATTTAGTAATGTTGACAGTTATTATTATAGCTATTTTAAAAGTAAAAGATACATATGGAAGATTTATTTTGATAGGAATATTCGCATTATTTGCAACACAAATAGTAGGGAATATTGCGGTTGTTACAGGAATGATTCCATCAACAGGAATACCCCTTCCAATAGTAAGTTATGGTGGAAGTTCAATTATAATGATAATGGCGGCACTAGGAATTGTATATAATATAATAAAAAATATAGGTGTTGAATAAGATCAGATTTTGAGGAAAGTGATGGGAAATAATGAATAATGTTATGGAAGAGAAGATAATATTTACAACTGGTGGAACAGGAGGTCACATATACCCTGCATTAGCAATAGCAAAAGAGTTCAAAAAGAGGGGTTCGTCTATTCTGTTTGTTGGAACAAAACATAGAATGGAACGTGAAATAGTTCCAAATGAAGGATATAATTTTATAGGCTTGGATGTTCTACCATTACGATCGATAAAATCTTTTATAAAAATGCTAAAAGCAATAAAAGAGGCATTAAGAATAGTAAAAAATGAAAAACCAACTAAAGTAATTGGATTCGGAAATTATATATCAATCCCAATTCTTGTAGCAGCAAAAATAAAGAAAATACCTTATTATTTACAAGAACAAAACAGTACAATGGGGATGGCAAATAGATATTTTTACAAAGGATCACAGAAAACATTTCTTGCGTTTGAAAATACACTTGATAACATAGCTCCAAAATATAAAGATAAATTCGTTGTAACAGGGAACCCACTAAGAGAAAAATTTTATTCAATTGATAAATATATCGAAAGAGAAAAGTTAGGAATAACATGTAAAGAAAAAATGTTATTTGTAATTGGTGGAAGTCTTGGGGCAAAAAACATAAATCAAGGAATTTTGAAGAATCTAGAAAAAATAACAATTGAAAATAATATAAAGCTTTTTTGGGGAACTGGAAAAGAGAATTATGACGAAATAAATGGAAGAATAAGAAAAAGACATAATTTGATTGTAAAACCATATTTTGAAAATGCTGCAGAGATTATGGCAGCATCAGATCTAGTAATAAGTAGAGCAGGAGCATCTACAATTTCAGAATTAATACAATTAGAAAAACCAGCATTAATGATACCTTATGATTTTGTAGGTCAAAAGGAAAATGCAGACGTATTAGAATTTGTAAATGGTGGTAAAATGTATACAAATGATGAAGTTCAAGAAGCAATAGAGGAAGCTATATGCTTAATAAAAGAACCTGATATGTTAGAATTCATGGGATTGAATATCAAAAGTATAAAAAAAGGAAATGCGACAGAAAATATAATAAAAAATATGGAAGAATAATCGGAGGCAAATATGAAAGTAGAGACAGTTAAATTTGACAAAGTAATTAATGCTTCAGAACAAAATGGAAAAATAAACCATGAACCAGATTCAAGTAAGGAACAATCAATAAATGCGCCAAAAAAAACAATGCCATTTTCTGATCAAATTGGTAATTATCAACGTAATAAGGTAATCCCATTAAATGATTATAAAGATAATAAAGTATATATTGTTGGGAGTGGTATAGCAGGACTGAGTGCTGCATTTTATTTCATAAGAGATGGAAGAATACCCGCAGAAAACATTACTTTTTTGGAAAAATTACATATAGAAGGTGGCTCAATGGATGGCGCAGGAGATCCAGAAAACGGATATATAATTCGTGGTGGGCGTGAAATGGATATGACATATGAAAACCTTTGGGATTTGTTTCAAGATATTCCAGCGGTTGAGTTACCAAAGCCTTATAGTGTATTGGACGAATATCGTTTAATTAATGACAATGATTCTAATTATTCTAAATCTAGATTAATTCATAATAAGGGAGAAGTTCAAGATTTTAGCAAATTCGGACTTTCAAAGAAAGATCAAATGGCAATAATCAAATTATTACTTAAGAGAAAAGATGAGTTGGACAATTTAACGATAGATGATTATTTTTCAGAGACATTTCTAGCAAGTAATTTTTGGACATTTTGGAGAACTATGTTCGCATTTGAAAACTGGCATAGTTTGTTGGAATTGAAATTATATATGCATAGATTTTTACATGCTATAGATGGATTGAATGATCTTTCAATGTTAGTGTTTCCTAAATACAATCAATATGATACTTTTATAAAACCATTAAGAAATTACTTAGAAGAAAGAGGAGTGAAGTTTCAATTTAACACATTGGTAAAAGATTTAGATATCCGTATTACTAAAGATGGAAAAATAGTAGAAAAAATTATTACTGAGCAAAATGATAATGAAGTGAAAATTGATGTTCGTGAGAACGATTATGTAATAGTTACTACTGGATCAATGACAGAAGACACATTTTATGGTAATAATAAAACAGCACCAATTATAAAAATTGATAATGAAACAAGTGGGCAAAGCGCTGGGTGGAAATTATGGAAAAACTTATCAATTAAATCAGATGTTTTTGGAAAACCTGGGAAATTTTGTGGAAATATAGAGAAATCATCTTGGGAATCTGCAACATTAACATGTAAGCCATCAGCATTTATAGATAAATTGAAAGAGTTGTCAGTTAATGACCCTTATTCAGGAAAAACTGTAACTGGTGGAATTATTACAATAACGGACTCTAATTGGTTGATGAGCTTTACGTGTAATAGACAGCCTCATTTTCCAGAACAACCAGATGATATTCTAGTTATATGGGTTTATTCTTTATTCATGGATAAAGAAGGAAATTATGTAAAAAAAGCAATGCCAGAATGTACTGGAAATGAAATTTTAGAAGAATTGTGTTGTCATTTGGGGATTGTAGATAAATTAGATAATGTTATAGAAAATACAATAGTAAGAACAGCTTTTATGCCATATATAACATCTATGTTTATGCCTAGAGCAAAAGGTGACCGTCCAAGAGTAGTACCTGATGGGTGTAAAAACTTAGGATTAGTAGGACAATTTGTAGAGACTAATAATGATGTCGTTTTTACAATGGAAAGCTCTGTAAGAACTGGAAGAATAGCAGTTTATACATTGCTTAATCTTAATAAGCAAGTCCCGGATATTAATCCATTACAATATGATATTAGACATATATTAAAAGCAGCAAAAACATTAAATGATGGTCAACATTTTATAGGAGAAGGAATAGTAAGAAAAGTGCTAAAAAATACTTATTTTGAGCATATACTTCCGGAAACAGAAAATATGGAAAAAGAGCACGAATCTTTTATTGATGAGCATATAGATAAATTTAAAGAATTTATGCATAAATTTAAAAAATAAAAAATCTGATAATAGGGGGATGAAATGTTAAAAAATATAAAAAACATATATTTTAGTGGAATAAATGGAATCGGGATGAGTGGACTGGCTAAAATAATGAAAGAACAAGGATATTCTGTTTATGGATCAGATTTAGAAATCAAACCGGTAACAGAAGAAATGGAACAAATGGGAATAGAAGTTTTTATAGGACAAAAAGAAGAAAATTTAATAGGGAAAAGAATAGATTTGTTTGTTTATTCAACAGCAATAAAGGATACAAATCCAGAATATAGATATATTGTAACTAATGGAATAAAAAGCATTAAAAGGGGACAGTTACTTGCAGAATTAATGAATGATTTTGAAGGTATAGCAGTCGCAGGTACACATGGAAAAACAACAACAAGCTCTATGATGAGTGTAGCATTTTTAGAAAAAGATCCATATATTGTTGTTGGAGGTATAATACCAGAAATTCAAAGCAATAGTAGAATAGGGCATTCTGATATTTTTATAGCAGAGGCAGATGAAAGTGATAATTCTTTTTTATTTTTAAAACCTAAATATTCAGTAGTTACAAATGTGGAGCCTGATCATTTAGAACATCACGGGACATTTGAAAATATAAAGAAATCATTTGAAGAGTTTATTGATAAAACAGAAAAGTTAGCAGTTTTATGTGCAGATAGTGAAGAGATAAGAAATTTAAACATAAAAAATGAGAATGTAGTATGGTACAGTATAAAAGATGAAAATGCAGATATATTTGCTAAAAATATAAGAATAGAAGATGGATATTCAGTTTATGAGGTAGTTAAAGATGGAATTAATATTGGTGAATTTAGATTAAGTATACCAGGTGAGCACAATATATCTAATTCATTGACAGTAATATATCTGTCACTAGAATTAGGTTGTAGCTTAGAATTTGTAAAAAATAAAATATATAATTTTAAGGGAGCAAATAGAAGATATCAAGTTATTTATGATAAAGGAATAAAAATAATAGATGACTATGCACATCATCCAACAGAAATAAAAGTAACAATAGAAGCAGCTAAGAAAAATGAAGGAAAAAAAGTAAACGTGATATTTCAACCACATAGATATAGTAGAACAAAATTCTTTTTAGATGATTTTGTAGAAGCATTAAAATTAGCTGATAAATTAATATTAATGCCAATATATTCCGCAGGAGAAGAAAATATATATGATATAACGTCAGAAAAATTAGCAGAAATGGTTGGAAAAGATGTTTTGGTATGCGAAAAAGAGGAAATTGAAGAGATAGTGAAGAATAATAAAGAATCAAATGAAATATTTATATTTATGGGAGCTGGAAGTGTTTCAAAAGTAGCCCATGATATAACAAATAAACTGTAAGGAGAGAAGCATGGAAATATTAGAAAATATAGAAATGAAGCCATACTCATATATGGAAATAGGTGGTAAAGCAAAAGAACTTATATTTATAGATAATAAAGAAGAACTGACAGATATTGTACCTAATAAAAAGAATTTCTTCTTAATTGGGAATGGAACAAACACTTTAATAAATGACGAATATTTGGATATGACATTTATATCTTTGAAGAAATTGAAGGATATCTCTGTTGAGCAAACTGAAAAAGATTATGATTTAGTTAGGATTGAAGCAGGCCTTGACTTTGATGAATTAATTGATTTTATGGAGGAAAGTGACTATACAGGTTTAGAAAATATAGCAGGAGTTCCAGGTTCAGTAGGTGGCCTAGTAAATATGAATGGCGGAGCATATGGGACTGAAATATTTGACTGTATTGAAGAAGTTGAGATATGTGATTTAGAAGGAAACATAAAAAAATATAAAAAAAATGAGTTAGAATTTCAATATAGAACAACTCAAATCAAAAAAAATAAATGGATTGTAGTTTCAGTTTTATTTAAATTCTATCGTGGATTTGATAAAGCGTGCGTTGAAGATAAAAAAGGACAAAGAGATCAAAAACATCCTTTAGAATTACCAAGTTTAGGAAGTACATTCAAAAATCCAGAAGGTCATTTTGCAGCAATGTTAATATCGGATGCGGGACTTAAGGAATTTAGAATAGGGAATATAATGGTATCTCCGAAACATCCTAATTTTATTGTTAATTTGGGTGATGGAAAGTTTCTTGATGTAATAGCAGTAGTTGAGCATGTTAAGAAAAAGGTCTTAGAAAAGTTTAATATTCAACTTGAAACAGAAATTATAATATTAAAGTAATAAAAAGAATTAAAAAAAAGAAAAAAAGAAAAAAAATCTTTAATTGAAAAAAAAACCAACTTAGTGTATAATGACACTATTAGGGTATATGGAGTTAAGAATGAAAAAATTTATAAAGTATATATTTGTATTGATTTCTTTAGGATTATTTTTGAATTTATGCATTTTAGGATTTAAAACTAAATACTTCAATGTAAATGAGATTTCTATAAAAGGTAAAAATGAAATCATAAAGAACGATATAGTTCAAAAATTAAATAGCATAAAAGGAAAGAATCTGATATACATAAATTCAAAGAAACTTGAGAAAAATCTCAAGTATGATCCGAGAGTTGAATCGGTTGATATCAAAAAGATATATCCTGATAAGTTAGTGATTGAGATAAATGAGAAAACTCCATATGTTTTTATTAGAAATAATGATAAATTCCATCTTGCAGATAAGAATCTTGTCATATATGGGAATATAGATGAAATTCAAAATGTAGATATTCCAATTGTAAATAATGACACGAATACAAAATTAGAAGATTTTAAAACAATCTTATCAAAAATAGAATATGAGGAATTATACAAAAGTATTTCAGAAATAAGAAAAAATGGAGTATATTATGAAGTTGTATTAAAGGATGGAGTTATAATAAGAACAGATAAATTAGTTGAAGAGAAAAAGTATGAGACCTCTTTTAAACTTTATAAGAAACTTAAGGATCAGCAAGCAATGGAATATATTGATATAAGGTACAAAGATGTAAATGTAAAACTTATTGGAACATTGAATGTAGCGCCAAAAATAGAACCAGAAGTTGTAGAAGTGCTAGTTAAGAAGCCAGCTGTTACAAAGTCAGTAGAAACAAAAAATAAAAAACAATAATAGATAAAGAATATGTGAAAATTGGAGGATAATTTATATGGAAGATTTCATGAACAGAGCCACGATTAAGGTAATAGGTGTCGGTGGAGCAGGTGGAAATGCAATTAATGACATGATAGAGAGTGGGATAAGCGGTGTTGACTTTGTTGCAGCGAACACAGACTCACAAGATTTAGAAATATCAAAAGCGAGTCATAAAATCCACTTAGGTGAGAGAGCTACAAAAGGTCTAGGAGCAGGAGCAGATCCTGAAAGAGCTAGAGAAGCCGCAGAAGAAGCAAAAGAAAAAATAAGACACATATTAGAAGGAACAGACATGTTGTTCATAACTGCAGGAATGGGTGGGGGAACAGGAACTGGGGCAGCCCCTATCATAGCGGAATTAGCTAAAGAAATAGGGATACTAACTGTTGGAATAGTTACAAAACCATTTTCTTTTGAAGGACCTCAAAGAAAGAAAAATGCTGAAACAGGAATAGAAAATTTGAGAAAACATGTAGATACATTAATTGCCATCCCAAATGATAAATTATTTGAACTACCAAATATGAATATCACTCTAATGAATGCATTTAAAGAAGCAAATAATATCTTAAGGGCAGGAGTAAAAGGGATATCTGAACTAATAACAAAACAAGGATATATAAATTTGGATTTTGCAGATATTAGAGCTATAATGAAAGATTCTGGAGTTGCTATGCTTGGATTTGGAGAAGCAGATGGAGAAAACAGAGCAATAATTGCTACAGAACAAGCTTTAAACAGTCCGTTACTGGAGAAATCAATAGAAGGTTCAAGAAAGATCTTACTAAACATAACTGGTGGACTAGATTTACAGTTAACAGAAATACAAGAAATATCAAATACAATAATAGAAAAAGCAGGTTCAGGAACAGCAAACTTAATATTTGGTACTGTAATTGATGAAGAAACGAATGGAATTAAAGTATCAATCGTTGCAACTGATTTCATTGATAAAAGAACATCAAATATAGGATTGATGTTTGGAAATGAATCGTCAACTGGTTCAACAACATCAACTCAAGAGAGTGGAAAATTAATTGATAGCACATCACAAGATGATGGATTTGTAGTCCCACCATTCTTTAATGAACACGAATAAAGAGAGTGTGGAAATAGTCTTAGATAAATAAGACTTGATTTTGTTTAACAATTTTGTTAAAATAGATAGTACCCTGCTTTGCCGAATGTGATGCAAGGCTAAAAACCATAGGGAAGGAGAGACGAAATGACTAACTACGAAATTATGTTCATACTTTCTACTCAATTAACAGATGAAGAGAAGAAAGCAAATGTTACTTTAGTAGAAGAAACTCTAGCAAAATCTGGAGCGGAATCAGTTAGTACAGAAATCTGGGGAGATAGAAAATTAGCATATCCAATAGAGAAAAAAGAAAATGGATATTATGTATTGACTACTTTTCAAATGGATGGAACTAAGTTAACTGAAGTAGAAACTAAGTTAAACATTACAGAATCTATACTTAAGTATATGATAGTAAAGAATGACTAATCAAATTTTTAAAAAGGTTATAATATTATAACAAATAAAAGGAGAAATTTTTCAGAGGGGGAAAATTTTATGAATCAAGTTACATTAATTGGAAGGTTAACAAAAGATCCGGAATTGAAGTACACACAAGGAGGAAAAGCATTCTGTAAATTCAATATAGCAGTGACTAGAGAATTTAACAGAGATGAAGCTGATTTCATAGGATGTGTGGCTTGGGACAAAAGGGCAGAAACAATAGCAGAATATTTAAGAAAAGGTAGAAGAATTGCTATTCAAGGAAGATTAAACGTAAGAAGTTATGAACAAAATGGTGAGAACAAATGGATTACAGAAGTTATAGTTGATAAATTTGATTTTATTGACACTAACTCGAATTCGACTGGTGGAAATTATACGCCTCAAAGTGGAACAACTTCTAATAATCAAGGTATTGAAGCAACTTCGTCTACAGAAGATAATGAAGAAATAATCGATGACGATGATTTCCCATTTTAGGGAAAATAATTAGGAGGTGGACATGAAACAAGCTACAGAATTTAAAAGAAGAAAAAGAAGACCAAAAGTTAAGTTCAAAATAGAAGATATAAATTATAAAAATGTTGATTTATTAAAGAATTTTATGAATGACAAAGGTAAAATATCTCCAGCAAGAGTAACTGGACTTGATGCAAAAATTCAAAGAAAAATAGCAAAAGCTATAAAAAGATCTAGACAAATAGCTTTAATGCCATATACAAAAATAGAAAAATAGAACAAAATAAAAAGGATGACTATGTTATCCTTTTTTGTTATAATAGATTAAGAAACCAAAAAAAGGAGGAATTACTATGCAATATACAAAATTAATCTTAGTTTTAATTTTTTCTTTGCTTTTGTTTTCATGTAATTCCAAAACAAAAGATAGAGAAGTACAAGAAAAACCGAAGAGTCAAGAGCAAGTAAAAGCTGAAGCTAAAGATACTCATATTTATAAAAGTAAACTAATTGAAGAACTTAGAGAAAAAATGCTAGAATTTACTGATGCTAAATCTGTTGAAATAAGCGATTCTGAGAATCTAATATTTGAAGGTAAGAACTACTATTTTATAAAAATAAACGATACAGAAAAATATTCTTATCTTATAAATTACTCGGGTTTTAATGTAGAGGGAATGTTATTACGTGTAAATAAAGTAGAAGAAGACAATATGAAAATGATTGAAAAACTAGCAGTAATATTAATTCAATTATCTGATGATAGAATAGATGAAGAACATGCAAGGGCTGTATATATTGATCTTTTAGTAAAATTAGGAGATAATACAGGAAGTAAAGTTACATTAGAAAATGGAATAAACTATGGAATATCAGTGAATAAGAAAGAAGAGTTAGTATTTTTGATACAGTAAGTAGAAAGGTCAACACCCTACATTGGACGTTGACCTTTTAATTTGCATTAGATATACCACATATAATAGTCTTCATCTGCTTTTTGAACTATTCTTCCAGGGATTCCAACAGCAACACTATTTTTTGGAATATCCTTTAAAATAACTGAATTGGCACCTATTTTAGAATCCTCCCCAATCGTAATATTTCCTAATATTTTTGCACCTGCACCCACCGTGACATTATTTTCAAGTGTAGGGTGTCTCTTTGTTTTCGTTGAGGTAACACCTCCTAGTGTGACACCGTGGAATATTATACAGTTATCTCCAATAATTGCAGTTTCTCCAACAACAATTCCCATGCCATGATCAAAGAAAACTTTTTTTCCTACTTTTGCGCCAGGGTGGATTTCAATACCTGTCATAAATCTAGCGAACTGTGATACAAGTCTAGCTATAAAAAATATCTTGTATTTATAGAAAAAGCTACTTATTTTATAATATATGACAGATTGTAATGATGGATACAGGAAAAAAACTTCAAATTTACTCTTTGCGGCGGGGTCTTTCTCCATTATATTTTCTATTTCATTATTTAGCCATTTAAAAATAGCACTCACCTCTTACTCTATTCTTTGTATTAATTAACTATTTGAACATATCTGTAGAAAGATATTTCTCACCACCATCTGGAGAAATAGTTAGTACAGTTTTACCTTTACCTAATCTTTTTGCTACTTCATATGCAGCAGCAATAGCTGCTCCAGAAGAAATTCCTAAAAATAGACCCTCTTCTTTACTCATTCTATTACCAAATTCAAAAGATTTCTCATTAGAGATTTGAATAATTTCATCAACAATATTACCATCGTATACACCCGGTATGAACCCTGCACCAATTCCTTGAATAACATGTTTACCAGGAGCACCACCAGATAAAACGGCAGATGCCTCAGGTTCAACTGCTATAATTTTGACATCAGATAATTTTTCTTTCAATTTCTTCCCTACTCCAACTATAGTTCCACTTGTTC
>JAGOYM010000070.1 GCA_018059165.1 Leptotrichiaceae bacterium | reverse complement strand
GATTTAACAAAAATAACAGATGCAGTAAATTTGATTCAAAATCTATTTGTTGGAAAATCAGATCCAACTAAAAAAGAATTATACCAAGCTGCTATCGCAGGAATGGTTAATAGTCTAAATGATCCTTATTCTGAATATTTTTCAAAGGAAGATTTCGAATCATTTTCTGAAGATATGGATGGAAACTATGTAGGTGTAGGAATGTCTATTGATAAGAAAAAAGGGGAACCATTAGTAGTAGTATCTCCATTTATTGGAAGTCCGGCGTCAAAAGCAGGAATGAAAATAGGAGATAAAGTAATAAAAGTAGATAATAAAGATATCATTGCTTTAACTTCAACTGATGCAGTTAAATTATTAAAAGGTGAAAAAGGAACAAAAGTTGTTCTAGATGTTATAAGAGAAGGAACAAAAGGAACTTTCAAAGTTGAAATAATAAGAGATGAGATAAAGTTAGAATTTGTTGAAAGTAAAATGCTTGATAATAAAGTAGGGTATGTAAGTTTACTAAGATTTGGAAACAATACTGGACAAGAGATAGAAGCACATATCAAAAAACTACAAGCGCAAGGAATGAAATCACTAATTTTTGATTTAAGATCAAATCCAGGTGGTTCACTAGGAGAAGCACAAGATATAAGTTCTCTATTTATAAAACAAAAATTGGTTGTTCTATTGAAATATAAAGATGGATCAAAAAAAGAATATAACAGAACATTTCAAAATTTAGGAGATTTTCCACTTGTTGTCTTAGTAAATGGTGGAAGTGCGTCAGCATCAGAAATAGTAACGGGTGCATTGAAAGATTACAAAAGAGCATTAATCATTGGAGAGAAAACATTTGGAAAAGGAATTGTTCAACAAATAATTCCAATAGGTGATGGAGAAGCCATAAAATTAACGATAGCACAATACTTCACACCAAAAGGAAACTATATTCATGAAAAAGGGATTGAACCAGATATCAAAGTTGAGATGAATGAAATACTAGCAATTAAAGGTTATGCAAACGATTCAGAGGAAGCAAAAGCTAATAGAATGAAAGAGCTTGAAGCAGTAATAGTTAAAGAAAAAGGGCAAGAAGAAGCAACTAAAATAATTTCTGCTGGAGATACACAATTAAAAAGAGCTATTGAAGAAATTACAAAAATGATGAAATAGGAGAAAAAATGCTATATATTGTAGGAACACCAATAGGAAATCTAGAAGATATAACGTATAGAGCAATAAAGACGTTAAAAGAAGTAGATTATATATTTGCAGAAGACACTAGAATTACAAAACGTCTACTTGCACATTATGAAATAGAAAAGGTTGTTTATCAATACCATGAGCATAACAAAATACAT
The DNA here is from genome assembly GCA_018059165.1 of Leptotrichiaceae bacterium. GTDB lineage: Bacteria > Fusobacteriota > Fusobacteriia > Fusobacteriales > Leptotrichiaceae > JAGOYM01. The sequence goes on along the minus strand of JAGOYM010000070.1, from coordinate 3,713 downwards.
CAAATAAGAAATATATTGAGTTTAATAGAAGAAGGAAAAGATATAGCACTTGTAACAGATGCAGGAACCCCTTGTATTTCTGATCCAGGCTTTGAGTTAGTAAATGAAGCACACAAAGCAGAAATGAAAGTAATAGGAATACCTGGGGCATCATCAATAATTACAGGTGCTAGTATATCTGGACTTGATTTGAGACGAATGTCTTATGAAGGATTTCTTCCTAAGAAAAAAGGAAGACAAACATTATTTAAGAAACTTGTTTCAGAAGAAAGAACAATAATAATTCTTGAGTCACCAAATAGAATAGTAAAGACCTTGAAAGACATAAAAGAGCACCTAGGCGAAAGATATGTTGTGATAACGAGGGAATTAACGAAGATATACGAAGAAGTGATTAGAGGCGATGTATCGGGCGTTATAGAAAGACTAGAAAAAAAGCCAATAAAAGGTGAAATCGTATTGTTTATAAGATCTATAAATGATGATGGAAATTATTTCAAAGAAGATAAAGAAATAGAAGAGAATTAGAGAAGGAGTCACTATGCACATAAATTGGTATCCAGGTCATATGAAGAAGACAAAAGAGCTAATAGTTGAAAATTTAAAAGTGGTAGATTTAATAATTGAAATATTAGACGCTAGAATACCAATTTCTAGTAAGAATCCTGATATTGAAAAATTAGCAAATAACAAAAAAAGAATAGTTGTACTAAATAAAGTCGATCTGATTGACGATAAAGATTTAAAAAAATGGGAAGAATACTTCTTAGAAAATAAAATAGCTGATCATTTCATAGCTATAAGTGTTGAAAAAGGAACAAATATAAGTGAATTGAGAAGAGTAATAAATGTAATTTATGAAGAAAAATTAGAAAAAATGAAGAAAAAAGGGCTTAGAAAAACAGAAGTTAGAATGATGATTGTTGGAATTCCAAATGTAGGAAAATCAAAATTCATAAATAGATTCTCAAATAAGACAAAAGCAAAAGTTGCGAATACACCAGGATTTACAAAAGGAAAGCAATGGATAAAAATGGATAAAAATACGGAATTATTGGATACACCAGGAGTTTTATGGCCGAAGTTTGAAGATAATGATGTTGCTCATAATTTAGCAATAACAGGTTCTATAAAAGATCACGTATTACCTATAGAAGAAGTTGCTATGAAGCTAATCGATAAGATGAAAAAATTAGGTAAGATAGACTATCTTGTTAGATCTTATGGATTAACGGATTATTTAGTAGGGAAAGATATTATGGAACTAGAGCCTTATGAAATATTAGAAGTCCTAGAAGAACGTCTTATTATTGCAAAAAAAGAAGAACATAATTATGAAAAAGTTGCGAGAGTAGTTTTGAGAGATTATAGAAGTGGTAAAATAGGGAAATTTTTTCTTGAAATGCCAGCTATTAAGTAGAATTTTTATTTAAGGAGACAATATGAGAGTTGGAATTTTTACAGATACGTATAAACCACAAGTAAATGGAGTTGTAAGTTCAATTGTAACACTAGAAAGAGAATTAAGAAAAAAAGGACATAAAGTCTTTATAATAACAACAACTGATCCGGATGTAAACTCTCCAGAGCCTAACGTTTTAAGATTACCAAGCTTAGAATTTAAGCCATTACCACAATATAGATTAGGAATGGTATATTCAGCAAGAAGTATTAGAAGAATAAGAGCTTTAAGATTGGACATAATACATTCTCAAACTGAATGGGGAGTGGGAACATTTTCAAGATTTGTATCAAAACAACTAAGAATCCCTTTAGTTCACACATATCACACTTTGTATGAATATTATACACATTATGTTACAAAAGGTTATTTCACGAAGTCTTCAAAGAGAATAGCAAGACAAATAAGTAAATTTTATTGTAGCAAGTGTAATAATTTAATAGTTCCTACAAGAAAAGTTCAAAAAATAATAGAATCATATGGAGTTAAAAATCATATTAATATAGTTCCAACAGGAATAGATTTGGACAGATTTTATAGAAAAAATTATACAAATGAGCAGATTAGTGAATTACGAAATAGATATGCAGATAAAGATGATTTTTTATGTGTATGCATAGGGAGAATAGCAAGAGAGAAAAGTTTAGATGTTTTAATAGAAATGTTTTCGAAAGTAAAAGATGAAAAAGTAAGGTTATTGATAGTTGGAAGAGGGCCTATAATTGAAGAATTAGTTGACCAAACGATAGCGCTAGGAATAGAAAAACGTGTTATATTTACAGGTGAGGTTCCTTACCAAGACGTAGCAATGTACTACCATATAGGAGATCTTTTTCTAAATGCAAGTATATCTGAAACACAAGGATTAACGTTTGTTGAAGCTATGGCAGCAGAAATCCCAGTAAATGCAAGATTTGATGATAACTTAGTAGATCTACTAACAAGTAATAATGCGGGTCTATTATACAATAATGAAGAAGAGTTTCTTGAGAATATCAAGAAGATTAGAGAAGACAAAGAATTTAAAGATGAGATGGTAAATAAAGCATTTAAAGTATCACAAGACTTCACAGCAGAAAAATTTGGAGATAGTGTTGAAGAAGTATATTTGAAAACAATAAAGGAGTATGATAACGGTGAAGATTTTACTTTATTCAGAGGGAAAAAGCTTATTCAGCAGATCAGGAGTTGGAAAGGCTTTAGAACATCAGATAAGGGCCCTTGGAATAAATAATATTGAACATACATTGGACCCTAAAGATGACTATGATATAGCACATATAAATACACTTGGAATGAAATCTTGGAAAGTTTTGAAGCAAGCAAAAAAACAAGGGAAACCAGTTGTTTATCACACACATACAACATCCGAAGATTTTAAAGGAAGTATAAAATTTAGTAACCAGATGGCAATTATAATTAAATTACTGGCAAAGTCTTTATTCAATAAAGCAGATTATTTGATTTCGCCATCAGAGTACACAAAGAATCTTATAGACACTAAATATACTCATGGGAAAAAAGAAATAAGAGTAATATCTAACGGTGTAGACATTGAAAAATTTTCTAAAAAAGAAGATTTAAAAGAGATTTTTTTGAAAGAATATAATATAGACTCACCAGTAGTTGTTACTGCAGGATTACCATTTGAACGAAAAGGTATAATTGAATTTGTAAAAGTAGTAGAAAAGTTTCCAGAATACAGATTCTTTTGGTTTGGAGCATCGAGTATTAAACCACTGTTACCTAAAAGAATACAAAAAATAATTGAAATGCCACCAAAGAACTTAATGTTTCCTGGATTTGTAGATGAAGAAATATTGCTAGGGGCATTTAGTGCAGCAGATTTATTCCTTTTCATGACATATGAAGAGAATGAAGGAATTGTTGTGTTGGAATCACTTTCTACAAAGTTACCGATATTATTGAGAGATATTCCAGTCTACAATGGTTGGTTAGAAGATGGTAAGAATTGTTTAAAGGCAAAAACAACAGCAGACTTTATAGAGAAATTAGAAATGATAGTTAATAATAAAGTAGAGAACATAGAAGAAATAAAAGAAAATGGAAGAGAAGTCGCAAGAACACGAGATTTAGCAGAAGTCGGAAAGAAATACAAAGAGTATTACGAACACATTCTTGAAGAGTTTGGGAAAAAGTAAATTAGTGGATCAGTCCCATTTGTTTAGAGCATGTTGTACCAAAAGTAAGTAAAATATGTTAAACTAAAAAAATGGGAGTGATCAGAATG
>JAGOYM010000026.1 GCA_018059165.1 Leptotrichiaceae bacterium | reverse complement strand
ATAGCTAATTCTGCAGAGTCTCCTCTTCTAACAGCTGTTTTTATTATTCTTGTGTATCCACCATTTCTTTCCATGTATTTAGGTGCTATTTCTCCAAAGATCTTAGCTACAGCTTCTTCATTTCTTAAGTAAGAAAATGCTTGTCTTCTTAAGTGAATTGCTTTTCTTCTTTCTTCTAAACTTTCAAGATTGAAGGTATTGTATTTTTTCCCTAAAGTTATCATTCTTTCAACAAATTTTCTTAATTCTTTTGCTCTAGTAACAGTAGTTTCTATTCTTTCAGCATTAACTAACGAAATTGTCATGTTTTTCATCATTGCCAATCTATGGTCAGTTCTTCTACCTAATTTTCTATATGATTTGTTGTGATTCATTAGTTTCTTCCCTCCTTAATACTAATATTAATTTCCGTTATCGCCTAGATCATATCCAAGCTCTCTCATTTTATCTATAATCTCGTTTAGAGATTTTCTACCTAAATTTTTGATTTTAAGTAATTCAGAATACGACATTGATGTTAAATCTGAAATTGAATTAACTCCTGCTTTTTTAAGACAGTTATAAGATCTCACAGTAAAGTCTAACTCTTCTATTCTCATATCTTCTAAACTTGTCTCAACTTCAACAGTACTTGCAACTTCAACTTCATCATTACTTCTATATTTCTCCATACTATTTCCTATATTAGAAAATGGTTTTATGTGCATAGTTAATAATTCAACTGCATATGATAATGCATCTTGAATTTCTATACTTCCATCTGTAGAAATTTCCATAATTAATTTATCGTAGTTAGTAACTCTTCCTACCATAGTATCTTCAACAGTATAGCTTACTTTTTTTATTGGTGTATATATTGCATCAACTGCCATATATCCTATTGGCCAACCTTCAGTATCTATTTCCTCTGATACTACAAATCCTTCTCCAGAATCAATTAAAAATTCCATTTCTAATTCTCTATCCGTTGTTATTGTTGCAATAACTTGTTCCGGATTGATAATAACTGTTCCTGCTTCGACTCTAATGTCTGCTGCTGTAACGATTTTTGGACCTTTAACTGATAGTGTCATTCTTTTTTCTGTAGGTTCATCTAACTCAACTACTATTTCTTTAACATTCAATATTATATCTGTTACTGCTTCTTTTACACCTTTAATTGTAGAGAATTCATTCAATACTCCGTCAATCTTTAATCCCTTTATAGCAGATCCTGGAATAGAAGATAATAGGATTCTTCTTAAAGCATTTCCTATAGTATTTCCATATCCTCTGTATAATGGTTCTAAAGTATATTTAGCTGTATGCTTACCTTCTCTATCTTCTGTTAATTTTATATTTTTAGCTATCTTTTCGATTTTTAACAAGCTAAATCAACTCCTTGGATTGGATTAATTATTATCTAGAATAGAATTCTATTATCATTGCTTCATTGATTTCGAAGTCTACTGCGTCTCTACCAGGATTTTCTAAAACTTTCGCTGTTAAAGTTGTACCTTCTAATGATAACCAACCTGGAACAGTTTTTTGTCCTACAGATGCTTTAACCATTAACAATTCTTTTGAACTCTCTTTTAAAGTTACTACATCACCTTGTTTAACTCTGTAAGATGCTATATCTACTTTCTTACCGTTGATTAAAATGTGTCCGTGACTTACTACTTGTCTAGCTTGTCTTCTAGTTCCTACAAATCCTAATCTATATACAACGTTGTCTAATCTTCTTTCTAAATACTGAAGTAAAAGTTCCCCTGTTACTCCATCTTTTCTAGTTGCTTCTTCGTATAATTTATAGAATTGTTTTTCCATTATTCCATAAACAAATTTAGCTTTTTGTTTTTCTCTTAATTGAGTTGCATACTCTGTTGGTTTTCTATTAGCATTAGGTCTTAAGTTTCTTTTAGATCTTTTATTAACTCCTATAATGCTTGGATCTATACCAAGAGTTCTACATTTTTTCAATACAGGCTGTCTATCTCTTGCCATTTATATATATCCTCCTTATTTTATAAATTTACGGTCTTCTTTTTTTCGGTGGTCTTGCACCGTTATGAGGTACTGGAGTTATGTCAACTATTTTAGTTACTTCTAATCCAGTTGCTTGGATTGATCTAATAGATGCTTCTCTTCCTGATCCAGGTCCTTTTATTTTAACTTCTATTTGTTTCATTCCATTTTCTATTGCAACTTGTGCTGCTTGTTCAGCTGCTATTTGTGCTGCAAATGGAGTTCCTTTTTTAGTTCCTTTGAAACCTGAAGTTCCTCCTGATTTCCAAATTATTACTTTACCTTCAGCATCTGTTATTGTAACAACAGTGTTATTGAAAGTTGAGTGTATGTATGCTATTCCGTTAGGAATATTCTTCAATTTTTTCTTTTTAGAAACTGCTGATTTTTTAGCCACTTATTATTTCCTCCTTAACTCAAAATTTTCTATTTTTTCTTAGCAACGGCCATTTTAACTGGTCCTTTTCTAGTTCTTGCATTTGTTTTTGTTTTTTGTCCTCTTACAGGTAATCCATTTCTATGTCTTAACCCTCTGTAGCTTTTGATATCCATTAATCTTTTGATATTAAGTCTGATTTCTTTTCTTAATTCTCCTTCGATTTTGTACTCATCAACTATTGTTCTTATTTGTCCTACTTCTTCTTCAGTTAAATCTTTAACTTTAGTATCTTTGTTAACTTTAGCTTTTTCTAAGATTTCGTTTGAAGTACTCTTACCAATTCCATAAATGTAAGTTAGTGATATTTCTACTCTCTTGTTTCTTGGAATGTCTACTCCTGCTATTCTAGCCAAATTCATTTCCTCCTTAAATTTAAATTTTGTTTAACCTTCATCAATATGCTCCTATACAAAACTTGTATAAGAATAAGCTCTACAGCTAAACATATCTTTACAATTTTTATCTATATATTTAAAATAAAAATTCTTTAGATTGTCATGTAATCTTATCCTTGTACTTGTTTGTGTTTAGGGTTTTCGCATATTACTCTTACTTTACCATGACGCTTAATAATTTTGCATTTGTCGCAAATTGGTTTTACTGAAGCTCTTACTTTCATAAAAACCCTCCTTCCAAAAGTGTTATTTTTTTCTATATATGATTCTTCCTCTTGACAAATCGTACGGAGATACTTCAACCGTAACCATGTCACCAGGTAAAATCTTTATATAGTTCATTCTCATTTTTCCTGAGATATGTCCCAATACTTCATGTCCATTTTCTAATTTCACTTTGAACATCGCATTTGGCAAGGCTTCTAATATTTCGCCTTCCAATTCTAGAACATCTTGTTTTGCCATAAAAGTCACCTCGATCCTTATCATTATATCAAAAAACTTACTTTGTGTCTAGCATTATTTTACAATTCCCCTGTTCCTAACTTAATTGGTTTACCATTAACTATTGCAACGCTATATTCTGAATGTGCTGATCTTTTTCCATCTTTTGTAATAACAGTCCACATATCTGGGAGTATTCTAACTTGATACGCCCCCTCATTAACCATTGGTTCAATAGCAATTACCATTCCATCTTCTATTTTTACACCTGTTCCAGCTTTTCCATAATTAGGAACCATAGGGTCTTCGTGCATACTTTTTCCTACACCGTGTCCTGCAAAATCTCGAACTAAAGAGAATCCAAAACTTTCAGCATATTCTTGTATAGCAGCAGATATATCCCCTATTCTATTTCCAACAACGGCTTGTGCAATTCCGATTTCTCTTGCTTTTTCAGTCACTTCTAATAATTTTTTTGCATTTTCATCTATTTCACCAACCGGTAATGTGATAGCTGCATCACCATAAAATCCATCAAGAACTGTAACTGTATCAAGACTGATTATGTCACCATTTTTAAGAATTTCTGTTTTTGTAGGTATTCCGTGTACAACTCTATTATTTACAGAAGTACATAAACTCGCTGGATACGCTGGATATGGTTTTCCTATTTCATATCCTTTTGTTCCAGGTATAGCTCCATTTGATCTAATAAAATCTTCTGTTATTTGATCCAACTCATATGTAGAAATCCCTGCCTTAACATATTTAGGCAATACTTCGCTATATAGTTTTATTATTATTTCGTTTGCTTTATTAATCTTCTTTATCTCGTCTAATGTTTTATATATTATCATTATTGCTCCCACTTTTCTTTTTGTTAAAATGTATTTGTTTTTATAAAATTACCCTAAGATTTCCATAATATCTGCTGTTATTTTAGACACTTCTTGTTCTCCATCAACAGAGATAACTTTACCTTGAGTTTTATAGTAATCTAATACTGGTGCTGTTTGGTTTTTGTATGCTGTCAGTCTTTTTACAACTATTTCTTCTGTGTCATCTTCTCTTTGATATAAATCTTCCAATTTTTCATCTACTGGTGGATTATATTTTATGTGATAGATTCGTCCTGTAGCTTTAGATATTCTTCTTCCTGTTATTCTCTCTACTATTTCAGAATCTCTTACATCAAGAGCCACTACTTTATCAATTGATTTTCCTAAGTTTTTTAGCATTTTATCAAGTTCTTCTGCTTGAAAAACTGTTCTTGGAAACCCATCTAAAATAAATCCTTTTTCACAGTCAGATTCCTTAAATCTTTCTTCAACAATACTCATTGTTAAACTATCTGGCACTAATTGTCCATTATCAATAAATTTCTTTGCTTCCATCCCTAATTCTGTCTGGTTTCCTATTGCTGCTCTAAATAAATCTCCAGTTGATATTTGTGGAATCACATATTTATCAATTAATTCCTTCGCTTGTGTTCCTTTTCCTGCACCAGGTGCACCGAACAATACTATATTCATAATCTCTCCTTTGAATTTCACTAAATTTATTTTGGTTATTTGATCTCTAAAAACAACAGCTACTAGCTTGTAGTATTTTAAAAAATCAAATAACTCTTCTATATGATAAAATAAAAAAGGGAAGGTTTATACCTTATTTAGATATAAACCCTTTATAACTCTTCACTGCTGATTGTGAATCTATTTGTTGTAGTAAATCTACAGCAACCCCTACTAATATTAATAAACTTGTTCCACCAAGTAGAACTTGCATATTTAATACATAACCAAACCAAATATTAGGAAAAACTCCTAATATTGCTAAGAATAATGCACTTCCAAATGTTATTCTAGTTGCTACACCTTCTAAATAATCCGCTGTATCAGCTCCCGGTCTTATTTGTGGTATTGTAGCTCCACTTTGTTTTAAATTTTCAGACACTTTTTCAGGGTCAAACACTATTGAAGTGTAGAAAAATGAAAAAATGATTACTAAAACTGCAAATAATAATAAGTACATCCATCCCGTTTGTGAGAATCCTTTTGTTAAAATATTTTTCAGTGCTGATGATTTCATAAGCCCTACTAAAAATGCAGGTGCTGACATCAATACTGATGCAAAGATTATTGGCATAACCCCTGACATATTAATTTTTAATGGTAAAAAAGTTCTTTGACCAACTGTACTTGTTCCTCCAGCTGCTCTTCCTTTTCCAACATATTGAATTGGTATTCTTCTTTCTGCTAATTGTATAAGTACCATTAACGCAATTAATCCTATAAATAATATCAATGAAACTATAAATAATATCATACCAAGTCCACCTGGTAAATTTTTAGCCATTTGATATATAACTTGAGGTAATCCCGAAACAATATTTAAAAATATTAACATTGATGTTCCATTCCCTATCCCTCTTATAGATATTCTTTCGGCAACCCACATTAAAAATGCAGTACCTCCAGTTATAAGTGTTATTGTTTGAATGTTGAACATCATACCTGGTTCAATTACTAGTCCTTGACTTTCTAAAAGCACAATTATTCCAATAGACTGAAGAATAGCTATAATTATAGTTAAATATCTTGTCCATTGTGTTATTTTTTCTTTTTCTTTTCCGCCTTCTTTTTGCATTTCATCAATTTTAGGAACAACAACTCCTATTAATTGAAATATAATCGATGCATTAATGTAAGGTATAATTCCTAAAGAGAAAATAGATGCTCTTTGAATAGCTCCCCCAGAAAACAGATTCAAAAATCCTCCTGCTGAGTTGTTTTGAAAGTTTTTAAAAGCTTGCATATCAAGTCCTGGAACAGCAATATGAATACCTATTCTTGCAATCAAGAACATTCCTAAAGTAAAAAGTATTCTCTTTTTCAACTCTTTTATTTCAAAAATCGAATGGAGTCTACTTCCTATTGCTTCACTTAAAGTCAAAACTATCACTCCTTCTTATATCAGAAAAAAAGTAAGATGATTCTTACTTTTTCTCCTTGTTATTTTCATTATTTCCTGCAACAGACGAGTATGATTTTATTTCAACTAGTTCTACTGTTCCTCCAGCTTTTTCAACTAATTCTTTTGCTTTTTCAGAAATTTTGTTAGTTTTGATAGTTAATTTTTTTGTAACTTCAGCATCTCCAATTATTTTTAAAACACTTGTAAAATCTTTTTCTTTAACATAAGATTCTATATTTTCATATAAATATTCTTTTACAGCTTTTCTCCCTTTAAGGGCTCTTAATGTTGTATCTGAATATTTAGTAATGAATTTAGCATTTTTAACAATTCCATTTTGAACTAAAGTTTCTAAACTTATTACATCTCCATCTTCAAATCTATCAATAATATCAGCTAAGCTTAATACTATCATATCTTTTTTAAATGGTTTATTTGAGAATCCTCTCTTAGGAACTCTTCTTACTATTGGCATTTGTCCACCTTCAAATGCTGGTGATACATATGTACCTGATCTTTGTTTTTGACCATTATGTCCTTTACCGGCTGTTTTTCCCCAACCAGATCCGTGACCTCTTCCGATTCTTCTTCTTTCTCTCTTAGAACCCTCCGCTGGTCTTAATTCATTAAGATTCATTTATCCTAAACCTCCTCTACTTTAAGTAAATAAGAAACTAATTTTATTTTTCCATCGATATCCGCTGTTAGGTTATGTACTGCACTTTGACTTATTTTTCTTAGCCCTAATGATTTAACAGTCTCGACATGGTTAGGTTTTCTTCCATTAATTCCTTTTACAAGCGTTACTTTTACTTTAGACATTAATCCTACCTCCTAGCCTTATCCTAATATTTCATCAACTGATTTTCCTCTAAGTCTTGCAACTTGTTCAACTGATCTCATTTTTGTTAGTCCATCTATCGTTGCTCTTGCAACGTTATCTTTATTTTTTGACCCTCTTATTTTAGTAAGAATATCAGATACTCCAACTAATTCTAAGATTTCTCTTGTTGCTGATCCAGCAATTACTCCAGTCCCTTTTGAAGCTGGTTTCAATAATACAGTTGTAGAATTAAATTTACCAAGTTGTTCGTGAGGTAATGTTCCACCTTTAAGTGACACTTCTACCAAATTCTTCTTAGCGTTTGCTACAGCTTTTCTTATTGCATCAGGTACACCATTAGCTTTCCCTAGTCCTATACCTACTTTACCATTTTCATTTCCAATAGCTGCTAATACAGAAAAAGATATTCTTCTTCCACCTTTAACTGTTTTAGAAACTCTATTTATTCTTAAAAGACTTTCTTTATACTCACTTGCCTTTACTTCTCTAGCCAAAATAAATCCTCCTTCTCTCTAGAATTTTAATCCTGCTTCTCTTGCAGCGTCTGCTAACTCTTTAACTCTTCCTGTGTAAATATATCCAGATCTATCAAATACAACAGTGTCTATTCCTTTTGCTATAGCTTTTTTAGCTATTGCTTCTCCAACTTTTTTTGCAGCTTCTGTGTTTCCACCTGCTGCTATTTTTGATGTTTTTTCAATAGTTGAAGCTGATACTAAAGTTACACCCGCTTGATCATCTATAACTTGAACAAATATATTATTTGCACTTCTATACACAGAAAGTCTAGGTCTTTCAGCAGTTCCAACGATTTTATTTCTTATTCTTTTGTGTTTTTTTACTCTTAATTTGTTTCTGTCTACTTTTTTTATCACTAAAATCTACCTCCTATCCTTTCTTACCTTCTTTTCTTCTAATAACTTCATCAGCGTACTTAACACCTTTTCCTTTATATGGTTCAGGTGGTCTTTTTGCACGTATATTTGCTGCTACTTGCCCAACTACTTCTTTATCAATTCCTTCAACCGTAATCTTATTATTACCTTCAACTACGAAATTAATTCCATCTATTGGAGCTATTTCTATTGGATGAGAGTACCCTAGCGATAAAGTTAATCCTTTACCTGTTGCTTGAACTCTGTATCCAACTCCAACTAGCTCTAATTTTATTTGGAATCCTGTACTTACTCCAGATATCATATTATTAACAACTGCTCTTGTTGTTCCATGGATTGCTCTTGTAGGCGGTAAATCATTTGGTCTCTCAAATGTTACTTCTCCATTTTCAACAGTTATTTTAATTTCACTGCTTAATTCTCTTTCTAGAGTTCCTTTAGGACCTTTAACGATGTATTTATTTCCCTCGTTTTTTATCTCTACACCTGCTGGTAGAGTAATAGGTTTTCTTCCTACTCTTGACATTTCTTTCCTCCTAATTTATAAAATGCGTAAATTACCACACGTAGCAAAGAACCTCTCCGCCAACGCTATGCTTTCTGCATTCTTTGTCTGTAATAACACCATTTGGTGTTGAGACAATAGCAATTCCAAGTCCACCTAATACTTTAGGTAAACTTTCTACAGAAGTATATACTCTTCTTCCAGGTTTAGAAATTCTTTTTAAACCTTTTATTACTGCTTCTCCATCCATGAATTTTAAAGAAACAATTATATCTTTTTTAGTTCCTTCTTCTTTAACTTCGAAGTTATTTATGTATCCTTCACTTTTTAATATGTTTGCTAAGCTTTCTTTTATTTTAGAAAACGGTATTTTAACCGTGTTGTGTTTCGCAAGATTTGCGTTTCTAATTCTAGTAAGCATATCAGCAATAGGATCTGTTAAATGCATTAATTCATCCTCCTCTCAATTTCTCAAAATTACCAACTTGATTTTGTTACTCCTGGGATTGATCCTTCCCCAGCTAATTTTCTAAACATTATTCTTGAAATTCCAAATTCTCTCATGTATCCTCTTGGTCTTCCGTTTAATTGACATCTATTTCTCACTCTTGTAGGAGATGCATTTCTAGGTAATTTAGATAATTCTACAATAGCTTCTCTATCACCTTTTCTTGCTTTCTCTTTCAATTCGATTCTTTTTTCAGCAAATTTATCTACTGCTTTTTGTCTTTTTAAGTTTCTTTCAACCATAGCTTTTTTTGCCATCTGTTAAGTTACACCTCCTTAAATTAGAACTTATTTCTTAAATGGCATTCCGAATGCCTTTAATAAAGCTCTTCCTTCCTCATCGTTTTGTGCAGTTGAAACTATTGTGATTCCTAATCCAAATATTTTATCAACTTTATCAATTTCGATTTCTGGGAAAACTATTTGTTCTTTGATACCTAATGTATAATTCCCTCTACCGTCAAATCCTTTTGCAGAAACTCCTTCGAAATCTCTAACTCTTGGTAAAGAAACATTTATTAATCTATCTAAAAACTCATACATTTTTTCTTTTCTCAATGTTACTTTTGCTCCGATTTTTTGTCCTTCTCTTAATTTGAATCCTGCTTCTGATTTCTTAGCTTCTCTAGCTATCGGTTGTTGACCTGTTATTTGTCTCAACTCACCCATTGCAGTATCTATTAATTTAGGATTATTAACAGCTTCTCCTATTCCCATGTTTACTATTATTTTATCAACTTTAGGAACTTGCATAACATTAGTTATGTTTAATTCTTTCATTAGCGCTGCCACTATCTCTTCTTCATATATTTTTTTTAATCTTGGAATATATTTTTCAGCCACTTAAAGTTTCCTCCTCTCTATCTTATATTTCTTTTCCAGAAACAACTGAAATTCTTACTTTTTTACCATCTTTTATTTCATGCTTTATTCTAGTTGCTTTTTTAGCCTTTTCATCCCAAAGCATTACTTTAGAAGAAAAAATAGGCATTTCTGTCTCCACAACTTCACCTTGTGTGTTCATCGCAGCGTTAGCTTTTACATGCTTCTTCTTGATGTTCACACCTTCAACTATTATTTTTCCTGTTTTAGAAAATACTCTTGTTACTTTTCCTATTTTCCCTTTGTCTCCAGTTTGTGCTTGATCTTCTTTTTCATTTCTTGAAACGTCTTTTGATCTACCACTTATCACGATAACTGTATCTCCAGTTTTAACGTGTAATTTTGCTGGTACTGACTTTACTTTTGGTTTTGCCATAGTAATTTCCTCCTTCCTATAATACTTCCGGTGCTAGAGAAACTATTTTCATAAAGTTTTTAGCTCTTAATTCTCTTGCAACTGGTCCGAATATTCTGGTACCTCTTATTTCTAAATTTGTATTTAATACAACTGCTGCGTTATCATCAAATTTTATGTATGATCCGTCAGCTCTTTTCAATTCTTTTCTAGTTCTTACTACTACAGCTTTAACTACATCACCTTTTTTTACGTTTCCGTTAGGTGTAGCTTCTTTAACAGATGCAACTACTAGGTCACCAATTCTACCGAATCTTCTTCTAGATCCTCCTAATACTCTGATTACCATTATTTTTTTGGCACCTGTATTATCGGCAACATTCATTACAGTTTGTTGTTGAACCATCTAAAATCCTCCTCTCTATTCCTATTACTATTTAGCTCTTTCTAAGATAGTCACGACTCTCCATCTTTTATCTTTACTTAGAGGTCTAGTTTCCATTATTTTTACTTTATCTCCGACATTACAGTCATTGTTTTCATCATGTGCTTTATATTTTTTTGTAGCTTTCAATCTTTTTTTATAAAGTTTGTGTAATTTCATCGTTGCTTCAGCAACTACAACAGTTTTATCCATTTTATCAGAAACCACGATTCCTTCTCTTACTTTTCTATCGTTACGTTTGTTTTCCACTGATGGAACCTCCTATTTATCAGTTTTAGTTTTTTCAGTCAATATAGTTTTGATTCTCGCTATATCCCTTTTCACAGTTCTAATTTTAGCAGTATCCTGCAACTGTCCTAATGTTTTTTGAAATTTCAAATTAAACAATTCTTGCTTTAATTCTTTCTCTTGTGTCAATAATTCATCGACCGACATATTTCTTATCTCATTTGCCAACATTATTTTTCACCACCCACTTCATCTTTTTTCACTATTTTACATTTTATAGGTAGTTTATGTCCTGCTTTTCTTAACGCATCTTTTGCTTTATCTTCAGGTACTCCAGCAACTTCAAACATTATTTTTCCTCTTTTAACTACTGCTACCCAACCTTCAGTATTACCTTTACCTTTACCCATTCTTGTTCCTTCAGGTCTTTTCGTATAAGGTTTATCAGGAAATATTCTGATCCAGATTTTTCCTTCTCTTTTGAAAGTTCTGTTGATAGTAATTCTACAAGCTTCTATTTGTCTAGATGTTATCCATCCAAATTCTGTTGCAGCTAATCCAAATTCACCAAAATCAACTTTGTTTCCTTTAGTTGCAAGTCCACCTATTTTACCTCTGAATTGTTTTCTATATTTCGTTCTTTTAGGTATTAACATTACTCATTTCCCCCTTCCTTTTTAGTTGGAAGTACTTCACCGTTAAATATCCATACTTTTAATCCTAATGCTCCGTATGTTGTATGAGCTGTTGCAGTTGCATAATCAACATCTGCTCTTAATGTATGAAGTGGTACTCTTCCTGAAAGTGTCCATTCACTTCTTGCTATTTCTGCTCCATTTAATCTTCCAGAAGCCATTATTTTAATCCCTTTAACTCCTGATTTCTCAGCTCTTTGAACAGCTTGTTGAACAGCTCTTTTATAAGCAACCCTTTTTTCAATTGCCGTTGCAATACTTTCAGCAACTAATTGTGCATCAGTGTTTGCATTTTTTACTTCTTGTACTTTAACTTGTACTTTTTTCCCAGTTAATTTTTCTAAACTAGATTTCAACGCTTCAATTTCTTGACCTTTTCTACCTATTAATATTCCTGCTTTTCCTGTTTCTATAATTACAGTTAATTCAGTAGGTGATGTTCTTTCTATTTGAATGTTTGAAATTCCCGCATGATAGTAATTTTTCTTAATTGATTCTCTGATTTTTAAATCCTCATGAAAATTATTTAAGTATTCTTTTCCTTCAGCGAACCATTTAGAATCCCAAGTTCTTGTGATTCCAATTCTAATCCCCCTAGGATCTACTTTTTGTCCCACAGACTTACCTCCTTATACTATTATCTATTAGTTCTTTCTTTCGTCTACTTCTACAGTTATGTGTGCAGTTGGCTTTCTTATAACATCTGCTCTTCCCATCGCTCTAGGATTTATTCTTTTTAATACTGGTCCTTTATCTATTAATATTTTCGATACAAATAGTTTATCTGGATCCATTCCTAAGTTGTGTTCTGCATTCGCAACTGCAGATCTTAGAGTTTTTTCTATACATATTGCCGATTTTTTATTAGTAAATTTTAGAATATTTAAAGCTTGTAATGCATTCTTTCCTCTTACTATATCAGCCACTAATCTTGCTTTTTGAGGGCTTAATCTTTGATAACGTAACTTAGCTATCGCTGCCATTTAAATGCCTCCTTTCGTTTTTTATAAACAGACTATGCTGCATTTATAATATTATCTTCTTTTTGAATCTTTTTTCGCATCTTTTCCATGTCCGTAGAATGTTCTTGTAGGAGCAAACTCTCCTAATTTGTGTCCTACCATTTCTTCTGTTACATATACAGGTATATGTTTCTTACCATTGTACACTGCAAATGTATGCCCAATAAATTGAGGGAATATAGTAGATCTTCTAGACCATGTTTTTATAACTTGTTTTTTTTCTCCCATTGCTTCAATTGCTTCAACTTTTTTCAATAAGTAAGCATCTACAAAAGGACCTTTTTTTAATGAACGAGCCATTTTTTCCTCCTTCTTCATTATTATAATCAGTTATAATACTAAAACTACAGATTATGCAACTTTATATATTAGACTATTTTTTTCTACCTCTAACGATGAATTTATCACTAAGTTTTTTACCTCTAGTTTTCATTCCTAATGTAGGTTTACCCCAAGGTGTAACTGGTGATTTTCTACCGATTGGAGATCTTCCTTCTCCTCCTCCATGTGGATGATCAACTGGATTCATTACTGATCCCCTAACATGTGGTCTTCTACCTTTATGTCTGTTTCTTCCAGCTTTACCTAATGAAACTAATGAGTGCTCAGAATTTCCTACTGAACCAACTGTTGCTGTACATTCTTTATGAATTAATCTTAATTCTCCTGAAGGTAACTCAACGTGACAGTAAACTCCTTCTTTTGCAACTAATCTTGCTGAAGTTCCAGCAGATCTTGCTAATTGTCCACCTTTTCCTGGTAACAATTCAACATTATGAATAGTTGTTCCTACTGGTAAATCTTTTAATTTTAATGCATTTCCTGGTTTGATTTCTGCACCTTCACCAGCTAATACAGTATCTCCTTTTTTTAGACCGTTTGGAGCTAAGATATATCTTTTTTCTCCATCAACATAATGTAATAACGCTATGTTTGCCGTTCTATTTGGATCATACTCTAATGTTGCAACTTTTGCAGGTACACCTAATTTATTTCTTTTCCAATCGATTACTCTATATAATCTCTTGTGTCCTTTTTCTCTGTTTCTACCAGTTCTGTGACCGTAATTATCGATCCCGTATGATGATCCTAGAGGTTCTACTAATGTTTTCTCTGGTCTAACTTTATCCAGCTCTTTATTGACTAATATCGACATATGCCTTGTACCACTAGTCATAGGTTTTAACTTTTTAATTGGCATAACTTTTTTACCTCCGCTTCGTTTTTCAAAATATTATTCATTATATCAAATTTTTCATCTTATGTGTACTAATATTTTGATTTTATTTAGTTTTTAGCCTACGCTTCATACGCAGCTATTTTTTCTCCATCTTTTAACTTAACAATTGCTTTTTTGATAGCAGGTGTTTTGTATACTGTTAATCTAAATCTTTCTGTTTTTGGTTTGATATTTAAAGTGTTAACACTCTCAACCTTAACATTAAATAATTTTTCAACAGCTTCTCTTATTTGTAATTTGTTAGCTCTTCTATCAACGAAGAATGTATATTCGTTCTTTGCTAATAAATCTCTTGTTTTTTCTGTATTGTATACAGGTTTTTTGATTATGTCATAAATTGTCATTACGCTAGCACCTCCTCAATATTTGCAAGAGCATCTTTTGTTAAGATAACTTTTTCGTATTTTAAAAGCTCATAAACTGTTAATTCGTTTGAAACTGCTATTTGACAATCTTTTATGTTTCTAACTGATAACCATAAGTTGTAATCTGTATCAGAATCGTTAACTACATATAATTGTTTATTTGCAGCTATTTCTGCTTTTTGTCCGAATGCGATAAATGTTTTTGTTTTAGGTGTTTCTAATGCGAAATCATCTAAAACAATTAAGTTCCCGCTCGCTACTTTTGCAGATAATGCCGATCTTATTGCTAACAATCTTACTTTTTTGTTTACTTTTTTCTCATAGCTTCTTGGTTTTGGTCCATGAACAACTCCTCCACCAACCATGTGTGGTGCTCTTATTGATCCTTGTCTAGCTCTTCCTGTTCCTTTTTGTCTAAAAGGCTTTCTTCCTCCACCTCTTACTTCAGCTCTTGTTTTTGTTGACGCTGATCCTTGTCTAAAAGATGCAAGTTCAGCAGTTAGCACTTCGTGCATTACTGTTTTATTTGGTTCTATTCCAAAAATTTCATTATTTACATCAACAGTTCCTGTTTTTGAACCATCGATACTGTATATATTTAAAACTGGCATTTTATCCTCCTCTCTTTTCTTTCAATTAATATTTCTTAACTGCTTTTTTGATAATTACATACCCATTTTTAGGTCCAGGAACTGCTCCTTTTACTAACAATAAGTTGTTTTCCACATCAAATTTTACTATTTTCAAGTTTTGAACTGTTACTTGCTCATTACCCATTCTACCTGCCATTTTTTTACCTTTTGGCACGTTACTATTTGATGCAGCTCCTCCGGCATTAGATCCTCCCAATCTATGGTTTCTTGATACCCCATGAGTGGCTCTATTCCCGCTAAAGTTATGTCTTTTCATAACTCCGGCAGTTCCTTTACCTTTAGAAGTTCCTGCTATATCAACATATTCAGTTCCTTCAAATAAATCTACTTTAAATTCTTGTCCTAATTCAAACGAAGTTGTATCTTCTACTCTGAATTCTTTTAAGAATTTCTTTGGAGTTACTCCTGCTTTTTTAAATACACCCATTTCTGGCATAATTGTACTTTTTTCTTTTTTCTCATCATATGCTAAAGTTACAGCTTTGTAACCATCTTTTTCGTCTGACTTCAATTGAACAACGAAGTTTGGTCCAGCTTCTATTACAGTTACTGGAATTAATTTTTCATTCTCAAATACTTGAGTCATTCCTATTTTTTTACCTAATATCATTTCTTTTCCTCCTTAATATATTGGTTGACACATCCAATTAATTCTAAACTAGTTGCCAACTTGTATTAAGCCAATTATAATTGCTTAATTTCAATACCAACACCAGCTGGTAAGTTTAATGAGCTTAACGCAGCGATTATTTGTTGACTAGAATTTTTTATTTCAACAAATCTTCTGTGAATTCTCATTTCAAATTGTTCTCTTGAATCTTTATTTACGTGCACAGATCTTAGAACTGTATATTTTTTTGTCTTAGTTGGTAAAGGAAGCGGTCCAGCAATTTCTGAACCGTTTTTCTTAACCACTTCGGCGATTTTCTTAGCTGACTGATCTAATAACTTGTGATCGTATGATTGAAGATATATTCTTAATTTATCCAAAGTTCTCTTCCTCCTAATATTAGTTTACTTTATTTAACTATTGTAGCAACGACTCCTGATGCAACCGTTCTTCCACCTTCTCTAATCGCGAATCTTAATCCTTCTTCCATCGCAATTGGGTGTATTAAATCTACTGTCATTTCTATATTATCTCC
>JAGOYM010000069.1 GCA_018059165.1 Leptotrichiaceae bacterium | reverse complement strand
TTTCGATAAAGATTTAAACCCCAAATATTCATTCAAATGTTCTTTTACTATTTTCAACTTAAATTCATATGTATATTTACTCATAAAAAAATGCACCTCCAATGTTAGTTTTATGTCTAACATTTTTAGTGCAGTTCACTTTAAGGGGATTTTGTTATATTGTATGCTTTAAATCATTGGAAATATTTTCTACAGTCCAATCTATTTTCTTAACAAATTCAGATTGTCTTTCTTTACAATTTTTAAGTTGGCAAATTTTACAAGATTCTGGAAGACAAGAGTCTGTATGAATAAAAACTTCTACATCGTTATCAAACTGATCATCTATCATTTTTTCTACTCTATCAACAATTAAGTGTCCTTCCTTCAAGTTAATATACCAAGGAAGAGTTAAATGACATGTTAAATTAAGAGTTCCACCATACTTTTTAATTCTTAAATTATGTAAATCTATCCAATTTTCTTCTCTATTAATGTTAAAAAAGGAAACAACTTGACCTAAAAGTTCGTAATCTGCTTCATCCATAATTCCTGCAATTGAATTTCTTAAAATTCTGTAGCCTGATGTGATTATTATTATGGCAAATATAAATGCAACAAAACTATCAATCCAAGTATAATGTGTGAAATACATTAATATTAGTCCAATAACGATACCAATAGTTGCATAAGTATCAGACTGCATGTGTTTTCCAGTTGCAATTAGTGCAAGAGAGTTATTCTTCTTACCTTTTTTTATAGAGTAAAATCCAACACCATAATTAATTATTCCAGTTAATAAAACTAAATATATTCCATAATCTAACTGCTTTAATTCATGTGGATGCGTTAAGTTATTTATGGCTTCATAAATGATTATAAATGAAAATAGGATCATCATAAGACCTTCTACTGATGCAGATAAGAACTCTACTTTACCGTGACCATAAGGATGATTACTGTCTTTTGGTTTAGATGAAACATAAAGGCTATAAAGTCCTATGAATCCAGCAACTACGTTGATAGTATATTCTAATGTGTCAGTTAATATTGCTACTGAATTTGTAAAATACCATGCAAGTATTTTTATAAAGAAGATTATTAATACTATAGCGGTCAATTTTTTTTGAATTTCAAAATTCTCTCTTGTTATTGTCATTTCTATCCCCTCTGATCTTAAAATTTTATTTTATTTTTATATTTTAGAAGTCTTAGTGCATTAAATACAACTAAAACTGTTGAACCTTCATGTATAAAAACTGTAAGCCCCATGTTAGTTAATCCAAAAATTGCTGATGGAATAAGAAAAAATATAGTTCCAAGACTTATAAATAAATTTTGTTTAATTATTTGTTTTGATTTTCTACCCAATCCTACGACAAAAGGTAAATTTTCAATCTTATCAGATAGTAAAGCTACGTCTGCTGTTTCTAATGCTACATCAGACCCGGCTGCTCCCATTGCGATTCCAACTGAACTATGAGCCATTGCAGGTGCATCATTAGTTCCGTCACCAATCATTGCAACTTCTGAGTATTCAGATACAAGTTTGTCAATAATATTTAGTTTATCTTCAGGTAATAAACTACCATAAATTTCAGTTAATCCTAAATCCTTACCAATAGATTGAGCAACTCTATTATTATCTCCTGTTAACATTGCCAATTTAGTAATCCCAAGATTTTTAAGTTCAGCAATTACCATTTTAGAAGCTTCTCTTGGTTCATCAATAAGTGAAACAAGACCTATAACATCTTTGTTTTTTGCAATGACTATCGTTGTGTGACCATCGTCATGCAATGTTAAGATTCTAGTAATAATATCACTATCAATAGTAATATTATTTTCTTCAATTAGTTCTTTATTACCAACAAGTATTTTATCATTTTTATAATTTGCAATCATACCACGCCCACTTATATTTTGAACATTTTCTAAAGATCCAATAGTTTCACTATTAACAAACTCTTTACATGCTTTTGTAACAGCTTTTGCAAGAGGGTGAGTGCTAGATAATTCCATTACATATAAAATTTCATATAGTTCTTTTTCAGATATATTGAAGTTTAAAATATTTTTTACAACTGGTTTACCTTTTGTAAGGGTACCAGTTTTGTCAAATGCTATGGCATCAAGACTTCCCATTATTTCAAGTGCTTTACCACCTTTAATAAGTACTCTTTCTTTTGCTGCTCTTGCTATAGCACTTAAAACAGCACTAGGTGTTGAGATAGCTAATGCACAAGGACTTCCTGCAACAAGAACTTCCATTGCTCTGTAGAAACTTTCTTTTGGAGTTTCTTTTAGAATAAGAAATGCAAAACAAAGAATAACAACAAGTATTAATATAAGTGGAACATAATATTTCTCTACTTTTTTTGTAAATAGTTGTGTTGGTGATTGCTTGGACTCTGCTTCGTTAACTAATTTAATAAGTCTAGAAAGTGTAGAGTCAGCACTCAGTTTTAATGTTTTAATCTCGAGAAGAGAATCTCCATTAATTGTTCCAGCAAATACTTTGTGTGATTCTTCAATAGTTTCGTATGTAGCAGTAGACAGAAGAACCTTATCAATCGGTATTTTTTCAACTTCTAAACTCTCACCTGTGATAGGTGCTTGGTTTACAAAGCCTGTACCATCAACTACAACTCCATCAACTGGAATCTTGCTTCCTGGTCTAACAACGACTATGTCTCCTAATTTTAATTCTTTAACATCAACTTCAACTAAGTCATTCCCCCGTTTTAAAGTTGCTTTTGGTGGAGTTAAGTCACTTAATGAAGTGATTTGTTTCTTGGCTCTATTCATTGCATAATGTTCTAGCGAATGTCCTAAGCTAAATAAGAAAAGTAAAAATGCTCCTTCTGCGTATTTGTCTAGTGAGAATGCTCCAATAGCAGCAAAGATCATTAGAAAATCTATATCGAATTCTAAATGTCTTAGTCCGTGATATGCTTCGATTGCAGGAAAAAAACCTCCTGAAAAAGCAGAAATTACATAAAATATATGTGCTAAATATGAAAAGCCAGTGAAATTTTCAAGAATAATCCCTAAAAGAAGAGCCGTTCCCGAGACAATTGCAAAAGTCATTTCAGAGTAAGCATTAAAAAATTTGTTTTCTTTTGAATGTGTGTGGTTATCCATTTGTGTTCCTTTCTAAATAATAAATTTGTAGGTTGATTTTCAATCTACTGTTATAAATATAACACGAAAACCTCAACAAGTCCAGTAAAATTAATACTTCTAGTCACTAAGTAAAAAGAAAAAAGAGAGACTAAAATTAAGCCTGCAGTAAATATTTGACACACAAAGTAAAATTTAAAAAAGAAAAACTACACTCATAAAAGCAGTATCTAAAGCTTACAAGTGTAGTTTGTTTGATATACATATTAATATTAGTCTTTTAATTCAGAAAGCGGTTTTTGAGTTGACAAAGAGATAACTTTTTTGATCATTTCTATAAACTCAGCTTTGTAGCCATCTTTATCATCAGAAATGTTTTCATCTGCTAATTTCAAAATCTCCTCATATGTTAAATCCTTTGAATATTCAGAATTTCTTAGTTTTTGAGCAAATGCAGCTACTGCTAGACCAAAGTTAAAATCTTTAGTATTGATTTGTGGCTGTCCAACACTAATAATTTTATCAAGTTGATTGGCAACTTCATTACCATCAATTTTGTATCTCATTTTAAATGTTGCAATTTCATTCTCATTTCCAACTGTAGGAACGTTCTTTTGATATTTTAATGGGTCAATAGTTGTATCTGGTTGAGAAGCGTTTATTTTTGGTACAATTTCATAATATGCAGTGACTTGCTGACCTGAACCAACATCTCCAGCATCCTTTTTGTCATTTTTAAAATCTTCATTATTCATTTTTCTATCTTCATAACCTATAAGTCTATAAGATTCAACAATAGTAGGGTTGAACTCAACTTGTATTTTTGTGTCTTTTGCAATTGCAAAGATTGTTCCAAACAAGTCAGCTGAGAGGACTTTTTTACCTTCTTTAATTGAATCAATGTAATAATAATTTCCATCACCAATATTACTTAATCTTGACATTCTTTGATCATTTAAGTTGTCTCTTCCAAATCCTAAAACAGTTAAGAATATACCGCTCGATTTTTTGTCGACTATCATTTTTTCTAATTCATCATTGGAAGTAGTTCCTACATTAAAGTCACCATCAGTTGCTAAAATAACTCTATTATTTCCATCTTTTATAAAATTTTTCTGTGCTAAGTTGTAGGCTTGATTAATTCCTGCACCACCAGCTGTACTTCCACCAGATGATAATTTATCTAATGCTTTTTCTATAGTTTTTCTATCATTTCCTGCAACTGAGTCAAGCACAACACCTGTAGCACTAGCATAAACAACCATAGACACTCTGTCATCTTTTTTCAAAGAGTCAAGCATAAATTTAAAACTTTCTTTTAACAAGGGTAGTTTTTCTTCTGAAGACATTGATCCAGAAACATCAATTAAAAAAACTAAATTTGTTTTAGGAGCCATTTCTTTTGGTATTTCATATCCTTGAATACCTATTTTCAGAATTTTATTATTTTTATTAAATGGAGAATTTCCAACTTCAGTAGTAACAGAAAAGACATCTTTTTTTGTAGGAATTGGATAATTATATCTGAAGTAGTTTATCATTTCTTCAGATTTTATAGCATCCGCTTGTGGAATCATATTATAATTCAAAAGATTTCTTACGTTAGAGTAAGATGCAGTGTCGACATCTATTGAAAAAGTAGATAGTGGGGAAATCTTAGCATTTATAAACTTGTTCTCCTGTATTTCACCATAAACCTCATATGTAGTAGAAGGGATCTGAGATGTATAAGAAATCCCATAACTTCTTTCCCACACCGAAGGAGCTACGGGCATAGGAGCTTCTACGGGTTTATCCACGTAAACCACTTTCTCTATAGTTACAACTTTAGGTGCTGCAGTCTTACAACTCACTACAAACATTAATAGTGATAATATTAACATAATTTTTCTCATAATATTCATTCTCCTTTTAGTCTTTAAATTATTGGTGGAGATGGCGGGAATCGAACCCGCGTCCAAAACAAAAAGTCCTTACTACCGTCTACAAGTTTAGTTCATTTATCATTTTAACTATAAGATGTTAAACAAACAAAAGTCTTATAGCGAGA
>JAGOYM010000068.1 GCA_018059165.1 Leptotrichiaceae bacterium | reverse complement strand
GCAGAAAAACTTCAAGAAGTAGGTGTAGATTTACTTTATCAAACTACAGTTGGCGATAATGAGACTAGAATAACAGAATGCTTAGATATAGCATTTAGTAGAGTGGATATTGTAATAACAACAGGTGGGCTAGGTCCAACAATTGATGATAGAACAAAAGAAGTTGTTTCTAAGTATTATAATAAAGAATTAGTAGTAATGGAAAGTTATTATGATAGAGTCGTAGAAAAGTATAATGAAAGAGGATATGAAATAGTAGAAGGTGCAAAAAAAGAATCATCTATAATTAAAGGGTCTAAAATATTAAATAATAGTGTAGGGCTAGCACCAGGTTTTCTATATGAAAATGATGGGAAAAAGATATTTGTATTACCAGGACCACCTAAAGAAATGGAGCCAATGATGAGTAATGAGGTGTTACCTCATTTAAAAGAAATATCTAGTGACATTCTACTTACAAAAATAATAGAAGTAACGGGTGTTCCAGAAGGTAGAATCGATGAAGACTTGAAAGACTATTTTAATATGTCAAATCCCACAGTTGCACCTTATGCAAAGGAGAAGTCTATACATATAAGAGTTGCTATTAAAGGAGAAATTGCTAAGAGAGAAGAACTAGAAAAGCAATTAGATGATCTAGTTTTTGAAATAAAAAGTAAGTATTCAACGGCAATTGTATTAAATTAGAAAAATTTTGAAAAATAAAAAATAAGTGCTATAATGTTTTTGGATAATATAAATCTTAGGAGGTATTTAATTTATGAATTATTTAAAAGAGGTAGATGTAGACGTTTATAATGCAATAGTTGAAGAAGAAATACGTCAAGAAGAAGGCATAGAATTAATAGCATCAGAAAACTTTGTTTCTAAAGCGGTAATGGAAGCATGTGGATCAGTTATGACAAATAAATATGCAGAAGGATACCCTCACAGAAGATATTACGGTGGATGTGTTAATGTCGATGTTGTAGAAGATTTAGCAATAGAACGTCTTAAGAAGCTTTTTAACGTTAAATATGCAAATGTTCAGCCACACTCAGGTTCACAAGCAAATATGGGTGTCTATGTAGCATTACTTAATCCAGGCGATACTATATTAGGAATGAGTCTAGATGCAGGTGGTCATTTAACACATGGATATAAAATTAATTTTTCTGGAAAAAATTATGTAGGTATTGGATACGGATTAGATGAGAAAACAGAACTTATAGATTATGATAAAGTAAGAGAACTAGCAATAGAACACAAACCAAAATTGATTGTAGCGGGAGCAAGTGCTTACTCAAAAGAAATAGATTTTAAGAAATTTAGAGAAATTGCAGATGAAGTAGGGGCATACTTATTAGTTGATATGGCACACATAGCTGGTCTAGTTGCAGCTGGAGTCCATCCAAGTCCTGTAGAATATGCTCATATTGTTACTTCTACAACACATAAAACATTAAGAGGACCACGTGGTGGAATAATAATAACAAACGATGAAGAAATTGCAAAAAAAATAGATAGAAATATATTCCCAGGAATTCAAGGTGGACCATTAATGCATATAATTGCAGCAAAAGCGATAGCATTTAAAGAAGCACTTGATCCTTCGTTTACTGAATACCAAATACAAGTTGCAAAAAATGCTAAAGTTTTAGCACAAACATTAGTTGATGGTGGATTAAGAATAGTAAGTGGTGGAACAGATAATCATTTGATGTTAGTTGATTTGAGAGCAAAAAATGTTACTGGGAAATTAGCTGAAGAAAAATTAGAAGCAGCAGGGATAACATGTAACAAAAATGCTATACCAAATGATCCTGAAAAACCATTTGTAACAAGTGGTGTTAGATTAGGAACTCCTGCAGTTACAACAAGAGGACTAAAAGAAGAAGAAATGAAGATAATAGGAAGATTAATATTAAAAGTTTTAGAAAATGTAAATGATGACAAAGCAATTGCGGAAGTAAAAATAGAAGTAGTGGAATTAATGAAAAAATTTCCTTTATATAAAGGTTAAAACTAATAATTAATAAGAATTAGAAGCGGAGAGAGAATTGAGAGATAATAATAGAAAAAATAATGAAATGAGAGAAGTAAAAGTTACTAAAAACTATATAATGCATCCGGAAGGGTCAGTATTAATAGAATTTGGTAATACAAAAGTAATATGTAATGCAACAATAGAAGAAAAAGTTCCTCCTTTTTTAAAAGGAAAGGGAACTGGATGGGTTACTGCAGAATATAGTATGCTACCTAGATCAACAAATACAAGAAATCAAAGAGAAGCATCAAAAGGGAAAGTAACAGGACGAACGATGGAAATTCAACGATTAATAGGAAGAGCATTAAGATCAAGTGTTAATTTACAAAAATTAGGTGAACGATCAATAATAATTGACTGTGATGTTATTCAAGCAGATGGAGGAACAAGAACAGCATCAATAACAGGAGGATATATTGCTTTAGAAATAGCAGTAAAAAAACTAATTGATTCTGGGAAATTAACATCTTCACCAATAATTTCAAAAGTAGCAGCAATAAGTATAGGGAAAGTTAGAGGAGAAATATTATTAGATTTAGATTATGTAGAAGATTCTAAAGCGGATGTTGATATGAATATAATTATGAATGATAAAGATGAATTTATAGAAATTCAAGGTACTGGGGAAGAATCAACATTTACTCAAACAGATTTATTATCATTTATAGAAATTTCAAAAGATGCATTTTCTAAATTATTTTCAATATAATATACAATAAAAAAATCAGTCATTTATGACTGATTTTTTTTGAATATTAGTATCCAGGAATTCCATTTTTAAATTTATTTTCTGTCTCTACTGGTTCTGTTCCAGTCTTAAATAAAGCAGAACGCTTATTAACTCCATCGGTGTCGAGTAAGCCAGTTTTAATATCTATATCTCTAATAACAAGATCTTTTCGTTTGAGGTAATCATCAATATATTCAAATGAACCTACATTGAAATTTTCAATATTAACAACAGTTTGCATAAAGTTTTTCCATATTGGTGCAGCAGCAGCCCCACCCGTCATACCATACGACATAGGTTTGTTATCATCATTTCCTACATAAACAACAGTAGCAAGTGTAGGTATGTAGCCAGTAAACCATGCAGATACATAATTACTTGTTGTTCCAGTTTTACCTGCTTGGGGTATTTGAGCCCCGTTTTTAAATATTCTAGCAGGTTGACCTGTACCATTAGCAACTGCACTTTGTAGCATATAAGTAACAAGAGCGACATCTTCTGGCTCAAAAATTTTCTTTTTCTCAATTTTTGATTCATAAATAACTTCGCCATATTTATTTTCAATTTTATAAATATAGATTGGTTTAACACTATAACCACCGTTTGCAAGTGCAGCATAAGCAACTGCCATATCAATAGGTCTAGTAGTTATAGAACCTAATGCAAGTGTTAGATCTTTAGGAAAGTCTCCATCAATGTTACCAGTATCTTTCCATATTTTTTCAACTTTATCTATTCCAACACGTGAAAGAAGTTTAACGGGAATAATATTATTCGAAATTTCTATAGCATCAATTAATGTCATTGAATCTCTATATTTCCCATCATAGTTTTTTGGAGTCCAGCCTTGAGTTACAAATGGTGAATCTTCAATTACGGTATTCATAGGAATTCCAGATTGAATTGCAGCTAAATATACAAATGGTTTAAATGATGATCCTGGTTGTCTTAAACCATTAATTGATCTATTAAAGTCCCCTTTTTTGTAGTTCTTACCACCAACCATTGCCTTCACGAACCCATTGGAAGGATCAATTGATATTAATGCACCATTTAACTTTTGATTGTTACGTAAATTATAATTACTATTAAATGACTTGTATGCTGCACGTTGAATATCTAAATCCATAGTTGCATATATTTTATAACCATCAAATAAAAATTTTTCGTCGCCATCTTCTATTTTAAGAATTTTTTTCACTTCACTAAGTACAATTGTTGTAAACTCTGGGGCGATATTTGTTGAAGAAATATTTTCTTCTTCATTCTTATTATTTTTATTATTAAGAAATACAATTTTTTCATTCATTGCTTTCTCATATTCAGCTTCAGTTATAAAACCATATTTTTTCATTTGCCCTAAAACAGTTCTTTGTCGAGGTATTGCGTTTTCAATTTTTGAATACTTGGAAGGTGATTTAGGTAAACTTGCTAAAATAGCACTTTGAGCAATGGAAAGATTTTTAGGTTCTTTTCCAAAATATGTAAGAGAAGCATTTTTTATTCCATAAGCACCTTGACCAAAATAAATTGTGTTTAAATAATTTTCAAGAATTTCATCCTTTGTATATCTTCTTTCTATTTCAATAGCAAGGAATGCTTCTTTGAATTTTCTAATAGGGGTTCTTTCTGGTGTTAAGAAAGCATTCTTAGCTAACTGTTGAGTTATTGAACTTCCACCTTCTTTACTAGTACGAGTGAAATAACCGAAAATAGCTTTTCCGACCCTCATAAAATCAAAACCATGATGAGTACGAAATTTTCTATCCTCTATTGCTAAAAAAGCATTCTGCACATTCAATGGAATATCCTTAACAGAAATAGGATCTCTACTTTCTGTTGAAATAATATCAATTTGATTTCCATTAATATCATAAATTATAGATGGTGAAATAGGACTATAGCTATCAACCAAATTGGTAGCGACACCTGCATTTAAAGTTAATAGAATGTAGAGTAGAAATCCTAAAAAAGCTATAAACAAAGCACCAAATATTTTCAATAGAATATTTAATAATGACTTTTTCTTTACTGTAGTTCCACTAACAGGAGTATCTTTATTTTGTTTCACTGTTATCCATCTCCTTCTTTGCTTTTAATTGGCCACATGCTGCGGCTATATCTTGACCTTTTGTTTCTCTTAATGTAACATTTATATTTCTTTCTTTTAAAATACTATAAAATTCTTTTTGCTTTTTCTTAGACGGAGCACTATACTCTTTTTCACCTACAGGATTATAAGGTATTAAATTTACTAAAGATGAGAAAGATCTTAGAAATGCTGCAAGATCAAAAGCATCTTTTTTCTCACAATTTAATTCATCAATCAGAATATACTCAAATGTTATTCTGTTTTTTGTTTTTATTTGATAGTTAACAAGAGCACTTTTTAGTTCAGTCAAAGGATATTTTTTATTAATAGGCATTAGCTGACTACGAACATTATCTTTAACAGAATGCAGTGAAACAGCTAAATTTATTTGGTGTTCCTCTTCGGTAAATTTCTTTATCGCTGGAACAATTCCACTTGTTGATATAGTGAAATTACGCTTAGAT
>JAGOYM010000067.1 GCA_018059165.1 Leptotrichiaceae bacterium | reverse complement strand
AAAGCATTTTTATTAGTTTCTCATGATAGAATATTTTTAGATAATGTATGCAATAAAATATATGAAATTGAAAATAAGAAACTTTATAAATATGATGGTAATTTCTCAAGATTTATTTTGCAAAAAGAACTTATCCTTAAAGGTGAACTTAAAAGGTACGAAAAAGAACAAGAAAAAGTAAAAAAAATGGAAGAATATATAGATAGATTTAGAGCTGGGATAAAAGCAAGACAAGCACAAGGAAGACAAAAAATATTAGATAGAATAGAACAAATGGATGATCCAATCTTTAATCCGCAAAGGATGCGTCTGAAATTTGAAGTGGCAAGCTCAACTGGAGAGAACGTGCTTCAAGTGAGGAATGTTAGTAAATCATTTGATGGAAATAAAGTGTTGAATAATATAAATTTCGATCTATATAAAGGTGAAAGAGTAGGAATAATAGGGAAAAATGGAATTGGGAAGTCTACATTACTAAAAATAATAATGGAGAAAATTTCTAAAGACAAAGGTGAAATAGCAATTGGGTCGAGAGTTAAAATAGGATACTACGATCAAGACCATAGTGCGTTACATGGTGAAAATACAGTTTTACAAGAAATAAACACATCACTCAACTTAACACAAGAATATTTACGAACACTTGCTGGAGGGTTTCTATTTTCTGGTGAAGATGTTGAAAAAAGAATAGATAAATTAAGTGGTGGAGAAAAAGTTAGAGTATCATTTTTAAAGTTATATATGGAGAAAGCAAACTTGCTTATTCTTGATGAACCTACAAATCACCTTGATATATATTCAATAGAAGTACTTGAAGATGCATTAGAGGATTATGAAGGAACATTACTGGTTGTTTCTCATAATAGACATTTCTTAGATGTTGTGTGTAACACAATTTATTACTTAGATGAGAATGGTCTTAAGAAATTCAAAGGTAACTACGAAGATTATAAGGCAAGCCTAAAGAATTCTGGTAATAATGAGCAAGGTGAGGAAAAGGAAGAAAAGAAAGTTAGTTATCAAGAGCAAAAAGAAATGAGCAGAAAAATTGCGAAGTTGAAAAAAGATATTGAGAAATTAGAAGAAGAGATGGAAATGCTATCTAAAGATAAAGAAATAGCTGAGAAAAAGTACTATGAAGCAGGTAAAACAAATGATATGGATACAATAGTTGAAATGCAAGAAAAAATAGAGAAAATAGATGAATTAGAAATTAGCAAGCTAGAAGAATGGGAAGAAAAGAGTAATGAATTAGCGGAGCATCAATAGATATAGTGTTGTTTTCAGTGTTAAAACACAAGCACTATGCCGATATATATACTATATATAATAATATTGAAAGCGATATATAATTTATAAGAATGAATTTAAGAGAAAGATCACCAAAAGCATTGACAAAGCAAGTAGATTGTAGTAAACTGTAAAGGTTATGACTCATAAACTACGGTATGTTTGATAGAACGTTCAAGCATACATTTCTATTGTCGTCGAATGATTTTAGTTTAGAGAGTTCTTTAAAAACATAGATAAATTTAAAAGTATTGGAAGGAGGAAATATGCCTACTATTAATCAATTAGTAAGATTTGGTAGAACAAAAGCAGAAGAAACTAAAAAATCACCTGCGTTAAAAGGAAATCCACAAAAAAGAGGAGTTTGTGTAAGAGTATACACAACTACACCTAAGAAACCAAACTCAGCGTTAAGAAAAGTAGCGAGAGTAAAATTAGTTAATGGAATAGAAGTTACAGCTTACATTCCAGGAATCGGACATAACTTACAAGAACATTCAATCGTTCTTTTAAGAGGTGGAAGAACAAAAGATTTACCAGGGGTTAGATACAAAATAGTAAGAGGAGCTTTAGATACTGCAGGAGTAGTAAACAGAAAGCAAGCAAGATCAAGATATGGAACTAAGAAACCAGTAGATGCAAAATAAAATAATATAAGACAAGGAGGAAGTCGAGTGTCAAGAAGAAGAAAAGCTGAAAAGAGAGATGTATTACCTGATTCAAGATATAGTGATAAAGTAGTTACTAAATTTATCAATGGATTGATGTTAGATGGTAAAAAATCATTAGCAGAAACAATTTTTTATACAGCGTTAGATGAAATAACAACTGAAGCTGGAGAAGAAGGAATTGAAGTATTTAGGAGAGCGATGGAAAATGTTAGACCTCAATTAGAAGTAAGATCAAGAAGAATCGGGGGAGCTACATACCAAGTACCTGTTGAAGTAAGAAAAGAAAGACAACAAGCATTGGCGATAAGATGGCTTGTTAAATATACAAGAGATAGAAAAGAATACGGAATGAAAAATAAATTGAAAAAAGAATTAATGGCAGCTGCTAATAATGAAGGTGGAACTATTAAGAAAAAAGATGATACTTATAGAATGGCAGAAGCCAATAGAGCGTTCGCACATTATAAATGGTAATCATAAAATAAGTTAAGAGGAGGAAACTTAAATGGCAAGAAAAGTTGCTCTAAAAGATACTAGAAATATAGGTATCATGGCACATATAGATGCTGGAAAGACAACTACTACTGAAAGAATATTGTACTACACAGGAGTAAACCATAAAATTGGAGAAGTTCATGAAGGAGCTGCTACAATGGATTATATGGAACAAGAGCAAGAAAGAGGTATAACAATAACTTCTGCTGCTACAACTTGTTTCTGGGATAATCACAGAATAAATATAATAGACACACCAGGTCACGTGGACTTTACGGTTGAGGTTGAAAGATCTCTAAGAGTACTAGATGGTTCAGTTGCGGTGTTCTCTGCAGTTGATGGAGTTCAACCTCAATCAGAAACAGTGTGGAGACAAGCAGATAAATACAAAGTACCTAGAATGGCTTTCTTTAACAAAATGGATAGAGTCGGAGCAGACTTTGACATGTGTGTTGCAGATATTAGACAAAAACTAGGTGGAAACGCTATACCTATACAATTACCAATAGGTGCAGAAGACTTATTTGAAGGAATCATTGATTTAGTAGAAATGAAAGAATACTTATTCAAAGATGAAACAATGGGTGCTGACTATGATGTAGTTGAAATAAGAGCAGAATTATTAGATAAAGCAAAAGAAGCTAGAGAGAAAATGATTGAAGCAATAGTTGAAACAGACGATGCTTTAATGGAAAAATTCTTTGGTGGAGAAGAAATAATACCTGCAGAAGTTAAAAAAGCATTGAGAACAGCAACTATTGAAAATATAATAGTGCCAGTTACATGTGGTACAGCATTCAAAAACAAAGGGATTCAACCTTTACTTGATGCAGTAGTTGCTTATATGCCATCTCCATTAGATATCGGAGCGGTAAAAGGAACTGATGTAAGAACAGGTGCTGATTTAACAAGAGAACCAAAAGATGAAGAAAAATTCTCAGCATTAGCATTTAAAATAATAACAGATCCATTTGTTGGAAAATTAGCATTCTTTAGAGTTTATTCAGGAGTTTTAGAAAAAGGATCATACGTTTTAAACTCTACAAAAGATAAAAAAGAAAGAATGGGAAGATTACTTCAAATGCATGCTAACAAAAGAGATGAAATCGATGCAGTTTATGCGGGAGATATAGCAGCAGCAGTTGGATTGAAAGATACAACTACAGGAGATACATTGTGTGATGAAGGAAGTCCAATAATATTAGAAAAAATGGAATTCCCTGAACCAGTTATCCAAGTTGCGGTTGAACCGAAAACTAAAGCCGATCAAGAAAAAATGGGAACAGCATTATCTAAATTAGCAGAAGAAGATCCTACATTCAAAGTAACTTCAAACCAAGAAACTGGTCAAACGTTAATAGCTGGAATGGGAGAATTACATTTAGAAATTATCGTTGATAGAATGAAGAGAGAGTTCAAAGTAGAAGCAAATGTTGGTAAACCACAAGTTGCATACAGAGAAACAATCATAGGAAACGCAGATGTTGAAAATAAATATGCAAAACAATCTGGAGGAAGAGGGCAATACGGACATGTTAAAATTAAAGTTGAGCCAAATCCAGGAAAAGGATACGAATTTGTTAACCAAATCTCAGGAGGATCTATTCCAAGAGAATACATACCAGCTGTAGATAAAGGAATGCAAGAAGCTTTAGAAGCAGGAGTAATTGCTGGATACCCAGTTCAAGATATAAAAGTAATGTTATATGACGGATCGTACCATGAAGTCGATTCATCGGAAATGGCATTTAAAATAGCTGGATCAATGGCAATAAAAGATGCAATGAAGAAAGCAACACCAGTATTACTAGAACCAATATTTAAAGTTGAAGTTACAACACCTGAAGAGTATATGGGAGATGTAATTGGAGATTTAAACGCTAGAAGAGGTCAAGTATCAGGAATGACAGATAGAAACAATGCTAAAATCATTAATGCACATGTACCTTTATCAGCGATGTTTGGATATGCAACAGATTTAAGATCTAAAACACAAGGAAGAGCATCTTATTCGATGGAATTTGAAAAATATGAACAAGTTCCAACAAATATAGCTACTCAAGTTGTTTCAGAAAGACAAGGAAGATAATAAAAAAATAAAATAAAAGAATATATAATATATTTTTAGGAGGAAAATCAAAATGGCAAAAGCTAAATTTGAAAGAAGTAAACCACACGTAAACGTTGGAACAATAGGACACGTAGATCATGGGAAAACGACAACGACAGCAGCAATCTCAAAAGTATTATCAGAAAAAGGATTGGCTGAAAAAGTAGATTTCGCAAACATTGATCAAGCACCAGAAGAAAGAGAAAGAGGAATCACAATAAACACAGCACATATTGAATATTCAACAGAGCAAAGACATTACGCACACGTTGATTGTCCAGGACATGCGGATTATGTAAAAAACATGATCACAGGAGCAGCACAAATGGATGGAGCTATATTAGTAGTATCAGCAGCTGATGGTCCAATGCCACAAACAAGAGAACATATCTTACTAGCAAGACAAGTTGGGGTACCTTACATAGTAGTGTACTTAAACAAAGTTGATATGGTAGATGACGAAGAGTTATTAGAATTAGTAGAGATGGAAGTAAGAGAATTATTAACTGAGTATGGATTCCCTGGGGACGATATACCAGTAATAAAAGGATCTTCATTAGGAGCATTAAATGGAGAAGAAAAATGGGCAGATAAAATAATGGAATTAATGGATGCAGTAGATAGTTACATACCTACACCAGAAAGACCAGTAGATTTACCATTCTTGATGCCAATAGAAGATGTATTTACAATAACTGGAAGAGGAACAGTAGTAACAGGAAGAATTGAAAGAGGAATTGTAAACGTTGGAGAAGAAGTAGAAATAATAGGAATAAGACCGACAACAAAAACAATAGTAA
>JAGOYM010000025.1 GCA_018059165.1 Leptotrichiaceae bacterium | reverse complement strand
AACAAAGAACAAGGTAAATTAACAATAGGATTTAAAACACAGTTCTAGAAATAACAAGACTTGACAAATAACCTTAAAATACTTTATGATTAGGTATCACATAAAAAGGAGAAAAAAATGAAGAAAATATTTATTGGATTAGTAATGCTGGTAGCACTTGTTTCGTGTAATGCAAAGATTTCAGATAAATTGAAAAATCAAATGAATGGCAAAGAGAGTGTAACAGAGGGTAATAGTATTGATAAATATAATGCTAATGTTGACTTTCACTCTAGGTTAGCATCAAACTTTTCAAATCAAATTGATGACTATTTGTTAGAATTTGGACAAGAGAAAAATTTAAAAGTAAAAGACTCTGACCCATCTTTTAATGCATCCGATCTTACGTCAGAAATAGCTAGATACAAAGAAGCAATAGGAAAAGGACCATCTTTTGCTGTCTTAGATGATAATGCAAAAAAAATGTTACCTATTTTAGAAGAACTAAATAAAGTATTTACTGAAGCAGATCAGTATTATAAAGGTGGAGATTACAGAGAAGATAGTTACAAAAAAGGTCAAGAGTTACATACGAAAATACTTTCATTAGTTCCACAATACGACAAAGCATTTGCTGAATATAGTAAATCATTGTTTGCAAAAGCTCAAGAAGTAAGAATGGCAGAGTTAAAAAGAGCTGAAAAAGAAGGTAAATTGATAACAGCAAATAGAATAAAAACTGGTATTGCCATTGATGAAATATTAGATGAGATGGATAATGAAAAATTAACAGGTGCAAATTTCACAGAAAAAGGGGATGCTGTTAAGTTAAAAGCTGCTTATGATAAATTTGTGATAGCACAAGAAGAACTTAGAAAAGTTGCTAATGATAGTAAAATGATTGAGAAAGAAAACTTCAATGAAAGTTCTGTTAAGAGTTACGTTGATTCAGTTGTTGAATTTAAAAAATCAACGTCTACATTAATAGATAGAATAAAATCAAAAACAAAATCAAGTGATTTTAATATAGAAAGATTTGAAAAAGATGGTCAAAAACTGTTTTTGGAGACTGAAGAAGGAACGCCAGAAAATGTTTATAAAAAAGCAGATGATGTAACAGAGGATTATAACAGAATGAACTACTAGTCTAATAAAAGAAATAATTTGAAAAGTGAGAGAAATCTCACTTTTTTGGTGACAAATAATTAAAATTATTTATATAATAAATTTTAGAAAGTAAAATCATTTAAAAAGGATTTGAAATACCAGTACCAGTAACTGGAGCAACTTGCATATATACAGATGCAATATATGACGGATCAATCATTAGCAAAATATATGAAACATATCTAAAACCTATATTTTACTTTAATGCTTATTCTTGTTAGAATAAGATAACAAAATAAGTTGAGGAGGCAAAAATATGTTTTCATTAGTTATAATTTTAGTCATTGTTACATTACTAATAGTAATTTTAGAAGTCTTAGAACTCGAGCTCATATCAAAAATACAATTTGATACCTTGAAAGTTTCTAGAAATAACTCTAAAATAAGTTTGGTGTGCAATAATAAAACTAAAAATAACTTTAACTAATACTACGTAGTTTGAGCTAATATAGATTTTTACCAAATTTAGAATGGATAATTCTAGACTTATCGAAATAAAATAATTTTTTAGATAAACTTTTAAGGTGATTCAGCAACAGAATCGCCTTTTTATTTAGATTTTATTTTGAAAAAATGTTATAATAATGAAACAAAATACAGAAAATTCAGAAAAAAAGGAGAAATAAAATGAGAAGTGATGATTTAAAAACAGGAGAAAAAAGAGCACCACATAGATCGCTATTAAAAGGCCTAGGTTTCATAAACGAGGAAATGGACAGACCAATAATTGGAATAGCAAATTCATTTAATGAAATAATACCAGGACACGTGCATTTGAAAACACTAGTTCAAGCAGTAAAAGATGGAATAAGAAACGCAGGTGGAATACCTATGGAATTCAATACAATAGGAATCTGTGATGGTTTAGCAATGA
Source organism: Leptotrichiaceae bacterium (assembly GCA_018059165.1). Lineage (GTDB taxonomy): Bacteria > Fusobacteriota > Fusobacteriia > Fusobacteriales > Leptotrichiaceae > JAGOYM01. Next base: position 14,989 of record JAGOYM010000025.1, on the reverse strand, counting down.
ACCATATTGGAATGAAATACTCATTAGTAACAAGACAAATAATTGCTGACTCTATAGAGGCAACAGCAATGGCAACACCATTTGATGCAATTGTATTTATACCTAATTGTGATAAAGTTGTTCCGGGAATGCTTATGGCATCTTCAAGACTTAATATACCATCAATATTTATAAGTGGTGGGGCAATGTTAGCGGGAGTATACAAAGGTAAAAAAATAGGATTAAGTAATGTTTTTGAGTATGTTGGGGAATATGAACAAGGTAAAATGACAAAAAAAGAGTTAAATTTAGTTGAAGATTTAGCGTGTCCAACATGTGGATCTTGTTCAGGAATGTATACAGCAAATACAATGAATTGTTTAACAGAAGCACTAGGAATGGGACTTCCAGGAAATGGAACTGTACCAGCAGTATTTTCAGAAAGACTTAGATTGGCAAAAAAAGCGGGAATGCAAATAATGAAAGTTTTAGAAGCCGGTCTTAAACCAAATGATATAATGACAAAAGAAGCATTTGAGAATGCAATAGCAGTAGATATGGCACTAGGAGGTTCATCAAATACAGCATTACATTTACCAGCAATAGCACATGAAGCTGGAATAAAAATAACTCTTGATGATTTCAATGCAATAGCTCAAAAAGTACCTCAACTATGTAAATTATCACCATCAGGTGAATACTTCATAGAAGATTTATATAGAGCAGGTGGAGTAACAGGAGTAATGAAGAGAATGTATGAAAATAATGCATTACATGGTGATCAAAAAACGGTAACATTGCAAACACAAGCTGAGATTGTTAAAGAAGCTTATATAAACGATGATGATGTTATAAAACCATGGGATAAACCAGCATATAGAACAGGTGGAATTGCAGTATTAAAAGGGAATCTAGCTGAAGATGGATGTGTAGTTAAAGAAGGTGCGGTTGCACCAGAAATGTTAGTTCATAGCGGACCTGCAAGAGTATTTAATTGTGAAGAAGATGCGGTAGATGCAATATTAGCAAGTAAAATTGTTAAAGGAGATGTTATCGTAATAAGATATGAAGGGCCAAAAGGCGGACCTGGAATGAGAGAAATGTTGACACCAACGGCTGTTATATCAGGAATGGGATTAGGAACAGAAGTAGCACTTATAACTGATGGGAGATTCTCTGGAGCAACAAGAGGAGCATCTATAGGACACGTATCACCAGAAGCAGCACAAGGGGGAACAATTGCAGTAGTAAATGAAGGAGATATAATACAAATAGATATTCCAAATAGATTAATAAGAGTAGATTTATCAGACGAAGAAATAGCAAAAAGAAAAGCTGAATTGAAACCTTACAAACCTAATGTTAAAGGGTACTTGAAAAAATATGCAGCACATGTTTCGTCAGCAGCAGAAGGTGCAATAGAAATATACGAAGATTAATCAAATAAGACAGAAAAAGGAGAGAAGATGCTTAAACTATACGATTTTATTGAGGCAAGAGAAAGATTAGGAACAGTTATTACAAAAACAAAGTTAATACATAGCACAGTCTTTTCTAATGAGTCAGGAAATGATGTATATATAAAGCCAGAAAATCTTCAAGTAACAGGCTCTTTCAAAATTAGAGGAGCATATAATAAAATATCGAAATTAACAAATGAACAAAAAGATAAAGGTCTTATTGCTTCATCAGCTGGAAATCATGCACAAGGTGTCGCATTTGCAGCACAAAAGTTAGGGGTTAAAGCAACAATAGTTATGCCAAAATATACACCCTTAATAAAAGTTGAAGCAACAAGGCAATATGGTGCAGATGTAGTGCTTTACGGAGAAGTTTACGATGAAGCATTTCAGAAAGCAAAAGAGTTAGAAAAAGAATACGGATATACATTTATACATCCGTTTGATGATGAAGATGTTATTGAAGGACAAGGAACAATAGCACTTGAAGTACTCGAAGAATTACCTGATACGGATATAATGATTGTACCATTAGGTGGTGGCGGATTAGTATCTGGTGTTGCAGCAGCAGCAAAATTGAAGAATCCTAAAATCAAAATAATAGGTGTAGAACCAGAAGGTGCAGCAAGCGCTATAGCAGCATTAAAAGAAGGTCAAGTTACGACACTGAAAGAATCAAGTACTATAGCTGATGGTGCCGCGGTCAAGAGAATAGGAGATATTTCATTTCAATATATAAAAGAGTATGTTGATGAAATAGTAACAGTATCTGACTATGAATTAATGGAAGCATTCTTATTACTAGTAGAAAAACACAAAATAATAGCAGAAAATGCTGCAATACTATCAGTTGCAGGACTTAAAAAACTAAAAGAGAAAAATAAAAAAGTTGTATCAATATTAAGTGGTGGAAATATAGATGTGTTAACTATATCATCTATGATAAATAAAGGGCTTGTTACAAGAGGAAGAATATTTACATTTTCTGTTCAACTTCCAGATAAGCCAGGGCAGTTATTAAAAGTATCAGAAACATTATCATCACTAAATGCAAATGTAATAAAATTGGATCATAACCAATTCAAAAATCTTGATAGATTCCATGAAGTTGAACTACAAGTAACAGTAGAGACAAATGGAGAAGATCATATTAAAATGATAACAGAAACATTTGCAAATGAAGGATATAAAGTTATAAGACTTAATACAAGTGGAATATAAAAATTGAAAAAGGTGGTTTAATATGGCTAATGAAACAATCAATGGTGCGAGGATATTATTAGAATGCCTAAGCAGATTAGGAGTAGAGGATATATTTGGATACCCAGGTGGTGCAGTAATACCAATATATGATGAAATTTATAGTTTTGAGAAGATAAATCATTATTTTTCAAGACATGAACAAGGTGCAGCACACGAAGCAGATGGTTACGCGAGAGCATCGGGAAAAGTAGGAGTATGTCTTGCAACATCAGGACCTGGAGCAACGAATTTAGTTACAGGAATAATGACTGCGCATATGGATTCGATTCCAATGCTTGCAATAACAGGTCAAGTAGGGAGTCATCTACTAGGAAAAGATGCATTCCAAGAAAGTGATATAGTTGGAATTACAGTTCCAATAACAAAAAATAATTATCTCGTTCAACATATTAAAGACTTACCTAGAATACTAAAAGAAGCATATTTCATAGCATCTACAGGAAGACCAGGGCCAGTTTTAGTAGATATTCCAAGAGATATTCAATTAGAAAGAATTCCTTATGCGGATTTCGAAAAATTATTTAATCAAGAATTCAATCTTGAAGGATATGATCCGACATATAAAGGACATTCTGGACAAATGAAAAAAGCAATAAAACTGATGCAAACAGCAAAAAAACCATTAATAATTGCAGGTGCTGGAATATTGAAATCAAGAGCATCAAAAGAACTTAAAGAATTAGCTGAAAAAGCGAATATACCAGTAACAATGACATTACTAGGATTAGGAGGATTTCCAACAAAACATGATCTTTCGTTAGGAATGTTAGGAATGCATGGAACTGTGTATGCAAATTATGCAACAGCAGAAGCAGATTTAATAATAGCAGCAGGTATAAGATTTGATGATAGAATAACAGGAAATCCAGATAAATTTTGTAAAAATGCAAAAATAATTCATATCGATATTGATCCAGCTGAGATAGGGAAAAATAAAAAGCCAGATGTACCAATCGTTGGAGATCTAAAACAAGTAATATCTGCATTGAATAAAGAAATAGCAAAAGATGAGAAGTTATATAATCACGCTGAATGGATAAAGCAAGTTCAAGAATGGAAAAAAGAATATCCAGTTATGTATAAAGCGGTACCAGAAGATAAACTTGTTCCTCAAGAAGTATTAGAAGAACTTGATAAGATCATAAAAGGAAATGCAATAATAACAACAGATGTAGGGCAACATCAAATGTGGGCAGCACAATATTTATCATATGAAAATCCAGATCATATGATTACATCTGGAGGTGCAGGAACTATGGGATTTGGGATGCCAGCAGCAGTGGGAGCACAAATTGCTATGCCGGATAAGAAAGTAATATCTATTTCTGGTGATGGTGGATTTCAAATGACATTCCAAGAGCTTATGATGTTAAAACAATACAATTTACCAGTTAAAGTAATAATTCTAAATAACTCATTTTTAGGGATGGTAAGACAATGGCAAGAAATATTCAATGAAAAAAGATATTCATTCGTTGACTTAGACCATAATCCAGATTTCATAAAAATAGGTGAAGCATACGGAATAAAATCAGTGAAAATAGCAAATAAAAAAGACTTGAAATCAAAACTGAAAAAATTAATAGAATCTGATGAAGCAGTATTGATAGAATTTATAGTAGAAAAAGAAGAAAATGTTTACCCAATGATACCAGCAGGAACAAGTGTAGAACAAATGGTAGGAAAAAGAGGGGTGTTAGAGAATGATTAAGAGACATGAGATATTAATAATAACAAAAAATACAAATGGAATAGTTTCTAGAATAATGTCATTGTTTAATAGACGTGGCTACTCTGTAGTTAAGATGACAGCTGGAATAACTAATAAAGAAGGTTATGCGAGACTTACATTGACTGTTGAAGGAGATGACAAGACACTAGATCAAATTCAAAAACAAGTGTACAAAATAATTGACGTTGCAAAAGTCAAAGTGTTCCCTGAAGAAGGTGTAATTAGAAGAGAACTAATGCTAATAAAAGTTAAGGCAAACAACGAAACAAGAGCACAAATAGTACAGATTGCAGATATTTATAGAGCAAAAGTACTAGATGTATCGCCAACATCACTTACAATGGAATTAACAGGAGACGTGCATAAACTAAGAGGGTTTATAGATATTTTAAATAACTACGGTATACTAGAAATTGCAAAAACAGGAGTTCTAGCTATGAGTAGAGGAGAAAAAATGTAACTAATGTAACTTTAGAAGGAGGAGAAATGAAACATATAAAAATATTCGATACTACTTTGAGAGATGGGGAACAAACTCCTAGAGTCAATCTTAATTCAGAAGAAAAATTAAGAATAGCAAGACAATTAGAATCATTAGGTGTAGATATTATAGAAGCTGGATTTGCAGTTTCATCACCTGGAGATTTTGAAGCAGTAAAATTGATAGCAGACAACATTAAAACATCAACAGTAACATCTTTAGCAAGAGCGATGAAGAAGGACATAGAGGCAGCTGCAGAGGCGTTAAAAGGTGCAGTAAAACCAAGGATTCATACATTTATTGCAACTTCACCAATACATAGAGAATTTAAACTAAAAATGACAAAAGAAGAAATAGTAAAAAGAGCAACTGAAATGGTAGCATACGCAAAAACATTTATGAATGATATCGAATTTTCAGCAGAAGATGCATTAAGAACAGAGCCAGAATTCTTAGTTGAGATATATGAAGCAGTAATAAAAGCAGGTGCAACAACATTGAATGTGCCAGATACTGTTGGATACAGAACACCTACAGAAATGTTTGAATTAATTTCTTATTTGAAAAAGAATGTAAAAGGAATAGATAATGTTGATATATCAGTTCATTGCCATAATGATTTAGGAATGGCAGTAGCAAATTCATTAGCAGCAGTAGAAGCTGGTGCAACACAAGTAGAGTGTACAATAAACGGAATTGGTGAAAGAGCAGGAAATACATCATTAGAAGAAATCGTAATGATATTAAAAACTAGAAAAGATAGATATTCTAATTTTGAAACATCAATAGATGCAAAACAAATATATTCAACAAGTAGATTAGTGAGCTTATTGACAGGAGTACAAGTACAACCGAATAAAGCAATTGTCGGAGCAAATGCATTTGCTCATGAATCAGGAATACACCAACACGGGGTATTAGCAAATAAAGAAACATACGAAATAATAAGTCCTGAATCTGTTGGAAGAAATGCGGATAGTTTAGTTTTAGGAAAATTATCAGGAAAACATGCATTTGTCGATAAACTTAAAAAATTAGGTTTTGGAGATCTAGAAGATAGCAAAATGGATCAATTATTTGGAGAATTTAAAAAATTAGCAGATAAGAAAAAATATATTGTTGATGAAGATATAATTGCATTAGTAACAGGGGATGCAGCGAAATTTGAAGGAAAAGTTAAATTAGAAAGTTTCGAAATTACAAGACGTGAAGGGAAACCTAAAGCAGAAGTTGATATAACAATTGATGGAGATAAGAAAACAGGGATTGCTTATGGAGATGGACCAGTTGATGCTGCATATCACGCAATTAAAGAGTTACTAAATGATAAATTTGAATTAGAAGAATATAAGTTAGATTCAATTACGGGTGATACAGATGCACAAGCACAAGTTGTTGTTGTAATTGAAAAAGATGGTCAAAGATTCATTGGAAGAGGTCAAAGTACAGACATCGTTGAAGCAAGTATAATTGCATACATAAATGGAATTAATAGACTTTACAAAGATTAATTTCATATCAGGATAGCAAATAGAAAAAATAAAAAAGGAGTTTCAATGAGAAAAATAGAGATTTTTGATACTACTTTGAGAGATGGTGCACAAGCACGTGGAATATCATTTTCTGTTGAAGATAAATTAGCTATAACAGAAGTTCTAGATGATATGGGAATAGCATTTATTGAAGCAGGAAATCCAGGTTCTAACCCTAAAGATTTAGAGTTTTTTGAAAAAGTTTCAGAGCTTGATTTGAAAAATTCTAAATTAGTTGCTTTTGGTAGTACTAGAAGAAAAGGGATAAAGCCAGAGGAAGACCAAAATTTACAGTCGTTACTGAAAGCAAATACAGAATACGTCACTATATTTGGTAAAACGTGGGATTTTCATGTAACAGACATAATAAAGACATCTTTAGAAGAAAACCTTGAAATGATAGAAGATACAGTAGAATATTTAATTTCAAAAGGTAAAGAAGTTATATTTGATGCAGAACATTTTTTTGATGGATATAAGAATAATCCCGAATATGCAGTAGAAGCACTACTTGCAGCAGCAAAAGGTGGCTCTGAGACGTTAGTATTATGTGATACTAACGGTGGATGTTTCCCTGAAGAAATTGAGAAAATAACAAGAAATGTTTTACACAAAGTAATGCTAGAATATCCACGTATCAAGATAGGTATTCATGTGCACAATGATATGTCATTTGCAGTAATTAATTCAATAAAAGCAGTTGAAGCAGGTGCAACACATATACAAGGTACATTAATTGGATTCGGTGAAAGATGTGGGAACGCTAACTTATCTACTATAATTGCAAATCTTCAATTGAAAAAGGGAATAAAAATACTGGAAGAAGAGAAAATTGAACAGTTAACACAATTTTCAAGAGCAGTTGCGGAAATTGCAAATATAACAATAGATGATGGGATGCCTTATGTTGGGCAGAATGCATTTGCCCACAAAGGTGGAATGCACATAGATGGTGTAACGAAAGCGTCACACTCATTTGAACATATAAGTCCTACGAAAGTTGGTAACGAGAGAGAATTCTTATTATCGGAGGTATCAGGAAGAACTACTATTCTTGAAGAGATTCAGAAAGTAGATTCATCAATAAATAGAGATTCAAAAGAAACAAAGGAAATAATTGAGAGACTTAAAGAATTAGAGTACAAAGGGTATCAATTTGAAGGAGCAAAAGCAACATTTGAATTAGTTATAAGAAAATATTTAGGGAAACATAATAATTTCTTTGAATTAATATATTTTGATGTGAAAGGTAATTATCAAGGATCTGAATATCATTCAGTAGCAATTGTAAAATTGAAAGTTGGAGGAGAGATAAAGCTAACTGTGGCTGAAGGAGATGGACCAGTTAACGCACTGGATACTGCTTTAAGACAAGCATTACAAGGATTCTACCCACAACTTAATAGCATGAAATTGATAGATTATAAAGTAAGGGTACTAAAAGGTCTAGAAAGTGCAACAGCATCAAAGGTTAGAGTATTAATAGAGACAACAGATGGTAAAAATATATGGAATACAATTGGTGTATCTACGGATATTATTGAAGCAAGTTGGATTGCGCTTGTTGATTCTATAGAGTATTTATTAATAAAAAGCAAAGTATAATGGGGGAGAACTATGGGATTATTTGATAAGTTTAAGAAAAGTAAAGATGTAAGCAGTAAAATTTCAATTGATATTGATGTTCAAGAGCAAGAGATGTCATTAGATAGATATTCATCAATGGCAACATATCCTAAAAAATTTGAAAGTAAGTTATCAAAAGATTTGATAACAGATAAAATATCAAAGAGTGATGAAGTTGAATTAATTAAGATAAGTGAATATATTGAAGAAATAGGTGGTTTTGCAGCGGATTTTAAATATTTAGAGACACTTTATAATGATGTAATAATTAAAGATGCTACATTTGAAGAACTAAACTATATGGAAAGCATAAAAAAATATAATACAAGACCACTTATTGATGGTGAAATTAACGGAGCGCAGCAAGTAAGATATTCTATTTATACGAATGTTCTTTTCTCTGATAATCCAACACAAGATTTTCATTTTCAGTTAAAATTATTGTATTTGCTAAGTGGGGACACTTACTTATTACAAGATGTTTCGGGTGATCAATACTTTTCAGGAGAATGGTTCAAAATTTCAGCGAAAAGTAAAATTGCACCATCACCAGATTCAATGTACAAAATAGATGCAGTTGTAGATAATGAAAATGGTGAAAGAAAGATTTGGTTACATACACATGGTTTAAACAGAATGGGGATTGTTGAATTAGATCTTTTAGAAATTACAGAAGCTCCAGAAACACAATATGAATTTTTGAATTATTTAGCAAAATTCATGATGAATGCACCTAATGAAATAAAAAATTATAAAGTAATTGAGCCAGCAAAAGAAATAAGAGTGATATTATTAGATTATGAGAGAGGGCTAGATATAGTTGCACAACTTTCAAATAAATCAAAAAATACTCTTCTTGGTGGGATGAGCGATAGAGACGACTATCACACTGGTAATAGATCAGTTGTACTTATTGCTGATAACAATAATAAATATCAATTAACAGATTCAGTTAGTAATAATTTGACAAATAATCCACTATTGTGGGTATCAACAAATGAAACTATGAGAATGTCAGAAAAAGCTAAAGAGACATTCGAATACTTTAAGTTGGTTTACTCTGATAAGTCAAATGATAAAAACTGGGGATTCATAATAAAAGTTGCATATCAAATGGATGGAACAAAAATAGAAGATAATGAAAAAGAACATTTATGGTTTGAAATAGAATCATTAGGAGATGAAAGTAATGGAAATAGTACGGTAGCACGGTTAATGAATGCACCTTATTATGTAAAAGAATTGAAAAAAGATAAGTCGTATACAATAGACTTGAATAACCTGACGGATTGGGTAATATACACTCCTGATATGGCATTAAATACAGAAAATATATTTATATATCCAAGCAAATACTTAGAATCGGGGCAAATAAGCTAGTTATGAATACAGAAGAAGATATTAAACAAAAAAAGCTAATGAGAAAGTCGAGGAATAAAAAAATCAGATTATACGCATTTCTATTTTTCTTATTTTGCTACATATGGGCAAGAATTGAATATAACAATATAAAAATAAAGCATATTGTACTTGAATCATCAGATATACCAAAAGAATTTGATGGAAAAAAAGTTGTGTTTATTGCAGATTTTCAGATGGATACAAGATTTAATTATAATAGAAAAGCAGTGATGAATGCAATCAATAAAGTTAATAAAATAGATAAAGACATAATATTACTTGGTGGGGATTATAAAGTATGGAGTGATAAGATTCCATTGTTTTATGAGGACTTAAAAAAATTGAATAAACCTAAATTCGGAGTATATGCAATACTTGGAAATCATGATTATGATGAAACCGGTGATGAAAATAAGAAAGAGTATAGCTCAGATAATTACTATAATAGTGCAAATAATCCTAATATACAAAATTTAAAATCATTAGGATACAATGTATTACTAAATGAAAACAAAGAAATTAAAATTAACAATGATAAAATATATATTGCTGGAACACATGATTATTACAGTGGTTTAGCAGATTCAACACAAGCATTAAATGGTATAAAAAAAGAAGATTTCACATTATTAATGACACATAATCCACAATATTATGTACAGGGTGTACCAGAATCTGATATTAGTAGAGTTGATTTAGCTTTATCAGGGCATACACATGCTGGACAAATAACATTATTTGGACTATTTGGGATATCGCCTATGTCAATGAAGTATTGGATACCATATAGATATGGAATGAAAAATGTAAAAGGTGGTAAACTGTATATAACTTCTGGATTAGGTGGTTCTGCGTTTGAGCAATACATAAGATTTTTTGCACAACCAGAGATAGTTGTGATAGAATTAAAGAAAATATGAAAAATGTAAAATGATAAATTTTAAGGAGGAAAAATGGCAAAAACATTATTTGACAAGGTATGGGAAAAACATTTAATCGAAGGAAAAGAAGGAGAAGCACAGTTAATCTATATAGATTTACAAATGGTGCACGAAGTAACATCACCTCAAGCCTTTGAAGGATTAAGATTAACAGGAAGAAAAGTTAGAAGACCTGATAAGACATTTGCAACAATGGATCATAATACACCTACGAAAAAAGAGCAAAGAGTTAATATTGCTGATGTAATAGCAAAAGCACAATTAGAAGCATTAAGCACAAATTGTAAAGAGTTTGGAATCGACTTAGCAGACATGAATGATCCTAGAAATGGGATTGTACATATCGTTGGACCTGAGCTTGGACTTACTCAACCAGGGAAAACTATAGTTTGTGGAGATAGTCACACTGCAACACATGGAGCATTTGGGGCTATTGCATTTGGAATAGGAACAAGTGAAGTGGAACACGTATTAGCGACACAAACACTATGGCAAAAGAAACCTAAAACAATGGGTGTTGAGATAGTTGGTAAATTACCAAAAGGTGTATACGCTAAAGATGTTATTCTACACTTATTAAAAGTATATGGTGTATCAGTAGGTACTGGATATGCGTTTGAGTTCTTTGGAGAAACAATTAGAAATATGACAATGGAAGAAAGAATGACTATATGTAACATGGCAATAGAAGGTGGAGCAAAATCAGGTATCATAGCACCGGATGAAGTTACATTTAACTATGTGAATGGTAAAATACATGCACCAAAAGGTGAAGAGTTTGATAATGCAGTAGCAGAATGGAAAGAACTATATACAGATTCTGTAGATGCATTCGATAAATATATAAAAATTGATGTTTCTAATCTTGCACCTCAAGTAACATGGGGAACAACACCAGGTATGGGTGTAGATGTTGATGGAAAATTCCCAGAAGTAAAAGATCAAAATGATGGAAAAGCATATGAATACATGGGATTAAAACCTGGAATGACACCATCAGAAATACCACTTAAGCACGTATTTATTGGTTCTTGTACAAATGGAAGATTATCTGATCTAGAAGAAGCAGCGAATGCAATAAAAGGAAGAAAAGTTGCATCAAATATAGTAGCTGTAGTAGTTCCAGGATCGGGAGCAGTTAAGAGAGCAGCAGAAGAAAAAGGACTAGACAAGATATTTGTTGAAGCGGGATTTGAATGGAGAGAACCAGGATGTTCTAGCTGTTTAGGAATGAATCCTGATGTAATACCTGCATTTGAGCACATTGCATCTACATCAAATAGAAACTTTGAAGGAAGACAAGGGAAAAATGCAAGAACGCATTTAGTAAGCCCTGTTATGGCAGTGTTAGCAGCTATAAATGGAAAATTTGTAGATACGAGATATGTAGATTAATATTAATAAAGAGAGATCGAAAGGAGAAAAAATGAAACCATTTAATAAATATGAGGGAAGAATAGTACCTATAATGTATGATAATATTGATACAGATCAATTAATACCAAAACAATTTTTGAAAAGTATAAAGAGAACAGGATTTGGTGATTTTGTTTTTGATGAGTGGAGATATAACGAAGATAGAAGTAATAATGTAGAATTTAATCTTAATAAACCTGAGTACAAGGCAGGAACAATCCTTATAACTGGAGAGAACTTTGGTTGTGGATCATCAAGAGAGCATGCAGCATGGGCGTTACAAGATTATGGATTTGAAGTAATTATAGCAGGAAGTTATTCGGATATATTCTATATGAACTGGTTGAATAATGGACATTTACCAATAAAATTATCTCAATCTGAAAGAGAAGAATTAGCAGCATTATCAGGAGATTCAAAAGTAACTGTTGACTTAGAAAATAACAAAGTAGTAGCAAATGGGAAAGAGTACACATTTACATTAGAGGATGCATGGAAAAATAGACTGTTAAAAGGACTAGATTCAATTGGAATCACACTAGAATATGCTGATAAAATAACTGCATATGAACAAAAAAATGGATAATTTATGTAAGTAATTGATAAAAATAAAAAGGAGATGACAATGAATTACAAGATAGCGCTTTTAAAAGGGGATGGAATAGGTCCAGAAATAGTTGATGAAGCTGTAAAGGTACTAAATAAAATTGGTGAAAAATTCGGACATACTTTTGAATATAGTCAAGGATACTTAGGTGGTGAATCAATTGATAAATTTGGGATGCCATTAACGGAAGAAACAATAGCAACTTGTAAAGCTAGTGATGCGGTTATATTAGGAGCGGTTGGTGGAGCTAAATGGGATGTTATAGATCCAGCACTTAGACCAGAAAAAGGATTATTAGGAATAAGAAAAGCATTAGGTTTATATATGAACTTAAGACCTGCAATACTTTATGAAGCATTGAGAGATTCAAGCCCATTGAAATCAGAGATTATTGGTGATGGATTAGATATGATCGTAATAAGAGAATTGACTGGTGGAATATATTTTGGTGAAAGAAGTAAAACACATGATGAAGCACATGATACTATGTACTATTCAAGACCTGAAATAGAAAGAATAGCTAGAAAAGCATTTGAAGTTGCAATGTTAAGAGAAAAAAGACTTATGAGTGTAGATAAACATAATGTTCTAGATAGTTCTAAATTATGGAGAGAAGTTGTTATAGAAGTATCTCAAGATTATCCAGAAGTTAAGTTAGACCATATGTATGTAGATAATGCAGCAATGCAATTAGTTATAAATCCTAGACAATTTGATGTAATTGTTACAGAAAATATGTTTGGAGATATATTATCAGATGAAGCATCAATGTTAACAGGATCAATAGGAATGCTTCCATCAGCAAGTTTAGGAGATTCAAAAGTTGGATTATACGAGCCAATTCACGGATCAGCACCAGATATTGCTGGTAAAGGTATAGCTAATCCAATAGCAACTATATTATCTTTATCAATGATGCTAAAATACTCTTTCAATTTATTGAAAGAAGCAGATGCAATTGAAAAAGCTGTTGAGAAAGTGTTAGAAGAAGGATACAGAACAGGAGATATATATACAGAAGGAACAAAAAAAGTTGGAACAACTGAAATGGGAGATTTAATAGCATCAAGATTATAATTTCAAATATTAATATAATTAATGTATATCATAAAGTAAATGAACTGGATTTATTTTTGAAAATGTAGTAGTATATTAGGAACGAAGCATAAAAAAATATAAAAATTAAATATGGAGGAAATGATAAAATGGCAAAAGAGATTTTAGGGAAAACAGTTTGTTATGACGCTGACTGTAATTTAGATTTATTAAAAGGAAAAAAAATAACAGTAGTAGGGTATGGATCACAAGGGCATGCACATTCATTAAACTTAAAAGAGAGCGGAATGGATGTAACAGTTGGATTAAGAGAAGGTTCGAAATCATGGCCAGAAGCTGAAAAAATGGGATTAACAGTTAAGACAACTGCAGAATCAGTAAAAGGTGCAGATGTTGTAATGATACTAATGCCTGATGAATTACAAGGAGATACATATGCAACAGATATAGCACCAAACTTAAAAGAAGGTGTTTACTTAGGATTTGGTCACGGATTCAATATTCATTTTGAAAAAATAGTTCCTAGAGCAGATATAAATGTATTTATGTGTGCACCAAAAGGGCCTGGACATTTAGTGAGAAGAACATTTACAGAAGGATCAGGAGTACCTTGTTTAATAGCTGTAAACCAAGATCCATCAGGAAACACTAAAGATATAGCATTAGCTTGGGCATCAGGTGTTGGTGGTGGAAGATCAGGAATATTAGAAACTACATTTAAACAAGAAACAGAAACAGATTTATTTGGTGAGCAAGCAGTTCTTTGTGGTGGAGTAACAGAACTTATGAAAACTGGATTTGAAGTATTAGTAGAAGCTGGATATGACCCAGTAAATGCTTACTTTGAGTGTTTGCATGAAATGAAATTAATTGTTGATTTAATATATGAAGGTGGATTTGAAAAAATGAGACATTCTATTTCAAATACTGCTGAATATGGAGATTATATAACAGGTCCAAAAATCATAACTTCAGAATCAAAAGAAGCTATGAGAGGTGTATTGAAAGATATTCAAACTGGTAAATTTGCTAATGATTTCTTAGATGATTATAAAGCAGGACAACCATTCATGAAAGAAAGAAGAGAGTCGTTCAAAGAACATGAAATTGAAGTAGTAGGAAGAGAATTAAGAGGACTTATGTCTTGGATCAAGAAGTAAGACTGTTGAATGCTTGTAAAATGGTGATTTGATAGATTCTGGAAAACAAATGGTTCTAATTTGGTTCTAGAATATAATAATATATGTAAAAAAGACAGCGCATGCTGTCTTTTTTTGTTTTGTGTTCAAAATTATTATTTTGTAGCAACTATTTTTTGATAATTTTAGATCTCTTCTCATTACGTTTTGAAAGTAGAATTTCAATTACTGGATCAGTCCCATTTGTTTAGAGCATGTTGTACCAAAAGTAAGTAAAATATGTTAAACTAAAAAAATGGGAGTGATCAGAATGGTAGGAAGTACAGGAAAGAGATATGGAGAAGAATTTAAATTAA